>NZ_JBMMMZ010000017.1:86718-260548 GCF_049725035.1 Streptomyces sp. XH2 | reverse complement strand
CCGGTGTGACACTCGCGTTGAGCGGAACAACCAGGAGGAATAGTCCCGGTCGTTCACAGCGTCCTCGCTGTGTTGCCTGTCAGCCCCGAAGGACCGGCAGGACTTTCAAAGGAACCGCGTCCCGATCCATACAGACCGAAGACGGGGTATTTTATAGTCTGGCGTTGACTTTTGGCACGCTGTTGAGTTCTCAAGGAACGGACGCTTCCTTTGTACTCACCCTCTCGGGCTTTCCTCCGGGCGCTTCCCTTCGTTGTTTCACACTCTATCAGGAGTCTTTCCGCTCTCTCACCGCCCTGTTTTCCGTAAACACAAAGGCATACGGACACACAGCAGCAGAACCGAGAAAGGATCACTTCTGATGGGTGCTGCCCCCACCTTGCCGGCAGTTGTCTGCGGGCCTCGGTCGTGGGCAGGGATCTGACAGTACATGCCCTCCCCACCCGAGGCAAATCGATTACGCACCGCACACGCCAGGGCCCTCTTCACTCGTGCGGAATCCTCAGTTCCTATGACTTAGGCTTCCGATCAGTGCGCCGTCCAGGACAGGTAGTGACGGCGCGTGACGAATCTCCACCTGGGAGGCTTCCCATGACCACCGTGTCGTCCCCGATCGCCGGACGCGCCATCGGACTCGCGGCAGTGCCCGATCCGGTCTTCTCCGGCGCGATGGTGGGACCCGGTACCGCCGTCGACCCCGTCCGTGAGCCGCACGCCGCGGTCTCCCCCGTCGACGGTGTCATCGTCTCGCTGCACCCGCACGCGTTCGTCGTCGTCGACGCCGAGGGCCACGGTGTGCTGACGCACCTCGGCATCGACACCGTCCAGCTCAACGGCGAGGGCTTCGAGCTGCTCGTGAACAAGGGTGACACCGTGACCCGCGGCCAGGAGGTCGTGCGCTGGAACCCGGTCGCCGTCGAGGCCGCCGGCAAGTCGCCGATCTGCCCGATCGTCGCGCTCGAGGCGACCGCCGACTCGCTCGGCGACGTCCGCGAGGACGGCGACGTCAAGGCCGGCGACCAGCTCTTCAGCTGGCAGTAGCCGATACCGCTCCCCCACAAGGGGCGCGGCACGTACGACATCCAACCGCGGCGGCGCGGGCCGCCGCATCAACCGGAGACGGGTGAAATGGAGACAACGCTGCGAGGCGTCGGCGTGAGCCACGGTGTGGCCATCGGCGAGGTCCGGCACATGGGCACGGCGGTGCTGGAGCCGCCGGCCAAGCAGATTCCGACGGAGGAGGCGCCGCGCGAGCAGGGCCGCGCCCGCCAGGCCGTGGAAGCTGTGGCCGCCGACCTCATCGCGCGCGGCAACCTGGCCGGTGGCGAGGCCCAGCACGTGCTGGAGGCCCAGGCCATGATGGCCCAGGACCCCGAGCTGATGGCCGACGTCGAACGGCGCATCACCGTCGGCAGCACCGCGGAGCGCGCGGTGTACGACGCCTTCGCCGCCTACCGCGCGCTGCTCGCCAACGCGGGCGAGTACCTGGCCGGCCGGGTGGCCGACCTGGACGACGTGCGGAACCGTATCGTCGCGCGCCTGCTGGGCGTGCCGATGCCGGGCGTGCCGGACAGTGACGAGCCCTATGTGCTGATCGCGCGGGACCTGGCTCCCGCCGACACGGCGCTGCTGGACCCGACGCTGGTGCTGGGCTTCGTGACCGAGGAGGGCGGGCCGACCAGCCACAGCGCCATCCTGGCGCGGGCGCTCGGGGTGCCGGCCGTGGTGGCGCTGCCGGGTGCGGGTGAGCTTGCCGAGGGCACGGTGGTGGCCGTGGACGGCAGCACGGGCGACATCTTCGTCGACCCGAGCCCGGAGAAGCGCGCCGAGCTGATCAGGACGGCCGAGGAGCGCAAGGCGGCGCTGTCGGCGTCGTCCGGCCCGGGTGCGACGTCGGACGGTCACAAGGTGCCGCTGCTGGCGAACATCGGTGGCCCGGCGGACGTGGCGGCCGCGGTCGAGGCGGGTGCGGAGGGCGTGGGCCTGTTCCGTACCGAGTTCCTGTTCCTGGACGACAGCGCGAAGGCGCCGTCCGAGGCCAAGCAGGTCGAGGCGTACCGCAAGGTGCTGGAGGCGTTCCCCGAGGGCCGTGTGGTCGTGCGGGTGCTGGACGCGGGCGCGGACAAGCCGCTGGACTTCCTGACGCCGGCCGACGAGCCGAACCCGGCGCTGGGCGTGCGGGGTCTGCGGACGCTGCTCGACCACCCGGAGGTGCTGCGCACGCAGCTCACCGCGCTGGCGAAGGCCGCCGAGGGGCTGCCGGTCTACCTCGAGGTCATGGCCCCGATGGTGGCGGACCGCACGGACGCGAAGGCGTTCGCGGACGCGTGCCGCGAGGCCGGGCTGCAGGCGAAGTTCGGTGCGATGGTGGAGATCCCCTCCGCCGCGCTGCGGGCGCGTTCGATCCTGCAGGAGGTCGAGTTCCTGTCGCTGGGCACCAACGACCTGGCGCAGTACACGTTCGCGGCCGACCGTCAGGTCGGTGCGGTCTCGCGGCTGCAGGACCCGTGGCAGCCGGCGCTGCTCGACCTCGTCGCCGCGTCCGCCGAGGCGGCCAAGGCCGAGGGCAAGAGCTGCGGCGTGTGCGGTGAGGCCGCGTCCGACCCGCTGCTGGCGTGTGTGCTGACCGGTCTGGGCGTGACGAGCCTGTCCATGGGTGCGGCGTCGATTCCGTATGTCCGCGCGACGCTGGCCAAGCACACGCTGGCCCAGTGTGAGCGTGCCGCTGCCGCGGCCCGTGCGACGGACTCCGCGGAGGAGGCCCGGCTGGCCGCGCAGGCGGTGCTGTCCGGCGAGTGAGCCGGCCGTCGCCGTAGCGGTGATGTGAGGTGAAGGGTGTCCCGCCGGTGGCGGGGCACCCTTCCTTCGTTTCCCGGCTGTCCCTCAGTCGTCCAGGGGCAGCCCCGCGCGGTAGTCGACGCCGGGCTCCGGTGGTACGGGCTCGCCGGTGCGGGTGTCGGTGCAGTAGGCGGAGAAGACTTCCGCTTCGGTCAGCGGGTGGAGCCTGCCGCCGTCTTTGAGCTTCCAGCCGCGGACGGTGTCGCGCCGGCCGGGCAGCGTGCTGCGCAGGACGACTCCTCCGGGCCGGTCCGTGGCGATGCCTGCCGCGAGGACCGTGCAGAAGAGGAGTGCGGCCGCCTCGCCGAGGTGCAGCAGTCCGTCGTCGTGGCTCTCCGTGTGGAGGACGGCGACGAGCGGGGCCGGTCCTTCGGCCGGGATGCTGCAGACGAGGTGGTGGGTGCCGGGGCCGGCCGCTTCGATGATCCGGCGCAGGAGTGCGGTGGCACGGGCGAAGCCGGCGCGGCCGATGTCCTCGCCGCAGGAGTCGCAGTCGCCGCGGGTGAGCAGGGCGGAGGCGTGCTCCCAGGTGGCCTGTTGTTCCGCTTCGGCGACGAGGCGGGGCAGCAGGCGGGCGAGGGGCTGGCCCTCGTAGGTGACCTTGGTGCCGGCGGCGGCGACCTCCGCGGTGTAGCGCGTGCGGCTGGCCGGGGTGTCGGGGTCGAGGCGGGACTCGGTGCAGAACTCCTCGTAGCCGACGGGGTCGAAGAGGGCGACGCTCGTGTGCGTGCCCCGGGCGGCGAACTCGCGCAGCAGGCCCTCCATCTGCCGCATGTACGTGGCGTGGTCGTCGAAGGCGAAGCTTGCGTAGCCCTGCATGGCCGCGAAGTCCTCCGCGCCGGCCAGGACGGCCACGGTGCTGGGGACTTCGCTGCGCAGCCGGCGGCGGGCGCTGACCATGCGCCGTTCGGTGAGTGGTCTCTTCCTGCCGTCCCGCTGCTTGGTGTGCGGCCGTTTCCCGGCCGGGATGCGCTTCCCGCCCCCGGTGCGGCCCCCGCTTGCCGGCCTTCCTCGGCCGTCGCTCGTGTGCGCCATGTGTCTCCCCCTCAGCGCGTGTGATCAATGCTCACTCACCGTAATGCGAGGCACTGACATTGCTGTCTTGTCATCGTCGTGGGTGAGCCTGCGCTGGGCGAGGCACATGACGGCGAGACCTGTGCCGAGGCCGAGCCAGCCGAGGGGTCCGACCGCGATGGCGCCGGTCACGACCAGGGGTCCGGCGCTGCGCTGAGCGGCTTGTGCGAGGCCGTGGACGCCGAGGTAGGCGCCCTGGGCCGTGGGCGGTGCGAGGGCGACGGAGAGTTCCCAGGACACGGTGGCGTGGAGCATCTCGGCGACGGTGAAGGCGACGGCGGCCAGGGTCAGTGCCGTTGCGGCGAGCCAGGGGGTGCTGGTGGCGGAGGCGGCGAGGGCCGCTCCTCCCGCGAGGAAGGCGGCGGCCAGGGGGAAGAGCGTGCCGCGTGCTTTCGCCGGGGTGCTGCCGAAGCGGGCGAAGGGGACCTGGAAGCAGACGACGAGGACGTTGTTGAGGACGAGGAGGAGGGGAACGGCCTCGTGGGGGAGGGTCGTTGCCGTGACGGCCCACAGGGCGAGGCCGACGTTGAAGACGGAGTCGTCGAGGAAGAGGACGGCTTCGGTGGCGGTGTAGGCGAGGTAGCGGCGGTCGCGCCAGGGGCTGGGTCCGGGGGCGGGGGTCTTCTCCCCCGCTGCCGGGGTGCCGGCCTTCGCTCCGGTGCCGCCGGTGGCGACGACGCGCGACGGCGACGGCGGTTCGCCGCAGCGCAGGGTGAGGAGGGCGATGGTGGCGAAGGAGAGCGCGTCGCCGGTCAGCAGCCAGCGGTAGACGGCGGTCGTTCCGGTGCTGAGGGCCGCGGCGGCGACGAGTCCGCCGACGGCCCAGCCCAGGTTGGAGACGGTGCGGTTGAGGGCTTGGTAGCGGCTGCGGTCGGGGCCCGCGATGCGTGTCGCGTAGAGCTTGGTGAGGACGGAGGACGCGCGGTCGCCGAGGCTGCCGGCGGCGGTGACGGCGAGCAGGAGCCGGAGGTCCGTGGTGGTGAGGAGGGCGAGGGAGGCGACGGCGCGGAGGGCCTGGACGGCGGCGAGCAGCGGCCGGAGGGGGACGCGGTCGGCGAGGAGGCCCGCGAGGGGCGGGCCGGCGATGCCGACGGCGCCGGCGACGCCGAGCAGCAGGCCGATCTCGGTCGTGCGGAGGCCGGCGACGTAGGTGAAGTACAGGGCTGCGGTGGCGGCCCAGAGGCCGGAGCCGGCCTTGTCGACGAAGGTGACGGCCAGCATGCGGCGGCCGTCGCGTCCCCCCGGTATCTGCATGTGCTGATCCCCCTTGACCCGGATATTGTATTGATACATACTCAGATCTGTGGCAACACAATACGAGTTCACGGGGATGAACGCCAAGGGAATCGCCGCGTCCATCGAGCGCGGTGTCGCCGACGGCGCCCTGGCCCCGGGGAGCCCGCTCCCTCCGGTGCGCGCGCTGGCCGAGCGGCTCGGGGTGAGCCCGGGAACGGTCGCCACCACGTACAAGGAGCTGCGCCGCCGGGGCATCGTCGTCACGCGCGGGCGCGGCGGCACGGTGGTGGCCGAGGCCCCCGCGGTCGCCTCCCGGCGCCCGCCGAAGGTGCCGGAAGGGCTGCGCGACCTGGCGGGCGGCCATCCCGACCCGGCCTTCCTGCCCGCGCTCGTGCCGCCCGGGCAGCCGGCTCACGGGGCGCGCTCGCACCGCTCCGCGCCGCGGCTGCCGCGGCTGGAGGAGATCACCCGCGCCTGGTACGAGCGCGACGGCGTCCCGTCCGCGCACGTGACGTTCGCGCACAGTGCGCTCGACTGCGTGGCCCGGCTGCTCTCCACCGAGCTCCGCCCCGGTGACGCGGTGGCGATGGAGGACCCCGGCTACCACCACATGCTCGACCTCGTGCCCGCGCTCGGCCTGCGGGTCGTGCCGGTCGCGGTGGACGACGAGGGGATGCGGCCGGAGGAGCTGCGGGCCGCGGTGCGCGGCGGAGTGCGGGCCGTCATCTGCTGCCCCCGGTCGCAGAATCCGTACGGGGGCGGCTTCACCGCCGGGCGCCGGGACGCCCTGGCCGCGGTGCTCGCGGAGGCGCCGGAGGTCCTGGTGATCGAGAACGACTACGCCGCGGAGGTCTGCGGTGCCCCGCTGCACAGCCTGACCGCCGGGGGCGGTCCGCCGCGCTGGGCCCAGGTCCGTACGGTCACCAAGCACTTGGGGCCCGACCTGCGCTGGGCGGCGGTGGCCTGCGACGCGACCACGCTGGCACGGCACGACGGGCGGCTGCTGCTGACGTCCGGCTGGGTCAGCCACCTGCTGCAGGAGACGGTGGCCGGGCTGCTGACCGATCCGTCGGCCCTGGCCCTCGTGGAGGAGGCACGCGCCGCCTACGCCGCGCGGCGCGAGGCGCTGATCGGGGAGCTGGCCCGGCGCGGGATCCCCGCGTACGGGCGCGGCGGGCTGAACGTGTGGGTGCCCGTGCGGGACGAGGCGGCCGTGGTCAACGGGCTGCGGTCGTCGGGGTGGTGGGTGGCCGCGGGGGCGCGGTTCCGGATCGGGACCGCGCCCGGGGTGCGGATCACTGTGACGGATCTGCGGCCCGACGAGGCGGTTCGGCTTGCCGCCGATTTTTCTTCGGTACTGGGTGAGGCGCAGGCGACGTACGGGGGGTAGGGCGGGCGGTTCCTTGCCCTGCCCGCCCCCTCCCGTGACCGGGCTCCGCCGGGCCCCGTATCGCGCTGAACGCGCTCGTCCTCAATCGCCGGACGGGCTGGATTTGCCGAGCTCCTCGTAGAACTTCAGCAGTTCCGCGTTGTCCACCGAGCCCGGGTTGACCGCCTTCTCCATCGGCGTGCCCTGGAGGAGGCGCTTGACCGGGACCTCGATCCGCTTGCCGGTGAGGGTGTGCGGGATCGCCGGGACCTCGATGACCTCGTCGGGGACGTGGCGCGGCGAGAGGTTCTCGCGGATGGTGCGCTTGATGCGGTCCAGCAGCGCGTCGTCCAGCCGGGCGCCCGGCGTGAGGTGGACGAAGAGCGGCATCCAGTAGCCGCCGTCCGGCTGTTCGGCGCCGATGACGAGGGACTCGCGGATCTCGGGGAGCCGTTCGACGACCTCGTAGATGTCGGCGGAGCCCATGCGGACGCCCTGCCGGTTGAGGGTGGAGTCCGAGCGTCCGTGGATGACGACGCTGCCGCGCGACGTGAGGGTGATCCAGTCGCCGTGCCGCCAGACGCCGGGGAACATCTCGAAGTAGCTCTCGCGGTAGCGGGTGCCGTCGGGGTCGTTCCAGAAGCGGACGGGCATCGACGGCATGGGCTTGGTGACGACCAGCTCGCCGACCTCGTCGACGAGGGGCTTGCCGTGCGGGTCCCAGGCCTGCAGGTCGGTGCCGAGGCAGGGGGCCTGGAGCTCGCCGATGTGGACGGGGAGGGTGGGGACGGCGCCCGCGAAGCAGCTGCAGACGTCCGTGCCGCCGCTGACCGAGGCGATCCACATGTCCTCCCTCCCCTCTTCATGGAATTCCTCGTGGATCCAGCGGAACCCGTCCGGCGGCAGCGGCGAGCCCGTCGTGGCCACGCACTTGACGCGCGAGAGGTCGAAGTCCCGGCCGGGGTGGACCTCCGCCTTGCGGCAGGCCATGACGTACGCGGCCGAGGTGCCGTAGAGGGTCGCGCCGGTGCGCTCGGCGACGCGCCACTGGGCGCCGGTGTCGGGGTGGCCGGGGCTGCCGTCGTAGAGGACGACGGTTGCGCCCACGAGGAGGCCGGAGACGAGGAAGTTCCACATCATCCAGCCGGTGGAGGTGTACCAGAAGAAGCGGTCGCCGGGGCCGAGGTCGCAGTGGAGGGAGAGCTGCTTGAGGTGCTCGACGAGGATGCCGCCCTGGGACTGGACGATGGCCTTGGGCAGGCCGGTGGTGCCGGAGGAGTACAGCACCCACAGCGGGTGGTCGAAGGGGACCTGCTCGAAGACGGCCTCGGTGTCCGCCGCCACCAGGGCGTCCCACTCCAGGGCGCCCTCGGGGGCCGGGGTGCCCAGCAGCGGGATGTGGACGACGGCGCGCAGCGTGGGCAGGCCGGCGCGCAGCTCGGTGACGGTGCCGGCGCGGTCGTGCTCCTTGCCGCCGTAGCGGTAGCCGTCGACGGTGAACAGGACGACCGGCTCGACCTGCTGGAAGCGGTCGAGGACGCTGCGGGCGCCGAAGTCGGGCGCGCAGGAGGTCCACACGCCGCCGACGGCCGCGGTGGCGAGGAAGGCGACGACGGCCTGCGGGACGTTGGGCAGGTAGCCGCTGACGCGGTCGCCGGGGCGCACGCCGAGGCGGCGCAGCTCGGCGGCGAGCGAGCCGACCTGACGGCGCAGCCCGGCCCAGGTGACGGGGCGGGGCTCGTGGGTCTCGTCGACGGCGAGGAGGGCCGGTTCGTCCGCCCGCGCGGGGTCCTCGGCGGCGCGCAGGGCGTGCTCGGCGTAGTTGAGGGCGGCGCCGGGGAACCAGCGCGCGCCGGGCATGGAGCGGTCGGCGAGGACGCGCTCGCCGGGCTGGGAGAAGCGGACGCCGGACCATTCGGTGAAGGCCTGCCAGAACGTCTCCAGCTCCTCGACGGACCAGCGGTGGAGTGCGGCGTAGCTCGCGGCGGGGTCGCCGGGGACGGCGGCCGGGGCGCCGTGCCGCTGGGCGGCCCACTCCTGGAAGCGGGTGACCTGTGCGCGGGCGATGCGTTCCGGGCCGGGGCTCCAGAGGGGCTCCGGGCGGCCGGCGTGCTGCGGTGCGGTGGTCATGACTGCTCCCGGGCTCCTGCGCGTCGTGGGCGGTGCCGCGCAGGGGCCGGGTGAGCGCACGGCGCGGCTGAGCAAGGACGATGCCACGTGATCGACTCCTGCACCAGAGCCGGTGGCGTACATCTCCCTCACTCCTCACCGTGCCTCTCCCTCACTCCTCACCGTGCGTCTCCTTCACTCCTCACCGTGCGTCTCCTTCACTCCTCACCGTGCGTCTCCTTCACTCTGCTCCCTGCGTGCGCGGGCGCTCCCCCGTCCTCCCTGCGCGGGTGAACGCCTTCTGAACGCCGGGCGCCGGCGATCGTGCGGGTGGCAGGCTGAGCAGCATGGATGCGCGTGATCTGCTGCGGTTAGTGAGGACGGTCCGTACGGCGCGGGGGGTGCGGTCCCTTCGGTCGGCGCTGCGGCGGCGGTGCACGGACAGGGCGGGGCTGCCGCGGCCGGGTGCGGAGCGGGCCCGGGTGCCGGGTGCGGCGCGGGGGGCCGATCCCCTGCCGGGCGGCGGGGTGGTGCACTTCGCGCGGTCGTCGCTGCGGGTGCGGGTGGCGGTGGGCGGGGCGGTGTTCTGCGGCTGGGACGGGGCCGGGCCGGAGCCCTCGTACGCCTTGGCCGGGCAGGGGCCGGAGGCGGACGAGCGGGCGGTGCTGGAGCCGGACACCGACGGCGGCTGGCGGGTGGTGTCGGAGCGGGTGCTGGTCGTGGTGGGCCGGCACGGGACGGTGGAGGTGCGGACGCCGGGCGGTGTCCTGCTGCGGCGCGACCTGCCGCCGCGCTGGTGGGAGCCGGCGGGTACGGAGGCCGGTGTGCAGCGGGGCGGGGCGCGCTGGGCGGTCCGGTCGGAGGTGCCGGCGGACGCGCGCTTCTTCGGGCTGGGCGGCCGGTCGGCGGGGCCGCGGCTGCGGGACGGCACGTACCGGCTGTGGAACACCGATCCGGACGGCGCGTTCGGGCCGGGCGACGACCCGCTGTACATCACGATGCCGGTGCAGCTGGTGGTGGCGGACGCGGGGACGCACCTGGTGTTCCACGACGACGCGTGGGACGGGCGGGTCACGCTGGCGGAGGGCGAGGAGGGGGCGGGCTCGGGCCACGACCGGCCGGGCCGGTGCGAGGTGCGGATGGACGGCGGTCCGCTGCGCTACTGGGTGCTGGTGGGGACGCCGGCGCGGGTGCTGCACGGCTGGTCGGCGCTGACCGGGGCCGCGGCGGTGCCGCCGTCCTGGGCGCTCGGGCACCACCACGCGCGCTGGGGCTTCGGCAGCGAGCAGGAGGTGCGCCGGGTGGTGGCGGGGTACGCCGAGCGCGGGCTGCCGCTGTCGGCGCTGCACCTGGACATCGACCACTACCGGGGGCACCGCGTGTTCACGGTGGACCGGGAGCGGTTCCCCGATCTGCCGGGGCTGGCGGAGGAGCTGCGGGAGAAGGGGGTGCGGCTGGTGTCGATCGTGGACCCGGCGGTGAAGGCCGAGCCGGGCCAGTGGGTGTACGACAGCGGTGCGGCGGCCGACGCGTTCGTGCGGGACGGCCGGGGGCGGCGGGTGCGGGGCGAGGTGTGGCCGGGCGAGTCGGTCTTCCCGGACTTCACGGATCCGCGGGTGCGCAAGTGGTGGGGCGGGCTGTACGGGGAGCGGCTGGCGCAGGGCTTCTCGGGGGTGTGGCACGACATGAACGAACCGGTGTCGTTCGCGCCGTTCGGGGATCCGTCGCTGCCGCTGTCGGCGCGGCACTCGCTGGAGGGCCGCGGCGGCGACCACCGCGAGGCACACAACGTGTACGGCCTGTCGATGGCGCGGGCGGGGTACGAGGCGCTGTGCGAACTGCGGCCGGCCGAGCGCCCGTTCCTGTTCTCGCGCTCGGGCTGGGCGGGCATGCAGCGCTACGGCGGCACGTGGTCGGGCGACGTGGCGACGGGCTGGCCGGGGCTGCGGGCGTCGCTGGCGCTGGTGCTGGGCCTGGGGCTGTGCGGGGTGCCGTACTCGGGGCCGGACGTGGGGGGCTTCTCGGGGTTCCCGTCGCCGGAGCTGTTCGTGCGCTGGTTCCAGCTGGGCGCGTACGTGCCGCTGTTCCGCACGCACTCGGCGATCACGGCGGGGCGGCGGGAGCCATGGGAGTTCGGCGCGGAGGCACTGAAGCACACGGCGGCGGCGCTGCGGGAGCGGGAGCGGCTGCTGCCGTACTTCGTGACGCTGGCGCACCTGGCGCAGCGCACCGGGGCGCCGTACGTGCGGCCGGTGTGGTGGCGTTCGCCGGAGGACCGGGCGCTGCGGGACTGCGAGGACACGTTCCTGCTGGGTGACGCGCTGCTGGTGGCGCCGGTGCTGGAGCAGGGGGCGGACCGGCGGGCGGTGCGGCTGCCGCGCGGGCTGTGGTACGACACGGCGACGGGCCGGGCGTACGAGGGGCCGGGGCAGGTGCTGCTGGACGCGCCGCTGTCGCGGATCCCGGTGCTGGCGCGGGCGGGGTCGGTGATTCCGGTGCGGGGAGAGGACGCCGGTTCGGTGGAGCTGGAGGTGTGGGCTCCGGCCCCGGGCCGTACGGGCGGCGGTGTCCTGGTCCCCGACGCGGGGGACGGGTGGGAGTCGCCGGAGGTGGTGCGGTTCACGACGTGCCTGCGGGACGGGGCGGTCGTGGTGGAGCAGGAGGGTGCCGGGGCGGTGGGGTATCCCGTACGGGTGCGGGGCGGGGGCGTCCGGTGAGGCGAGGGGGCGGGCGCTCTTCCCCGGGCGCCCGCCCCGCTGCTATCTGGAGGGCATGGACAGAACCCGGTTCCCTGCCGCCTTGCGGGCCGTCACCCTGCTCATAGCGGCTCTCCTGGCCCTGCTGGCCTTCCCGTTGTCGCCGCCGGCTCAGGCGGCCGCGCACGAGCCGCGCCCGCCCCGCGGGTTCGTCGCCCTCGCCGACGTGGACCCGACGATCCTGCAGGAGATGCGGTACGTCACCGTGCACAACTTCACCGGCCACCGCGTCGACGGCTACCGGCGGCCCCTGTGCGTCCTGACGCGGGAGGCCGCCGAGGCCCTGCACCGGGCGCAGCGCTCGCTGCTGCGCCGGGGCTACTCGCTGAAGGTGTACGACTGCTACCGCCCGCAGCGGGCCGTGAACGACTTCGTGGAGTGGGCGAAGGACCTCGCGGACACGCGGATGAAGGCGGAGTTCTATCCCCGCGTGGACAAGACCCGGCTGTTCGCGGACGGGTACATCGCGGAGAAGTCGGGGCACAGCCGCGGCAGCACGATGGACCTGACGCTGGTGAAGCTGCCGGTCCTGCCGGCGCGGCCGTACGTGCCCGGGGAGCCGCTCGTGCCCTGCTACGCGCCGCGGTGGCAGCGCTTCCCCGACAACTCTGTCGACATGGGGACGGGCTTCGACTGCTTCGACACCCTCGCGCACACGCTGGACCCGCGGATCACGGGCGCGCAGCGGGCGAACAGGCTGCTGCTGAAGACCGCCCTGGAAGGCGTCGGGTTCGTCAATCTGCCGGAGGAGTGGTGGCACTTCACGCTCAAGCCGGAGCCGTTCCCGGACACGTACTTCGACTTCCCCGTGCTGCACCGTCCGGGCCGCTCCACGCCTTGACGCTCCGTCACTGCGGGTGAACACTTCCCGTCCGGACAGGTCCGGGCGGGAACGCCGCGGCCCGGACAGACTCCCAGGTCAGGAGGCGCCATGACGGGTCCGTACGTCGCCGCGATCGACCAGGGCACCACCTCCAGCCGCTGCATCGTCTTCGACCGCGAGGGCCGGGCCGTCGGCTCGGACCAGCGCGAGCACCGGCAGGTCTTCCCCCAGCCGGGCTGGGTGGAGCACGACGCCGCCGAGATCTGGGCGAAGGTGCAGGCGGTGGTGGCGGGCGCGCTGGCCGCGGCGGGCCTGCGGGCCGGCGAGCTGAGCGCGCTGGGGATCACCAACCAGCGGGAGACGACGGTCCTGTGGGACCGCTCGACGGGCAAGCCCGTGCACAACGCGATCGTCTGGCAGGACACGCGCACCGACGCGCTCTGCCGCGAGCTGGGCGGCGCGGACGGGCAGGACCGGTTCCGGGCGGCGACGGGCCTGCCGCTGGCGAGCTACTTCTCCGGGCCCAAGGCGGCCTGGCTGCTGGAGCACGTGCCGGGGCTGCGGCGGCGGGCGGTGAACGGCGAGATCGCGTTCGGGACGGTCGACTCCTGGCTGGTCTGGAACCTGACGGGCGGCACGGACGGCGGGGTGCACGTCACGGACGTGACGAACGCGTCGCGCACCCTGCTGATGGACCTCGGCACGCTCCAGTGGGACGCCGGGATCCTGGCCGCGATGGGCATCCCGGAGGCCGTCCTGCCGGAGATCCGCTCGTCCAGCGAGGTGTACGGGCGGGCCGTGGGGCCGCTCGCCGGCGTTCCGGTGGCCGCGGCGCTCGGCGACCAGCAGGCGGCGGTCTTCGGCCAGACCTGCTACGGGGTGGGCGAGGCCAAGAACACCTACGGCACGGGCAGCTTCCTGCTGCTGAACACCGGGACCCGGCCCGTCCCGTCGAAGAACGGCCTGCTGACGACGGTGGGCTACCGGCTGGGCGGCGAGGACGCCGTCTACTGCCTGGAGGGGTCGATCGCGGTCACGGGCGCGCTCGTGCAGTGGTTCCGCGACCAGCTCGGCCTGATCCGCTCGGCCGGCGAGATCGAGGCACTGGCGGCGAGCGTCCCCGACAACGGCGGCGCGTACATTGTGCCCGCCTTCTCCGGCCTCTACGCGCCGTACTGGCGCGCGGACGCACGCGGCGTGATCACGGGCCTGACCGGCTACGTGACGCGGGCGCACCTGGCGCGGGCGGTGCTGGAGGCGACGAGCTGGCAGACGCGGGAGGTGGTCGACGCGATGTTCCAGGACTCCGGCGTGCGGATCAGCTCGCTGAAGGTGGACGGCGGCATGACCGCCAACGGCCTGCTGATGCAGCACCAGGCCGACGTGCTGGGGGTGCCGGTGATCCGGCCGGTGGTCGCCGAGACCACGAGCCTGGGTGCGGCGTACGCGGCCGGTCTCGCGACGGGCGTGTGGCGCGATCCGGACGAGCTGCGGGCGCACTGGCGGCGGGACGCGGAGTGGACGCCGCGGCGGGCGCCGGAGGAGCGGGAGGCCGAGTACCGGGTGTGGCGCAAGGCGGTGGAGCGGAGCTTCGGCTGGCTCTAGCCGCGCGGGCGGCCGCGGCCGGCCGCGGGGGCGCTAGCCGGCCCGGTCGGCGAGTTCGGCGAAGCGCTGCTCCACCACCGACACCAGCACCCCCTTCACCGACTCCTTCTCCCGCGCGTCGCAGAGGATCACCGGCACCCCGGGGTCCAGGTCGAGGGCGGCGCGCACGTCCTCCTCGGGGTAGCGGGCGGCGCCGTCGAAGCAGTTGACGGCGAGGGTGAAGGGGATGCCGCGGCGCTCGAAGTAGTCGACGGCGGCGAAGCAGTCCTGCAGCCGCCGGGTGTCGGCGAGGACGACGGCGCCCAGGGCGCCGCGGGCCAGCTCGTCCCACAGGAACCAGAAGCGGTCCTGGCCGGGGGTGCCGAAGAGGTAGAGGACCAGGTCCTCGCGGAGGGTGATGCGGCCGAAGTCCATGGCGACGGTGGTGGTGCGCTTGCCCTCGACGCCGGAGGTGTCGTCGACCGGCCGGCCCGCCTCGGTGAGCAGTTCCTCGGTGCGCAGCGGCCGGATCTCGCTGACCGACCCGACGAGGGTGGTCTTGCCGGCGCCGAAGCCTCCGGCGACCAGGAGCTTGAGGGCCACCGGGGCCGGCGCGGGGCGCGTGCGGCCGCGGTCGGAGCGCAGGAGCCTCATGGTTGTTCGTCCTCCGGTCGTGGTGTGCTCCGGGGTCCGGCGCCCCCGGTGGTTGGTGATCGTTCCGTAAAGACCATGGCCACGACAAGTCTCGCCGGAAGTCCCGTCAGATCGGTGCGGAGGTCCCGTCAAGGTGCTCCGGCGGGCCCGCGGGCCGTCTCAGAGGGCCCGCAGGCCGTCGATCACCTCGCGCAGAATGCTTTCGTCGGGCAGTTCGGCCGCCGGCACGGGGCGGGTGACCCGCACCAGGCCCGCGTTCAGGAGGTCGCCGACGAGCACCCGCACCACGCCGACCGGCAGGTCGAGCCCCGCGGCCAGCTCCGCGACGGAGCGCGGCAGGTCCGTCGTGAGGTCCACGATGTCGAGGTGTTCCGGGGACAGCGACTGGTCGGCGAGGGCGGCGGCGGGGCGGCCGGCGGGGTCCTCGGCGACGACGACCGCGATGAGGTCGAGGCCGGCCCCGTCCGCGAGCCGGGTGCGCCCGCGGGTCATGGCGTACGGGCGGACCACCGGGCCCGCCGCGTCGTCGTACCAGCGCACGTCCCCGTCGCCGGAGCCGTCCCCGGGCAGGCCGGCGGTCACCCGTCGGCGGCCACGCCGGTGCGCGGAGCCGTGGCCAGGTGCGTGCCCACCCGCTTGACCAGCAGGGTCATCTCGTAGGCGACCTGGCCGATGTCGGAGTCGGCGTCGGCGAGAACGGCCAGAGCGCTTCCGTCACCGGCGGCGGTGACGAAGAGGAACGCCTCGTCCAGCTCGACGACGGTCTGGCGGACCTTGCCCGCGTCGAAGTGGCGCCCGACGCCCTTGGCGAGGCTGTGGAAGCCGGAGGCCACGGCCGCCAGGTGCTCGCCGTCCTCGCGCGAGAGGTCCTTGGAGGTGCCGGTCGCCAGGCCGTCGCCGGAGAGCACGAGCGCCTTGCGGATGCTGCCGACGCGCTCGACGAGTTCGTCGAGGAGCCAGTTCAGCTCGCCCGTGGCGGCCGGCGAGCCGCCTGCTGCGGTGGTTGTCGCGTTCTCGGCCTTCGGTGCGGTCATCGACCGTCCCCCTCAGATGTGGTTCGTGGTGCTGTTTTCGGTGATCTTTCCGGTGTGTCCGCCTCATTGTGCTCCCGGGCGCGCTGCCAGCCTCGCTGGAGTGCGGCCATCCTGGCCCGCACCTCGTCGGCGTCGCGCTCGGGTTCCGGACCGGCGGGGTCCGGGCCGGTGGTCCCGCCCCGGGTGCGGGGGGCCTCCGGATCCTTCTTCAGCTGGGGGGCCAGGCTCGCCTGGCGCACGCGCCGGGGCAGCCCGCCGGTGGGGGTCGGCTCCGCCCCGGGCTCCTCGGAGAGCGCAGGGGCGGGCCTGCGGCGGGGCAGGGGCACGAGGGCGCCGCCGGCCCGGTGGTGCTCCTCCCCCTCGTCCGCGCGCGGCTCGAACGGGCAGAGCACGTCGTCGTGCACGGCCGGGGAGAGCGCCTCGCGCCGGGGCGGCGCCGTTCCGCGGTTGCGGGCGAGGAGTTGCTCGCCGGTGTCCTCGTCCCCGGGGCGGGAGGCGCCGCCCGGCCCGGCCCCGTCCTCGGTGAGGAGGTCCAGGGGGATGAGGACGACGGCGGTGGTGCCGCCGTACGGGGAGGTCTGGAGCGTGACCTTGACGTCGTGGCGGCGCGCGAGGCGGCTGACGACGAACAGGCCGAGCCGGTCGGTGTCGGAGAGCTCGAACTCGGGGGTCTCGGCGAGCCGGAGGTTGGCCTCCAGCAGGGCGTCCGGGGACATGCCGAGGCCCCGGTCGTGGATCTCCAGGGTGAAGCCGTTGGCGACGCGCTGGCCGTGCACCTGCACGGCGGTGTGCGGCGGGGAGAACACGGTGGCGTTCTCCAGGAGTTCGGCGACGAGGTGGGTGAGGTCGCCGACCGCGGGGCCGCGGACGGCCAGCCGCGGCAGGCGCCGCACCTCGATCCGCTCGTAGTCCTCGACCTCGGCGACGGCGGCGCGGACGACGTCCATGAGGCGGACGGGCTTGCGCCACTGCCGGGCCGGGGCGGCCCCCGAGAGGATGACCAGGCCCTCCGCGTGGCGGCGCATGCGGGTGGTGAGGTGGTCGAGGCGGAAGAGGTCGGCGAGTTCCTCGGTGTCCTCGGTGCGGCGCTCCATGGCGTCGAGGAGGGTGAGCTGACGGTGCAGCAGGACCTGGCTGCGGCGGGCGAGGTTGACGAAGACGTCGGAGACGCCGCGGCGCATGTCGGCCTGTTTGACGGCGGCTTCGACGGCGGCCCGCTGCAGGGTGTTGAGGGCCTTGCCGACCTGGCCGAGCTCGTCCGGCCCGAACGCGCGCAGCGGGGCCTCGGCGGCGAGGTCGACCTTCTCACCCGCGGCCAGGCGGCGCATGACGGCGGGCAGCCGCACGCCGGAGACCTCGTGGGCCTCCTTGCGCAGCTGCCGCAGGTCGCGCACGAGGCCGCGGCCGATGCGCAGCGAGATGACGAGGGAGGCGATGAGCGCGGCGGCGCCGAGGACGCCGGCGACGGCGGCCTTGGTCAGGACGCGGGCGGCGATGGGCTCGACGCGGTCCGCGTAGCGGTCGGTGGCCTCGGTGTTCATCCGGGCGAGCTCGTCGAGGACGACGCCCGCGGCCTTCTCCCAGCGCTGCGGGTCGATGGTCTGCGGGGCGCGGGTGGAGCCGGCGAGGATCGCGGTGTCCTCGGCCGCGCGCAGGGTGTGCGGCGCGGTGCCGCGCCAGTACTCCTCGAAGATCTTCTGGTCGGCGGCGGGCAGGACGGCGAGGTTGGTGCTGTAGAGGATCTGCCGCTCGGCGACGCGGTCGGAGACGGCCCGCAGGTCCTGGCGGCTCATGGTGCCGGCGGTGAGGGCGGCGGCGAGGAGGGCGTCCTCGCGGGAGAGCGCCTCGCGGGCGCGGGCCACGCCGATGAGGGCGCGGGCCTGCTTGTCCATCTCGGCGTCCTCGAAGGCGCCGAGGCTGCCGAGGAAGGCGTAGTACGGCTCCACCAGGTCGTTGTAGGCCTGGAAGGCGCCGTGCCGGCTGATGGAGGCGTCCCGGACCTTGCCGCGCAGGCCGTCGAGGTCGCCGAGGGCCTTCTCGATGCGCCGGAACCGCACGTCCGTGGCGGGGCTCATGTCGTCGCGGACCTTCGCGGCGCCGGTCCGGAAGGCGGCGGCCGCCCGGTCGGTCGCGGCCTGCTGCTCGCTCAGGAGGGCGGCGTGGTCGGCGCGGCGCGGGTCGGCGAGGAGGACGAGGCTCTGGCGGCGTTCCTTCTGCAGCGCGCGGACGAGGTCCTCGGCGGGGAGGCCGGCCGTGCGGATGGCCTCGGCGGCGGAGAGCAGCCGGGCGGCCTCCGTGCCGGTGATCACGGTGGCGAAGACCCACAGGCCGGTGAGCGACACCAGCGGCACCAGCAGCAGCGCCACGATCTTCCGGCGGATGGACTTCCCGCGAAAGCGCATGGCCTCCCCAACGTCGACCCCGCTCCGGAGGCGTGGTGTTCCGACAACAATGCGGCGTGAGCCTACTACTGCGCGGTACGGGACTCGAAGACCAGTACGGTGATCAGACTGCCGGGACGGCCACCCGTATGGCGGTAATTCCTTGCCCATGGGAACTATCGGGCACCCTCCTTCGCTCTTGTGGAGGGAGCCGGACCGCTACGGCCGGCCGTCGGCACGGGAGGCGGCGGAGCGGTCCGCCGACGAGGGGGTGAGCTCGTGGAGCGGGATCATGACGTCCCGTCGGACCGGGCGCGGCCGCCGCTGTGGGTGGAGGAGCCCGCCCGCAGGCGCCGGATGCCGGATCCGGTGCGCACGGCCGCGGTGCGTGCGGTCCTTTTCGTCGCCGTCACGCTGGTGCAGGGCATGGTGGCGGCGCTGTTCGCGCTGGCCGAGCTGTGGCTGGCCCTGCCCGCGCTGCTGTGCACCCTGGCGAGTGTGGTGGCCACCACATGGGCGGTGCTGGACGTGTGGGTGACGCGGCAGGTGTGGCGGCAGCGGCACGGAGTGGTGTCCGTGCCCAGCAGTACGGCGCGTGCGGGCAGACGGGCCCGTCGCCCCGGCTTCCCCTGATCGTCAACTGCCCGGTAGGTTCGGCAGTTGACGGTGGCGTACGCCGGGCACGGGCGGGCTGACGGGCCATGGGGGGATGTACGGATGGCGGAGCGGGACCGGGCGGTACATCGGATTCCGGAGATCCTCCGGGACGCCGGCTGGACGGTGTGTCTGGTGGGCGAGGAGCAGTCGGGCAAGCTGGCGCAGGTGACGGCCGGGCTGCGGCGCGGCCCCGACCCTTCGGGCTCGGGCAAGCTGATCACCTCCGGCTTCTCGTACTGGGGCCTGGAGTCGACGGTGGCGTGGGCCCACGCGTGCAACGACCTGTACTACCCGGTGATGCGCGAGAGCATCGCGTCGTTCAGCCGGCGCTGGCGCGGTCTGAGCGAGCGGCTCCCGGACGGCCCGCTGCACTATGTGAGCCTCGGTCCGGGCACCGGGCAGAAGGACCAGGCGCTGCTGCGCTCCCTGGACAGCCGCGGCCACTGCGGCTGTTACCTCCCCGTGGACGTCAGCGCGGAGATGCTGCGCCTCGCCCAGCGCGAGGCGCTGCAGCACCTGCACGTGCCCCCCGCGGACGTGCTCCCCGTCCAGCTGGACTTCTCCATGCCGGCCAACCTCGACCGGCTGGGCACGCTGATCCGCAGCACGGTGGGCGACGAGCCGGTGGTGTACTCGCTGCTGGGCAACACCCTGGCGAACTTCGACAGCGACACGCAGTTGCTGACCCTGCTGGCCGAGAAGCTGCTGCGGCCGCAGGACCGCTTCCTGCTGGAGGTGGCCAGCACGGCCGGGCAGGACGAGGTGGCGGCGCGGGCCGCGGCGCAGGAGTACGAGAACAGCCCGCGCTTCCGCGAGTTCGTCACCAGCGCCCTGCTGCAGTACACCGACCTGCAGATCGACATGAACAGCCTCACGTGCGAGGGGCTCGTCGAGGACGACCGGGCACTGCTGATCAAGGTGGTCTACCGCAACCGGACCGGCACCGAGCTGGAGCTGACGCTGCCCGACCGCAGCACGGTGCCGTTCCCCGACCAGGACACCATCCGCCTCCTGCTCAGCCGGAAGTACACCCGGGCGGGGCTGGAGAAGATGCTGGTGGACGCCCGGGTCACCATGGTGGGCGAGACCCACGAGGCCGGGCACACGTCCTTCGACCGGCCCGCCTTCGGGATGACGCTGCTGCTCCTGGCGAAGGGTGACGGCGTGCGGCCCGACGGGCCCAACCCCTTCGACTGACGGGGCGTCACCGTGACCGGGTTCCTCGGCCGGTTCAGCCGGCAGTTCTTCGCCGCCGCCACCATCGCCTGCCTGTTGCTCGCGCTCGGCATCTGCGGCTGGTGGCTGACCGTCGCCCAGGGCCGCGACGGCCGCTTCGAGCCCGCGACCTCCGGGCTCGCGCTCGTCGCCGCCATCACCGGGGTGTACGCCGAGCGGCGGGCGGCCGCCCGCGAGCGGCGCGCCCAGGTACTGCACGCCCTGGCCGGCGAGCTCGTGAAGAACACCGAACTGCTGACGGGCGGGGGCTTCGCCCCCTTGGACCGCTTCGCGCCGAAGGCGCGTGTGTACCCCCGCCTCGTGCAGTCGGCGACGGACGCGGCCCTGGTGTCGGGGGTGTTCTCCGAACCCGGGCACGCCGAGCTCATCTCCCTGCTGCACCGCTGGCGGGACGCGGTGCACGACTTCAACCGGCGGCTGGACCTCACCGAGCTGCGCACGTACGTCTCCCGGGTGCCCGCCGAGGAGCTGCTGGCCATCGACGAGGCCATGCACCGCCCGGGCGGGCAGCTCGACAGGCTGCGGCAGCTGCGCGACAGCATCGAGGAGGTGCTGCGGGCCTAGCGGAGCGGGGGGCCGCGGGGCCCGGCCGGTCAGGCCTGTGCCGGTGCCTCCTCCGCCGGGCGGCGGTACATCCGCGTCGCCGTGATCTGGCCGTGGACCTGCTCCCCGTCCGGGTCCTGCTGCTGGGGCAGACCGGGGCGCAGGTGCTCCTCGACGCTGATGTACTTCAGGCCCGCCCTCAGGTCCGCGTCGTTGCGCAGCCGGATCACCAGCGGGAACTCGGCCAGGGCCGTGGTGTCGAACAGGCCGGTGGTGTAGAGCAGCTGCACCCCGAGGGCGTCCGCGACGGCCCGCTGGAGCTCCAGCAGGTACGTGGCGTTGGCGCGACCGATGGGGTTGTCGAGGAACAGGGTGCCCGCGTGGCGCTGCTTGTCGCGGCCGCGGTCGTTGCTGCGCAGCGCCGCCATGGTGCAGTACAGGGCGATGGCCGCGGTCAGCAGCTGGCCTCCGGAGAACACGTCGCCCATCTGCCGGACGGGCACCCGCTCGGCGCGCAGCACCGCGTCGGGCTTGAGGATCTCCACGGCGACGCCGCGCGGCTGCAGGGCCGCCTGGACGCCGCGCAGCAGCAGGGACATGCCGTCGCGGCGCAGGTCGGAGTTCTTCTTGACCGCGGAGCGGGTCGCCTCGTCGATGACTTCGCCGAGGCGCTCGGTGAGGGTGCTCTGGTCGGGGTCGTCGAAGCGGATGCGCAGGAACTCCTGGCCCGACCACTCCCCCAGGCCCTCGGGCAGCCGGGACAGGCGCTGCGCGGAGCGCAGGGTGGTGAGCGAGGACTCCACGAGGCCGCGCAGCCGGTCCACGATGCTGTCGCGGTTGCGCTCCAGCTGCTCCAGCTCGTCGGTCAGCACGCGCAGGCGGGGCGCGAACGCCTCGGCCCACGCGGCCGCGTGCTCGGGCAGGGCGGCCGCGGGGAGCTCGCGGATCTGCTGGCGGGCGGGGGTGCGCACCTGCTCGTAGCGGGTGGAGTTGGCGTGCCGGACGAGGACGTCGCTCGCCTCGCGGACGGCGGACTCGGCGGCCGACAGGTCGCCGGCGCAGCCGCGCAGGGAGCGGCGGGCCTCGGCCGCGGCCTGACGGGCCTCCTCCAGGCTGCCGCTGTACGGCTCGGGCTCCTCGGTGTCGTCCTCCGGGGAGTTGTCGCGCAGCAGGTCGCGCAGGAGGGCGGCGGTGTCGTCGAAGCCGGTGGCGGCGTCCTCGGCGGCGCGGTGGGCGCGCAGCAGGTCGCTGTGGGCGGTGCGGGCGCGCTCCAGGGCATCGGTGCGGGCGGCGAGTTCGCCGGTGACGGTGCGCAGGAGCTCCTTGGCGCGGTCGGCGTCGCCGGGGACGAGCTCCTCGGGGAGCTCGGTGTGGGCGTCGCCGTCGGCCGGGGCGAGGCGCTCGGCCTCGCCGCGCAGCCGGCCCAGCTGCTCGCTGGCCGCGGAGGCGCGGCTCTCCAGCATGTGGACGAGCTCCTCGGCGCGGGCCGCGGCGGCCTGCCGGGAGGGCCCGTCGGCGCCTTCGGTGCCCTCCAGGAGCTGGGCGGCGCGGGTGCGCACCTTGTTGGTGAGCCGGTCCAGTTCGTTGCGGGCGGCGCTCTCGTCGCTCTCCGCGCGGGCCTGTTCGGCACGGAGGTCGGCGCCGACGCCGACCTTCTCGTAGACCTGGGAGGCGGCGCGGTAGGCCTCGCGCAGGGCGGGCAGCGAGGCGGTGGGGGGCCCGGCGGCCTCGGGCACCTCGTCGGGGGCGCCGGCGATCTCCGCGCGCTCGGCGCGCAGGGCGCGGGCGGTGCGGCGGGCGTCGTCGGCGGCGCGCTGGGCGGTGCGGCGGGCGTCGTCGGCGGCGCGGGCGCGGTCGACGAGCTCGGCGGCGCGTTCCTCGGCCTCGGCGGCCTCCTCGGCGAGCTCGCGGGCCTGCGCCTGCCAGTTGGCGCGCTCGCGCAGGCGGTAGGCGAGCCCGGCGAGGGCGTCGGCGACGCGGCGGGCGCGCTGGGCGGTCTCCTGCCGCTCGTCGCGCACGCGGGCGGCCTCGGCGGCGGTCTCCTCCGCCTCGGCGCGGGCGGCGCGCAGGCCGGTCAGCTCCTCCTGGGCGGTGTCCGCGGCGGCGCGGGCGCGGGCGGCCTCGGCGGCCAGCTCGGCGAGGCGGCCGGCGGGGCAGCCGGCGCGCCACGAGGAGAGGCGGGCGGCGAGGGTGCGGTCACCGGCGAGGCGGGCCGCTATGGCGCGGATCTCCTCGTCGCGGGCGAGGGCCCGCTCGCGCAGGGTGTGCCGCTCCTCGTCGGCCGCGCGCTCGTCGTGCATGGCGGGGTTCGGCGGTACGAGGAAGACGCCCGTGTCCTGCTGCTCCGTCTCCGGGACGGGGGCGAGCAGGGCGCCTGCGGTGCCGACGGCGAGGGCGGAGCGGGGCAGCAGGGAGGCGGTGCCGAGGACTTCGCGCGCGCGGGCGTGGGAGTCGGTGTCGGTGATGACGACGCCGTCGACGAGCTCGGGGCGCGCCGCGAGGACGGCGGCGTGCCGGGCCGGGTCGACGGCCTGGGCGAGGTAGCGCCAGCCGGGCAGGGCGGGGATGCCGTGCTCGCCGAGGTACTCCACGGCCGCGAGGACGTCGGGGCGGGGCGGCAGCAGTCCGCCGTCGCCGAGGGCGCCCAGGATGCGGGAGTCGTCGGCGGCGGCCGTGCGCAGGTCGAACAGGTGGCGCTCGGAGGCGGCGACGCTCTCGTCGAGCAGCTCGCGCAGGGCGTCGGCGTTGCGGTCGAGCTCCTCGGCGGTGAGCGGGCCCGTCACGGGCGGCAGCTCCGCGCGGCCGCGGGCGGCGGCCGCCCGTACGGCGCCGGGGTAGTACAGGCCCGTGGCCTGCGGGTCGCCCTCGGCGGAGCGGCGCGGGGCGGGCGGCTGGCCGTCGCCGTGCGGGCCGTCCGCCACGCGCGGGCCGGGCACCTGGCCGGCGGCGGCCGGCTCGGGCAGGCCCAGCAGTTCGGTCAGGCGCTGCTCGGCGCCGATGGACTCGGCGGCGCGCCGCTCAGCGTCGTGGGCGGCCTCGGCGGCCGTGGCGGCGTCCGCGGCGCGGGCCGCGGCCAGCTCGGCGCGGCTCTCGGCGGCGGCCGTCTCCTTGGCCCGGTCGGCGGCCTGGCGGGCGGCCTCGCGGGCGGCCTCGTAGGCGGCGACGGCGGGCTTCTCGGCGTCGCTGGCGGCGAGCGCGGCGCGGGCCGGGTCGGCGTCGCCGGCCTCGTCGATCCAGCCGGCGCGGACGGCCTCGGCGGTCTCCTGCTCGACCTCGGCCAGGCGCTGGCGCAGGTGGCCAGCCTCGCTGCGGGCGCGCTGGGCCTCGGTGGCGGCGGCGGTCGCGTCGCGGTGCGCGGCCTCGCTCGCCTCCTGAAGGGCGGCGGAGCGCTCCTCCTCCTCGTTGGCGCGCCGCTCGCCGTTCTCGGCGGCGGTGTTGAGGGCCCGTACGAGCTCGGTGGCGGCCTGGGCGCGGGCGGCCAGGGCGGGGGCGGCGTCGCGCTCGGCCTCGCGAATGGCGGCGGCGACGCGCGCGGAGCGGTCGGCGGCGGCGCGGTGGCGCAGCACGGTCTCGGCGGCCTGCCAGGCGGAGTGCAGCGTGCGGGCGTCGTTGAGCTCGCGGCGCTGGGCGGCGGCGGCCTTCTCGGCCGCGGCCAGGGCCAGGGAGGCGTGCCGGTAGGCGATCTCGGCGGCGATCAGGGAGCTGCGGCCGCGCTCGGTCTCGGCGTCGGTCACGGCGTGGGCCGCGGCGGCCACCTGGTCGGCCAGCTCGGCGGCCCGGCCGCGCTCCTCGAACGCGCGGGCGGACAGGCGGCGGGCCAGGCCGCGGGTGCGGCGCTCGGCGCCGGCGTGCACGCCGCGGGCCTGCTCGCGCTTGACGGCGGCGTCGGCGATGCGCGACAGCAGGTCGAGGGAGCCGGCGGTGAAGTCCCGCTCGGCGGTGAGCTCGGCGCGGCGGCCCAGCTTGTGGGCGAAGCCGTGCACGAGGTCGGCGAGGCCGTCGGTGTCGCGGGTGTCGGTGACCGCGCGCAGCAGCAGGTCCGTGAAGTCGGAGTCGTTCTTGACGGCGAAGAGGCCGGCGGCCTCGCCCTCGTCGGCGTTCATCTCGCGCTGGTAGCGGAAGAGTTCGGGGTCGAGGCCGAGCTCGCCGAGGTGCTCGTTCCAGCGCTCGTGGATCTCCTCCCACACCACGTCCAGGTGCGGGTAGGCCTTGCCGGCCTCGGTGAGGGCGTCGCGGAAGCCCTTCATCGTGCGCCGGCGTCCCCGTGCGCCCGAGGTGCCGTCGGCGGCGGCGCGCATCGCGCTGGACTCGGCCACGGGCAGGGCGTCCAGGCTCAGGCCCGGGCCGGGCCGGAACGAGTACCAGGCCTCGGCGAACTTCCGCGGGTCGTTGGAGACCTGGCGGCCGCGCCACTCGCTGACCTTGCCGACCACGATCGTCTCGCCCGTCAGGACGTGCTGCCACTCCAGGGCGACGTGCCCGCAGTCGTCGGCCAGCAGGAACTTGCGCAGCACGCCCGAGCTGGCGCCGCCCAGGGTGTTGCGGTGGCCCGGCAGCATGACCGAGAAGATGAGCTTGAGGAGGACGGACTTGCCGCCGCCGTTCTCCAGGAAGAGCACGCCGGCCGGGGCGGGACGGCGCGGCGGCCCGACGGGCTCCTCCTCGAAGAACTCCGCCTGCGCCGGTGCGGGGGTGGGCACGGGCGCGCCCACTCCCCGGAGGTCCAGCACGGTGTCGGCGTAGCGCGCACCGGCGGGCCCGATGGAGTAGAGGCGGACCCGGGACAGCTCGTACATGGCGGCGGACTCTCGCTTGTCGCAGTGGAAGGGGCAGGAGGGGGCGGCGGGGCCGGGAGACGCCGGAGGCGTCAGGAGGCGTGGAAGGGCAGGCCGGCGTCGGCGACCAGGTCGAGGTCGTCGGCGTCGTCCGGCGGCAGGAGCGTCGCGCCGCCGTCGCCGACGGGCACGACCCCCAGCTCCAGCAGTTCGGTCATGGCCGCGCTGCCGGCCATGTCGCGGACCTGGAGCTGGTAGCGGGCGGTGGTGCGGAAGGCGCCGCCGGCGTCGTCGCCGGTGCGCTGCAGGAACCCGGAGTCGACGAGGAAGGCGACGGCCTTGGCGATGATGCCCGTCGTCGAGCCGGCCAGGCGGCGGGCGTCCTTGGTGGCGCCCGTCGCGCTGCGGCGCGCGTAGACCCGCCAGGCGGCCTCCAGGCCGGGGGCGTCCGTCGTCGGGTCGGTGTTCTCGCCCTGTTCGGCGGCGCGCTCCTCCAGGCGGCGGCAGGCCTGCCGGACGAACGCGTCCACGCCGTTGACGGTGATCCGGCCGATGTAGCCGTCGTCAGCGAGGTCCTCCGGGCGCGGGAAGGCCAGGGCGGCGACGGCGAGGTGGGCGAGGCCGTGCAGGAAGCGGTCGCCGGAGTCGACGGTGGCGCGGCGGGCGTAGTCGCCCATGCGCACGGCGAAGACGGAGTCCTCCGCGGCGGTCACGGCCATGCCGGCCCGGGTGGACACCTCCAGGACGACCAGGCCCAGGCCGGCCGCGACGGCGTCCGCGAGGCGGGCGAACGCGGGGTCGTCGCGGTGGCGGCGCAGCAGCTCGGTGTACTCGGCGTCCCGCGCGGGCGCGAGCTTGGGCTGCAGCCCGAACGCGATGAGCCGCGCGGCGTCGGCCGCGTCCGCGGGGGTTACGGTGCCGGGGGCGCTGCCGCCGGGCGCGGGTGCGTCGGCGTCGCCGGCGACGTCCGGCTCCGCCGGGGCTTCGGCGTCGTACTCAGTCACGGTGTGCTCCTGCGGATGTGAGACTTGCGGTGGTCCGGCACCGCCGGGGTGCGCCGTCGTGGCCGGTCACCGTCGCGGCGGAAAGGGCCTCGCGGCCCTCCCCGGAGTGAAGGGCCGGCGTCGGCCGCAGCGGCTCGAAGCCGCGCCCGGCCCGGCACTGCGGCTCCGCGGCCCGGCCACGGCAACTTGCGGTCGGCCCGGCACCGCCGGGATACGGCGTCGTGGCCGGTCACCGTCGCGGCGGAAGGAAAAGCCCGGCTCCCGAAGGACGCACGGGTCGCCGTTGCATCGGCGATGCCCCCGTGCCGGTACGGCTGCCTGCCGCACCTTCTCGCCCGCCGCAACGGCAAGCAGGCGTATGGCGCAGCCCGGCGGTGCCGGACCGGCACCGAGCCGCCGGGGCCCGCCGGAGCCGGGCCATGGCCGCCCCGGACCGCTCGCCGCAGGCGCCCCGTCATGACGCCTCCGCGCGGTCCGCCGCCATGCCCGCCGCGTCCAGCAGGGCCGTGCCGACGATGAGGTCGGCGCCGCCGAATTCGGGGTCGTCGAGGACCGTGCCGTCGTCGACGGCGAAGAGGAGGGACTGCTCTCCCTGGCGGTAGGTCGTGCCGACCGCGGGGCTCGCGGCGTGGACGGCCAGGAGGGCGACGAGGTAGGGCAGTTCGGGGTCGCGGCGGCGGGCGTCGGCCAGGAGGCCGGAGAGGCGGCGCGGCGCGTCGGGCGGGAGGGTGAGCAGCTCCATGGCGCTCGCGAGCTGCTCCTCGCTGAAGCGGCTGTCGTCGGGCGTGGCGATGAGGTCCGGCTCGGGCATCTCCGCGCCGAGGTGCTCCCGCTCGGCGGGCGGGCTGAGGAGTATGTCGACGAGGTCGACGACACGTACGGAGACGGGCGTGCGCAGCCCCGTGCCGCGGGCGAAGAAGGCGTCGGTGACGCGCCCGGCCGCTTCGAGCGGCAGGGGGAGCACGGGGGCGAGCAGCTGGCCGTACAGGTCCAGGCCGGAGCGCCCGGAGGAGACGGCGAACGCCTGGCGGTCCTGTTCCGCGCGGAAGAGCGGGCCGGCCTCCAGGAGGCGGGACTGCAGCTGCGTGTGGCGGCGGATGCAGTCCTTGACGATGTCGACGAGCTCGGCGGCGCGGCGCTTGTGCTCGGGCTCCTCGGCCTCGTCGCGGGCCTTGCGGATGTTGGTGAGGATCGCGTTCTCGTGGCGGTAGCGGTCGGCGACGTGGTCGAGCGCTTCGGCGATCATGTCGGGGACGGCCCGCAGCCAGTCGACGGCGCGGACGTTGCGCCGGGTGGCGTCGAGGGTCTTGCGGAGGGTCTCGGCGTACTGCACGGTGCGGTAGCGGGCCTGCTCCGCGGCGAGCTGGGCGTCGGCGAGCCGGCCCCGGCTGATGAGGACCTCCAGCTTCACCTCGGCGGCGATCTGCGCGCTGGTGACGTCGGTGTCGAGGGCGCCGACGAGGACGTTGACGGCTTCGTCGGTCGTGCGCAGGAAGACCGTGCCGCCGGGGCCGGGCACCTCCTCGACGAGCTTGAAGTCGTAGTCGCGCCGGACGTAGACCCCGTCGGCACCGAAGGTGCCGTAGACGGCGCGGAAGCCGCGGTCGACACTGCCGACGTTGATGAGGTTCTCCAGGACCCAGCGGGCCACCCGCTCGTGCTCGGCCTGCGGCCGCTCGGGCGCCTGGGCGGCGACGCGCGGCTGCAGCCGGGCCACTATCTGCTCGTGGTCGGCGCCGGTGTCGAAGTCCATGTTGAGCGTGACCAGGTCGATGGCGGCGAGCGCCACCTCCGCCATGGCGTAGACGCCGTACTCGCCCGCGAGGTTGGCCTTGCGCGCGTCCAGGTCGTGCAGCGGCGCGGTGCAGGCGAGCGCGCGCAGCCGGCGGGCCAGGCCCTCGTCGGCGGCCGGGCCCGGGGCCGGCCGCGACGGCCCGTTGAGCTGGGGCGGAGCGGCCGCCGGGGCTGGAGAAGTCACGTCGCACAGAGTAGGCGGTCACACCGACAACGGACGAAACGGCACGGGCGGAATGTCCGCCACGCCCCTAGTGTGTGGCTCCGCCTTCCGCACGGATGTCCGTGGTGCGCCCCGCGGCGGTGACGGCGATCACACAGAGTGCCTCCGCGACGGTGGCGACGGGCAGCGAGGGCAGGGCCCGGTCGGTGACCTGCGCGGGCGCGTAGGGGACGTGCACGAACCCGCCCCTCAGCCCGGGGCGTTCGGTCGCGGCGAGGTGCATCAGGCCGTAGAAGACGTGGTTGCAGACGAAAGTGCCGGCGGTCTGGGAGACGGCGGCGGGCAGCCCGGCCTCGCGCACGGCCGCGACGCACGCCTTGACCGGCAGGGTCGCGAAGTAGGCGGCGGGGCCGCCGGGGACGACGGGCTCGTCGACGGGCTGTGCGCCCGCGTTGTCGGGGATGCGGGCGTCGTCGATGTTGACGGCGATGCGTTCGACGGTGACGTGGGGGCGGCCGCCCGCCTGCCCCACGCAGAGCACGAGGTCCGGTGCGGTGCGGTCGACGGCCTCCCGGAGGGCGTCGAGGGCGGTGCCGAAGGCGCAGGGCAGCCGCGCGGTGGAGAGGACGAGCCCTTCGGGCGGTCGTGCGGCGGCGGCGCGGACGGCCTCCCAGGAGGGGTTGACCTCCTCCCCGCCGAAGGGCTCGAACCCGGTGAGCAGGACACGGGTCATGGCGCTGGCTCCCTCCCGGCCGTGCGTCCCGGCCGTGTTCCCTTCCCGGCCGTCAGACGGCGAAGAAGTACATGATGGCGATGTTGCAGCCGAGCAGGGCGACGGCTGTGGGCAGCTGGGCCTTGATGGGCCCGTACTGGTCCTTCAGTTCGAGGAGCGCGGCCGGGACGATGTTGTAGTTGGCGGCCATGGGCGTCACGAGCGTGCCGCAGAAGCCGGCGAGCATGCCGACGGCGAGGACGGCCGGGGCGTTGCCGCCCTCCTGGACGACGAGGACGGGCCAGCCGACGGCGGCGGTCATGACGGGGAAGGCGGCGAAGCCGTTCCCCATGACGACGGTGAAGAGGAACATGCCGGCGCAGTAGACGACGACGGCGAGGAAGAGGGAGCCGTCGGGCAGCACGGCGGTGGTGATCCGGCGGACCTGGTCGCCGACGCCGGCGACGGAGAAGAGGGAGCCGAGCGTGGCGAGGAGCTGGGGCAGCAGCATGGCCCAGCCCATCGACTCCAGCATGGACCGCCCGGCGTGCACGGGGGTCGAAAGCCGCTTCTCGCGCAGCATCACCATGCCCACGACGAGGGCGACGACGGCCCCGATGCCCAGGCCGAGGATGGTCTCGCTGCCCTTCTGGAGGACGGGTTCGCCGTCCATGGAGAGCTTCTTGACGCCGACCGCGCAGACGAGGGCGACGACGGGGATGGTGAGGGCGGGGACGAACAGGCGGCTCCCCCACCGCGCCGCGCGCGCCTCCCGCTGCCCGGGCGTGGCGGCGGTGCCCTTGCCGCGGCCGGTGAAGCCGAAGCCCGCGAGGCAGACCATGACGAGGACGGCCGCGCCGAGCGGCTCGGCCGGGGCGGACTTGTCGGCGACCCAGGTGCCGTAGACGAAGCCGAGCCCGAGCAGGCCCCAGAAGGCGGCGGTGCCGACGCGCTTGGGGTTGGTGCGGTCGGTGAGCATCTGCGCGGCCATCACCAGGAAGATGCCGCCGACGAGCCAGTAGAACCACTCCGCCTTGATCACTTGACGGTCTCCCCGAGTTCGGCGGTGCGGCCGGCCCGGGGGGCCGCCCCGGACAGCTGACGGTCGAGCCGCAGCAGCCGCCAGCCGTGGACGGCGAGCGCGCACAGGGCCGTGGGGATCGCCCAGAGCGCGAGCTGCAGCGGTTCGAGGTGCGTGTGGTAGGTGGTGTTGACGAAGCCGGTGATCAGCAGGATCGAGCCGACGGCCAGGAAGACGTCCTCGCCGAAGAACAGCCCGACGTTGTCCGCGCTCGCCGCGAAGGAGCGCACCTTCTCGCGGGCCTTCTCGCCCAGCGGCCCGTGGCGGCGCTCGGCGGCACCCTCGGCCATGGGCGCGGCGAGCGGCCGGACGGTCTGGGCGTGCCCGAAGACGTTGTTGAGGCCGACGGCGGCGGCGATCTGGCGCAGCAGGAGGTAGAGCGCGAGGAAGCGGCCCGCGGTGAGCCCGGCGAAGCGGGTGATCAGGCGGCGGGCCTGTTCCTGGAGGCCGTGGTGTTCGAGCAGGCCGATGACGGGCAGCGTGATCACGAAGATCGTCACCGAGCGGCTGGAGGCGAACCCGGTGCCGAAGGCGGCCAGGACGCGCTGGGGGGAGAGGCCGCCGAGGAGGCCCGTGACGATGCCGGCGGCGCCGACCACCAGCAGAGGGTTGCGTCTCGTGGCGAAGCCGAGCACGACCACGACGACGCCCAGGAGAACGATCATGCGCTCCGCCTTCCGGGGTCCCGGACGGCCCTCACCCGATCGGGTGAGGGGATTGGCGAGGAGGCTAAGATATTGTTCAACAATTCTCAATAGGTGTGGGCGATCAACAAGTACTTGGGGATGCCGATGACCTTGTCCACCGCACAGCGCGTCGCGGGCGTGCTCCGCGACCGCATCGAGGGCGGCGCCCTGCCGCCCGGCACCCGGCTCTCGGAAGAGGCCCTCGGCCGGGACCTCGGGGTCTCGCGCAACACGCTGCGCGAGGCGTTCCGCCTGCTGATCCACGAGAGCCTCGTCGTGCACCGGCTCAACCGCGGGGTCTTCGTCCGCGTCGTCGACCCCGCCGACGTCACCGACATCTACCGCGTGCGCGCCGCACTGGAGTGCGCCGGCGTCCGGGCCGCGGCCGGGGCCGGACGGCCGCTGCGCGAGGCCGTGACCGCGGCGGTGGACGAGGCCGAGCGCGCCGCCTCCGGGGGCGACTGGCAGGAGGTCGGCTCGGCCGACCTGCGCTTCCACCGGGCGCTCGCCGCCCTGTCCGGCAGCCCGCGCATCGACGCCGCGATGGACCGGCTGCTGGCCGAACTGCGCCTGGCCTTCCACGCGATGCCCTCGGCGCACCGCTTCCACGAGCCGTTCCTGGCGCGCAACCGCGCCCTCGCGAGGCTCCTGGAGGACGGCGACTACGCGACGGCGGAGCGCGAGCTGACCACTTATCTGGACGACGCCCTGGAGCTCATACTGGGCGCCCTGCGGGAGCGGGAAGAGGAGAACGCATGATCGCCCACGGCACCGCCGTGCTCGACCTCAACGCCGATCTCGGGGAGGGTTTCGGGCGCTGGCCCCTGACCGACGACGACGCCCTGCTGTCGGTCGTGACCAGCGCGAACGTCGCGTGCGGCTTCCACGCCGGCGACCCCTCCACCATGCGGCAGGTCTGCGAGCGGGCCGCCGAGCGCGGCGTGCGCATCGGCGCCCAGGTCTCCTACCGCGACCTGGCCGGCTTCGGGCGGCGCGCCATGGACGTGCCCCCGGACGAGCTCGCCGACGAGATCACCTATCAGGTCGGCGCGCTGCGCGTCTTCGCGCGGGCGGCCGGCACGGACGTCACCTACGTCAAGCCGCACGGCGCGCTCTACAACCGCACGGTCGCCGACGCCGAGCAGGCCGCGGCCGTCGTCGCCGGAGTGGTGCGCGCGGGCGGGGCCCTGCCCGTCCTGGGCCTGCCGGGCTCGCGGCTGCACGAGGCCGCCGCGCAGGCCGGACTGCCGGTGGTCGGCGAGGCGTTCGCCGACCGCGCGTACACGGCCGCGGGCACGCTCGTGCCGCGCCGGACCCCCGGCGCGGTCGTCCCCGACCCGGATGCCGTCATCGCCCGCTCCGTACGGATGGCCCGGGATGCCGCCGTCACCGCCCTGACGGGCGAGGAGGTCGCCGTACGGGCCCGCTCCCTGTGCCTCCACGGGGACACGCCCGGTGCCGCGGACCTCGCCCGGCGGGTGCGCGCCGCGCTGGAGGCCGCGGGCGTCCGCCTGGAGGCCTTCGCATGACCACGCCCCGCGCCCGTGCCCTGCGCGTCGGCCCGCACGCCCTGCTCGTCGAGGTCGCCGGCGGCGAGGAGGCCCAGGCGCTCCACACCGAACTGCTGCGCCGCCGGGCCGCCGGGACCCTGCCGGCGGTGACCGAGATCGTGCCCGCGGCGCGCACCGTCCTCCTCGACGGCCTGGCCGACCCGCAGGCCCTCGCCGCCGACATCGCGCACTGGGACCTCCCGCCGCTCACGGCCGCCGACGGCGATCCCGTCGTCCTCCCCGTCCGCTACGACGGGGCCGACCTCGCCGAGGTGGCCGCCCTGTGGGGGGTCGCCGCGGACGAGGTGGCAGCGATCCACTCCGGTCTCGAATTCCGCGTCGCCTTCTGCGGCTTCGCCCCCGGCTTCGGCTATCTGACCGGCCTCCCGGCTCACCTGCACGTGCCGCGCCGGGCCACGCCCCGCACCGCGGTGCCCGCCGGCGCGGTCGGCCTGGCCGGCCCGTACACCGGCGTCTACCCCCGCTCCTCCCCCGGCGGCTGGCAGCTCATCGGACGCACGGACGCGGTCCTGTGGGACGCGGGACGGGAACCGGCGGCGCTGCTGGCCCCCGGCACCCGCGTACGTTTCGAGGTGAGCTCATGACCGGATCCGGACCGGACAGCCGAGCGCCCGGAACGGGCGGCCGTACGTCCGAAGCGGACGGCCGAGCGCCCGGATCGGACGACCGCGTGTCCGAAACGGACGGCCGGGCGACCGGAGCGGGCAGCGGCGCGCCCGCCCTGACCGTCGTCCGGCCCGGCGCCCTGACGACCGTGCAGGACCTCGGCCGGCCCGGCCACGCGCACCTGGGCGTCGGCCGCTCCGGCGCCCTGGACCGGCCCGCGCACGCGCTCGCCAACCGCCTCGCCGGCAACCCCGCGGGCCACGCCGCGCTGGAGACCACCGTCGACGGCTGCGCCGTGCGCGCCTCGGCGGCCGTGACCGTCGCGGTGACCGGCGCGCCCTGCCCGGTGCGGGTCGACGGCCGCCCCGTGGCGTGGGGCGCCGCGGTGCGGGTGCCGGCGGGCGCCGTGCTCGACGTGGGCCGGGCCGCCTCCGGGCTGCGCAGTTACGTGGCGTTCGCGGGCGGTCTCGCCGTACCGCCCGTCCTCGGCAGCCGCTCCCGCGACCTGTTGTCGGGCCTCGGACCCGAGCCCCTCGCCGCGGGTGCGGTCCTGCCGCTCGGTGCGCCCTGCGGGCCGCCCGCGCACGCCGACGCCGTGCCGTGGGCGGGCCCGCCCGTCGGCGAGCTGGTGCTCCCGGTCGTCCTCGGCCCGCGCGACGACTGGTTCACGCCCGCCGCGCTGCACACGCTGGCCCGCCGCGCCTTCCGCGTGGCGGCCGCGAGCAACCGGATCGGCCTGCGGACCGAGGGACCGGCCCTGGAGCGCGCCGCGGACGGCGAGCTCCCGAGCGAGGGCATGGCCCTGGGAGCCGTCCAAGTCCCCCCGGACGGCCGCCCCGTCGTCTTCCTCGCCGACCACCCGACGACCGGCGGCTACCCGGTCGTGGGCGTCGTCCCCGAGGCGGAACTGGCCGCCGCGGCCCAGGCCGTGCCCGGTACGCCGGGGGGGTTCGGGCCCGTACGGGGCTGAGGCCGCCGCGCGTCCCGGCCGCGACCGGCCCCGGGTCAGTCGCCGACCGGCCCCGGGGCCGGTCGGCGGGCGGTCCCGGGGTCAGTCGAGGCCGCGGATGATGTGCGACTCGGCATCGGGGTCCTCGCCGGTCCGGTCCGGCGTCTCACTCTGGACCGGACGGCGGGCCCGTGCGGTCTCCTCCCGGGCCTCGCCCCGGTGCTGCATCCGCTCGCCCTGTCCCTTGAGCTGTTCCACGGCCGCCTCCTCGTAGTGCCGAGCCTTCGCCTGCCCCCGGAAACCGACTGCCCGGGTTCCCCCAGGGTGACGGGATGAAACCGGGCCCCAACACAGGGGAAATCGCCAGATATGACGACCTCCATTCAGGTGAAAATCCGTCCAATCAGGTTAAAATGCAGGCAGGTCAGACCTGACACGGAAAGAAGGTGGCCGACGTGACCGCCCCTACGTCGCCCCGGATAGACCAGCACCCGGACATCCTGGCGCTCCGCGCCCACTCCGAAGCGGCGACGAGCACCCCCGTCGCCCAGGCCGTCGAGGCGCTCGCCCTCCTCTGCGGCGTCTACCTGGCCGCCTCGCCGTGGATTGTGGGCTTCAGCGGCGCTTCCACTCTTGCCATCCACAATGTGATCGTGGGTGCAGCCTTCGCTTGCCTGGTCGGTGGTTTCGGCCCCGCCTACGAGCGCACCCACGCGATGAGCTGGGCGGCCCTCTGCCTCGGCGCCTGGACGATCATTTCGCCCTGGGTCGTCTCCGGTCACGCGTTCATCACGGCCGCGGTCGTCAGCAATGTCATCACCGGAGCGGTGGCATGCCTGGTGGCCCTCGCCCTGGCACGCATGGGGATGGCGAGGTCACGACGCTGACCGCCACCCGTCCCGAAAAAGTCCGAATCTCGCCGTTCCGCGGTTCTCGCTGTTCCCACGCCCGCCGTTGCTGTTGCCGTGACCGTCCGACCGGGACGGCCGGCAACGGCAACGGCAATCACCGCTTTCACCCTCAGGGATGAAAACTCGGGTGATCTTCCTACCCGATGACTCCACCGGACCTGAAGTGGCAATGCTCCCCTCTCACTGATCACTTCAACCTCACGAGGTCCGACGCATGACGATCGCGCCCGGGGTCGGCACGGGCCGGGGGACGGCACTGCCCGCCGCATCCGCGGGAGAGAACCTCCGGCTCACCCTCACCTACTTCCTCCCCAACTACCTCAAAGGCGTGTTCCGGTCCCGGCCCCGGATCGCCGCGCTCGTCGCACGGGCGGACACCGCCCGCCGCGCCCCGGAGACCATGCGCCGGCTGCGGCGGCGGCACGGCCGCGGCCCCGTCATGGTGCGCGGCGCCGCCGGCCCCACCCTGCTCGTGCTCGACGCCGACGACGCCCGGCAGGTGCTGTCCGGCCCGGTCGCGGTCTACGCGGTCGACACCTGGGAGAAGGTGAGCGGGTTCGCCCCCGTCCAGCCCGAGACCCTCGTGGCCTCGCACGGCCGGCAGCGGATCGTGCGCCGGCTGTTCAACGACGCGGTCCTGGACGCCGGTTGCCCGGTGCACCGGCTCGCCGACCGCTTCCTGCGCGTCACCGGCGAGGAGGCCGCCGCCCTGCTGGGCCCCGGGGCCGTGGCCGGGCTGCGCCCGGAGGCCCTGCGGGAGGGCTTGGAGCGCGTGGGCCGGCGCTGCTTCCTGGGCGAAGCGGCCGCCGACGACGAGGAGTTCTCCCGGCTGCTCGGCGAACTCCTCGCCGAGGCCAACTGGATGGGCGCCCGCCGCTGGCGCGCCGGCCGCACCCGCCGGCTGCGCCGCAGAATGATGCAGCGGCAGGCGAGATATCTGTACGAAGCGGATCCGCGCAGCCTGGCCGGTCTGTTCGCCGCCGCGCCCCGGGGCCCCGAGACCGCTCCGGAGTGCCAGGTCAGCCACTGGTTCATGGCCCTCGGCGCGCTGACCGCGGTGACGGTGCAGACGCTCGCGCTGCTCGCCACGCACCCGCGCCACCACGAGCGCGTCATGGAGGAGATCCGCGCGGCGGACCGCACCCACGGCCCCCGCACGGTCCCCGGCTTCCTCGGCATGCCCTACCTGCGCGCCTGCGTGCAGGAGGCGGCCCGGCTGTGGCCCCCGGTCACCGGCCTCGCGCGCCGGACCACGGGCGAGACCCGCTGGCGGGACGCGGTCGCGCCGGGCGGGGTCAACGTCCTCGTGCCGGCCGCCTTCCACGCCCGCGACGGCGAACGCCTCGACTACGCACACCGGTTCGCGCCCGAGAAGTGGCTGGACGGCACCGCGGAGCGCGACTGGGCGGTCGCCCCGTTCAGCCGCGGCGAAGCCCAGTGCAGCGGCATGGAGCTCGCCCTGCAGCTGGCCACCGGGTTCGTCGCCGAGCTGCTGCGCGGCGGCGAGCTCGCCGTCGCCGGGGTCCGGCTCGGCCCCGGCCGGCCGCTCCCGCACACCTTCGACACCTCGCGGCTGCGGATCGGGATCCGCGCCCCCCGGACGACGGAAGCCGGCACGGCGGAAGCCCGGGTCACGCAGTCCCGCACGCCGGAGGAGGGCGCATGACGGCCGCAAGCACCCCGGGACCCCGGGGCACCACGGGAACCGGCCCGGAGGACGCGGCGGCCGCGGAGCGGCTCGCCGCCGTGGCCCGCGAGCTGGCCGGGGCCGCCGGGGCGGTCCGTGCGGCGGGACGGGCGGTCACGGCCGTCGCGAGCGACCCCGCGCTGCTCGCCTCGCTCGGCCGCTCGCCCCGCCGCGGCCTGCTGGCCGCGGGCGCCCTGGCCCGCGGCCTCACCGACCCCGCCGGGCTCGGCCACGCCCCGGACGGCGGGCGGGCCGGGCGCGCCGCCCGGATCGCCGGCGTGGCGGCCCGCCGCGGGAGCCTCGCCACCGACCTCGCGGCCACCGCGCTGCGGCTGCGGATCCGGCTGTGCGCGACCCGGCACGCCGAGTACGGGGCCGAGAGCGCTGTCCGGCGCATGCTCGTGGCCGTCGAGGCGGGCCTTCCCGCCCTGGCCCTGCGCATCCTCAGGGAGGACGTCCGCGTCCGCAGCGCCGGGCACGCCCTGGCCGCGCTCGCCCCGTCCTGGGAGGAGGTGACGGCGTGGCACGCCCTGACCGACGGCAATCCGTTCAACGACGCGGCGGCCTGGCACACCGTCACGGGCACGCGGGCGGCGAGCACCCTCCCGTCCGTCCCCCGCTCCCGCGGCGCCCGTCTCTTCGCGGAGCCGCCGGAGATCGCGTTCCCGGACGGCCTGGACGACGGCGGCGGCATCTCCGCCCACCTGCGCAACCTGGCGGCCCTGGGCCCCGGCAGGATGCTCACCCAGCAGGTCACGGGCCCGGACGGCACCACCCGGTGCCTGGTGCTCCTGCCCGGCCCGAAGTTCGTCCCGCCGCGCACCGCCTCCCCCGAGGGGCTGGTGGCGGCCGTCGCCGCACTCGGCCGCGGCGGCTCCCCGTACACCCTGGCCGTCCGCGACGCCCTCCGCCGGACGGTGCCCGACGGGATGCCGGTCGCGCTCGTCGGCCACGGCCTGGGCGGGGTGACGGCCCTGCACCTGGCCGGCGGCCCGGGGCGGACCGGCCGGGCCGTCGAGCTCGTCGTCACGGCCGGGTCCCCCACCGGCTCCGGGCGGCTGCCCGCTCCCCGCGCCCGCGTCGCCGGGCTGGCCGAGGAGCACGACCTGATGCCCCGTCTGGAGGGCTGCGGCCCGGCCCCGGTCCTGCCCCCGGGCCGGCTGGAGCTCGCCTGGACGGATCCCTCCTACGACGTCCCGCGGTGCCTCGGCGCGGAGGCGTACGCCCAGAGCCTCGACAAGACCGCCACCGAGGCCCGCGACCGGGTGGACGAGCTGCTCGCCCCCTACCGGGGCCGGGCCGGGAAGACCGTCGTCCACCGCCTCCCCGGCGGCCGGGCCGGTACGCCCGAACGCCCGTGACCCCTTCCGCACCCACCTCTGCGCACACCCTCTGCAACCCTCACGGAGACCTGTCGATGACGCCGGTACCGCGCCGCCGCGAGTGGCACGACCTCCCCTTCCCCCTCGCGCTGCTGGAGCTCAGAAGACAGCGGCAAGCGCTGCGGGCGCACAACCTGTACGACACCTACGGGGCCGGCGGGGAGCGCCCCCGCACGCCCGTCGCCGACCTCCTCCCCCACCGCAGCTACGACGGCTCCGGCTACGACCCGGGGGACGCCGACATGGGCCGCGCGGGCACCCGCTTCGACCGCAACTGCCCTCTGCCGGAGACCCACCCCGAGCCCGAGGACGACGGGCTGCTCTCACCCAGCCCCCGCGAGGTCAGCCGGCAGCTGCTGCGCCGCCGCTCCGGCTTCCGCCCGGCGACCGGGCTCAACCTGCTGGCCGCGGCCTGGATCCAGTTCCAGAACCACGGCTGGTTCAGCCACGGCGACAACAAGACCGACCAGCCGCTCGACGTGCCGCTCACCGCGGACGACGACTGGCCGCAGTGCCCGATGCTCGTGCGCCGCTCCCGCCCCGACCCCGTCCCCCGCACGGACACCACCCGGCCGCCCACGTACGAGAACACCGTCAGCCACTGGTGGGACGGCTCCCAGCTCTACGGGTCGAGCGAGGAGCGGTGCCGGGCCCTGCGCACGGGCGAGCGCGGGAAGCTCGCCCTCACGGACGGGCGGCTGCCCGACGAGACCGCGCCGGGGGTGTCCGGCATCGACCTCACCGGATTCAACGACAACTACTGGGTCGGGCTGTCCCTGCTGCACACGCTCTTCGCCAAGGAGCACAACGCCATCTGCGACCGGATCGCCGCCGCCCACCCCACCTGGGGCGACGAACGGCTCTTCCAGACGGCCCGGCTGGTGAACGCCGCCGTCATGGCCAAGATCCACACGGTCGAGTGGACCCCGGGGATCATCGCCCATCCGGTCACGCGGGCGGCCATGCACATGAACTGGTACGGGGTCCTGCCCGCGCGGGTGCGGCGCCGCGTCGGCCGGTTCGGCACCGGCGAGACGCTGTTCGGCATCCCCGGCTCCCCCACCGACCACCACACCGCGCCGTACTCGATGACGGAGGAGTTCGTCGCCGCGTACCGGCTGCACCCCCTGATCCGCGACGAGTACGCCGTCCACTCGCACCGCACGGGCGCGCTCGTCGAGCGGACCGGCTTCGACGACCTGCAGGCCCTGGCCACCCGGCCGGCCGTCGACAAGTTCGGCCTCTCCGACCTGCTGTACTCCTTCGGCATCATGAACCCCGGCGACATCACCCTGCACAACCACCCCGACTGCCTGCGCGACCTCCTCCGGATCTCCGGCGAGCACGTCGACGTCGGCGCGGTGGACGTGCTGCGCGACCGCGAGCGGGGCGTGCCCCGCTACACCGCCTTCCGGGCCGCGCTGCACCGCCCGCCCGTCTCCGGCTTCGAGGAGCTGACCGGCGGTGACGTGGGGCTCGCCGCCGAGCTGCGCGAGGTCTACGACGGTCGGCTGGACCGCGTCGACACCATGGTCGGCATGTACGCCGAGCGGCGGCCGCGGGGGTTCGCGTTCAGCGACACGGCGTTCCGGCTCTTCGTCCTGATGGCCTCCCGGCGGCTGAAGAGCGACCGCTTCTTCACCCGGGACTACCGCCCGGAGATCTACACGCCCGAGGGCATGGAGTGGATCGACCGCACCGGCATGACCGACGTGCTCCTGCGCCACCACCCGGAGCTGGCCCCGGCGCTGCAAGGGGTGCGCAACGCGTTCGCGCCCTGGCGGATGCTGCGGCCCGGGGGGATCCGGTGATGGGCGCCGGCGCGGAGCACGCGCCTTGGTCGCAGCCCGTCCGGGCGCAGGCCTGCTCGCTGCGGGAGCAGGCGGCCCGGCTGCGGTCGAGCGCCGAGGAGGTGGCGTCGCTGGGGGCGGAGGGCGCCGCGCTGCGCAAGCGGATGATCGCCCATGCGGACCGGGCCGAGACGGCCGCGCGGTCTTTGGAACGCGCGGCCGAGGCCCTGGCCCGGCACGAGGTGGTTCTGGCGGCCCTGGACCGCCGCTTGGAGGACGACGGCTTCAGCCCGCCGGGCGGACCGTCCCGGCCCCGGTGGCGGTAGCCCTGCCGGGCCGGCCGTGAGCGGGCGGACGGGAGCCGTCGGCGACCGGGCCGCCGCCCGGATTCCGCCGGACCCTCACCGTCGTGGTCGCGCGCCGTCGCGGCGGGGGTTCTTGCACTGTCGCAGGCATGTGAGCACCGTCGCCGCTGCGGCGGAGTGAGAGAGCGCCCCACGCCCTCCCCTCCGCCGTCGCGGCGAGCAACCGCCACGGTGGAGCCCGGCGGTGCCGACGCCGGGGCGGCCCGGCGAAGCCTCAGCGCGCGGCGAGCGCCTCGCGGGCGTACCAGCGTTCGTCGCGGAGCTCGGCCAGGCCCTGGTCCGCGAGGCCCTGGACGTGCTTCGTGACGGTGCGCGGCTGGTAGCCGGCGGCCGCGCACAGCTCTTCCAGGGAGGCTCCGGCGGCGCCGCACGTCCGCAGGCTCTCCCAGGTGCGCGCGGCGTGCCGGCCGAGCTCGGCGGCGGAGGCCGCGGGCCGCGTCTCCTGCTCCAGGGGCCGCTGCCGGGCCGCGGGCGCGACGGGCGCTGCCGGAGCGGCCGGCGCCGCCGGGGCGGCCGACCCGGCCGGCTGCGCGGCCATGGGCGCGACGGCCGCCTGCACGGCCGCCGCCATGGCGCGGGGGCGGGCCGCGCCGACCGGGCGCGGTGTGCGGTTGACCCTGCGGTGCCTGCGGCCCTTCTGGCGTTTGCTCATGGATGTACCACTGCTCCGTCCTGTGGCGGGGTGCGTTCTGCGTGCTCTCCCCCGGGTCAACCCGGCGGTCATCAGGCGGTTACGGCCCTTTCTCCGAGTGTGCGGGACATCACGCGCGAGCCCGGAAGGGCGCGCCGCAAGTGCTTCTGGTGGCATATGTGACGCTTGGGGCGTGCGCATTCTGATAGTGGAGGACGAGGCCGGGCTGGCCGACTCGCTGCGGCACGGCCTGGCCGCCGAGGGCCATCTGGTGGACGCCGTCCACGACGGCCACCGCGGCCTCACGGCGGCGCTCACCGGCGTGTACGACGTGATCGTCCTGGACGTGATGCTGCCGGGGCTGAGCGGCTACGAGATCTGCCGGCGGCTGCGCGGGCTCGGCCAGTGGACGCCGGTGCTGATGCTCACCGCCAAGGACGGCGAGTACGACGAGGCGGAGGGCCTGGACGCGGGGGCGGACGACTACCTGTCGAAGCCGTTCTCCTTCGTCGTGCTGCTCGCCCGGCTGCGCGCGCTGGGCCGCCGCCGCGGCCCCGGGGCGGCGCTCCCGCTGCGCGCCGGGGACCTCGTACTGGATCCCGCGGCGCGCCGCTGCCTGCGCGGCGGACAGGAGATCGAGCTGACCGCGCGCGAACTGTCGGTCCTGCGGTACCTGATGACGAACGCCGGGCAGGCGGTCGCCAAGCGGGACATCCTGGACGAGGTCTGGGACTTCCCCGGCGACACGGACCCGAACATCGTCGAGGTCTACGTCTCCTCGCTGCGCAGGAAGATCGACGCGCCGTTCGGCCGGCGCACGATCGTGACCGTGCACGGCACCGGCTACCGCATCGACCCGGGCGACGGATGCGCGTGACCCTGCCGCCGGCCCTGCCGCGCGGGGTGCGGCCGCCCCGTACGGTACGGGGCCGGTGCGCGGCAGCGGCGGCCCTGGCGATGGCCGTGGTCCTCGGCGTGGGCGGCACCTGGCTGTACACGGTGCTGCGCGCCAACCTGCTGGACACCACGACCGGCCGCACCGAGCTGGCCGCCCGCGAGGTGGCGGCGCAGGCGGACGCCGGGGAGCTGCCCGCGCTGCTGGCCTCGCCGCGCGCGGGCGTCGACATCGTGCTCGTCCTGGACGCGGGCGGGCGGGGGGGGGGGGGCCGGCCCCCCGCCCCCGCCGGCCCCCCCCCGGGGCGGGCCCGCGGCGGGCGGGGGCGGCGCCCCCCCCCGGCCGTCCGCGGAGGCCCTCGCCGAGGAGCTGGCGCCGATCCGTCCGGAGGCCGGCTCGGACGCCGCCCACCGCATCCTGTCCGGGGCCCGGGCGGCGGGCGGCGACCGCGGCCGGGCGCACGATCCGGACCGCGCCGACGTGGTGGCGGTGCGGGCCTCGGCGCCGCCGGGGCCGGGCGGGGAGCGGCACGAGCGGTACGTGTACGCGCTGACCGTCCTGAACGACGTCGACGGCGCCACGCACGCCGTCGCGGTCGGGCTCCTCGCGGGCGCGCCGCCGCTGATCGCCCTGGCCGCGGCCATCGCGTGGGCGGTGACGGGGCTGGCCCTGCGGCCGGTGACCACGATCCGCACGGAGCTGGCCGCCGTCACGGCGAGCGCGCTGGACCGGCGGGTGCCGGTGCCGGCGGCGGGCGACGAGGTGGCCCAGCTGGCCCGTACGGTCAACGCCACGCTGGACCGGCTGGAGCTCGCGGTCGGCCGGCAGCGGCAGTTCGTCGCGGACGCCTCGCACGAGCTGCGCAACCCGGTGGCCGCGGTGCGCTCCCGGCTGGAGGTCGCGCTGGCCTCGCCCGGCGGGCCGTCGCCGCAGGCCGTCCGCGCGGCGCTGGAGGACACCGTCCGGCTGCAGGGCGTGGCGGCGGACCTGCTGCTCCTGGCCCGGTTCGACGCGCGGGCGCCGATGGCCGCCGCGGAGCCGGCGGACCTCGCGCTGCTGGCGGCCGAGGAGGCGGCCCGCAGGCCGGCGGCCCGGGTGCCGGTGAGCGTGCGCGCCGGCACCCCGGTGCCGTTGCGCGGCCGGACGGGCCAGCTGGAGCGCCTGCTGGCGAACCTGGTCGACAACGCGCTGCGGCACGCCGCCTCCCGCGTGGTGATCTCCGCGTCGCTGGACGAGGCGGCGGGGCAGGCGGTGCTGGAGGTGGCCGACGACGGGCCGGGGATCCCGGAGGAGGAGCGCGAGCGGGTCTTCGAGCGGTTCGTGCGGCTGGATGCGGCGCGCACCCGGGAGAGCGGCGGGAGCGGGCTGGGCCTGGCGATCGCCCGGGAGATCGCGCGCGCCCACGGCGGGAGCCTGGAGGTGGCGCCGGGCGGGGAAGGGGCGCGGCTGGTGGCGCGGTTCCCGGTGCCGGGCTCCGCGCCGGGCGGGCCGGCGGGCCCCGCACCGAGCGGAATGCCCGATTCCTGAAAGTTCGTTCAGGATTCTCAGGTTTTCTTCAGCCCGGGCCGCCGATAGTGATCGGTGTGACCGTGGATTCCGTGCACCTCGACGGCAGTGACGAGCACCGCGTACGGGCGCGGGGCCCGTCGGCGGCGGCACGGCGGGGACGCGAGGCGCTGCTGCTCGGCCTGGCCGTGCTGATCAGCTGCTTCGGCTACGTGTACACGGGCCTTGCGACGGTGGACCGGATCCCGGACGGCTTCGCCGGGTTCACGGGCGCCATGCTGTGCCTCGCGCTGGTGCCGCACCTGGCCGCGCGCCGCTGGGCCCCGTACGCCGACCCGCTGATCCTTCCGCTGGCCGTGCTGCTGTCGGGCATCGGCCTGGTGCTGCTGTACCGGCTGGACTTCTCCTACAGCGCGCGCTACTCGTCGGATCCGACGGCCTCGGGCCAGCTGATGTGGACGGTCATCGGCGTGGGCCTGTGCGTGGGCGTGCTGATCGTCCTGCAGGACCACCGCAGGCTCCAGCGCTACATCTTCCTGACGATGGCCGTGGCGCTGGTGCTGCTGATGGCCCCGGCGTTCTTCCCCGGCGACACCTACGGCGCCAAGCGGTGGATCTTCATCGGCTCGCTGTCGTTCCAGCCGGGCGAGTTCGTCAAGACCATGATCGCGGTGTTCTTCGCGGGCTACCTGGTGATCCACCGGGACGCGCTGGCCCTCACGGGCCGCAAGGTGCTGGGGGTGCGGCTGCCGCCGGGCCGGCAGCTCGCGCCGATCCTGACGGTGTGGGTGCTGAGCCTGCTGGTGCTCGTCTTCGAGCGCGACCTGGGCACCTCGCTCATCTTCTTCGGGCTGTTCGTGGTGATGCTGTACGTGGCCACCGAGCGGTTCAGCTGGGTGCTGTGCGGGGTGCTGATGGCGGCGGCGGGCGCCGTCGTGGTGGGCTCGGCCGAGCCGCACGTCAAGGGCCGCATCGACGCCTGGCAGCACCCGTTCGCCGCGCTGCACAGTCAGAACGCCGGCTCGGACCAGCTCGCGAAGGCGCTGTTCGGCTTCGGCAGCGGCGGGGTGACCGGCACGGGCCTCGGCCAGGGCCATCCCGATCTGATCGGCTTCGCCGGCCGCAGCGACTTCATCCTCACCACGGTCGGCGAGGAGCTGGGCCTGGCCGGCACGATGGTCGTGCTGATGCTCTACGCGCTGCTGGCGCAGCGGGGCCTGAGCACGGCCGTGGCCCTGCGCGACCCGTTCGGGAAGCTGCTGGCGGTGGGGCTCTCGGCGGCCCTGGCCCTGCAGGTCTTCGTCGTGGCGGGCGGCGTGCTGGGCCTGATACCGCTGACCGGCAAGGCGCTGCCGTTCCTCGCCAAGAGCGGCTCCTCGCTCGTCGCCAACTGGCTGATGGTGGCACTGCTGATACGGATCAGCGACAGCGCGGGCCGGGCCCGCGCGGCGGGACCGGCCGGGTGACGCCTTGTTGACTGAGGCACCCATTTTTGCGGAGGCTTGAGGGGTCACCGCGGCCGCGGGCCGCGATGGTGCGGGGGAGCCAGGGAATCGCAGGAAGACCAGGCAGGAAAAGGCAGGAAAGAGGCGCCCGGATGTCCATCGCCCACGACGAGCCCACCGCCTATCCCTTCAACGACCCCGCCGGACTGGACCTGTCCGGCAAGTACGCGGAAGCGCGCAGCAGCGAGGGCCTGCTGCGCGTCCGCATGGAGTACGGCGAGCCCGCCTGGCTCGTCACCCGCTACGCCGACGCCCGGCTCGTCCTCGGCGACCGGAGGTTCAGCCGCGCCGAGGGCGTCCACCACGACGAGCCGCGGCGCGGCGAGGGGCCGCGCGACACCGGCCTGCTGAGCATGGACCCGCCCGACCACACCCGGCTGCGCACGCTGGTCACCAAGGCGTTCACCACGCCGCGGGTCGAGAAGCTGCGCCCGGACGTGCGCGCGCTCGCCGAGGGCCTGGTGGACGCGATGGTGGCGGCGGGCCCGCCCGCCGACCTGGTCGAGGACTACGCGCTGCCCATCCCCGTGGCGGTGATCTGCCGGCTGCTCGGGGTGCCGGTGGAGGACCGGCCGCGGTTCCGCAGGTGGAGCGACGCCGCGCTGACGACGAGTTCGCTCACCGCCGAGGAGAAGACGGCCAACCGGGACGAGCTGCGGGCCTACATGGCCGGGCTCGTCGAGGAGCACCGCGCGCACCCGGCCGACGACCTGATGACGGCGCTGATCGAGGCGCGCGACGTGGACGACCGGCTCTCCGAGCTGGAGCTGATCGACCTGTGCGTGGGCATCCTCGTCGCCGGCCACGAGACCACCGCGACCCAGGTCCCCAACTTCGTGCTCACCCTCTTCGGCCACCCCGGCGAGCTGCGGCGGCTGCACACCGACCCGGGCCTGCTGCCGGCCGCCGTCGAGGAGCTGATGCGCTTCGTCCCGCTGGGCGCGGGCGCGTCGTTCGCCCGCTACGCCCTGGAGGACGTCGAGGTGGGCGGGACGACGGTGCGCAAGGGCGACGCGCTGCTGGTGGCCGTCGGCGCGGCCAACCGGGACCCCGAGCGGTTCGCGGACCCGGAGAACTTCGACATCGGCCGCACGGGCAACCAGCACCTCGGTTTCGGCCACGGCGTGCACCACTGCCTCGGTGCGCCGCTGGCCCGGCTGGAGCTGCAGGAGGCGCTGCGGGCACTGGTCCTGCGGCTGCCGGGGCTCCGCCCGGCCGGTGACGTCGTCTGGAAGACGGGGATGCTGGTCCGCGGGCCGCGCTCGATGCCGGTGGCGTGGTGAGCCCCGTGGCGGACGCGGCGGCGGGAGCGGCGGCGGACGCGGCGGCGTGGCGGGTGACGGTGGACCGGAGCGCGTGCCTCGGCTCGGGGATCTGCGCGGCCCTCGCCCCGGAGTCGTTCCGGCTGGAGGACGAGCGGTCCCGGCCGCTGAGAGAGGCGGCGGGGCCCGACGAGGCGCTGCTGGACGCGGCGGACTCGTGCCCCGCGGCGGCCATCACCGTCACCGAGGGAACGGAGGTCATCGGGCCCCGGCCATGACGTGACGCGCGGTGATGGTGCGGTGCGGAGATACCTCCGGGCCGGGATGGGTACCTACCCCGGTGCCCGGGCCGACCGCGTGCCCGCCTGCCGAAAGGACATACGCAATGCAGCATGTCCGGATCCCGTACCGCAGAGGCGGGGCTCTGCTCGCCCTCCTCCTCGCGCTGTTGTCCGTCACCTCCGTGGCCGCCGCGGCGCCGCCGGGGCCGCGGACCCGCACGCCGGACGGGCCCGTCGTGGGCACCGACCACGGCCAGGTGCGCGGCAGATCGCACGGCACGTACACCACGTACGAGGGCATCCCGTACGCCGCGCCGCCGACCGGCCCGCTGCGGTGGCGCGCGCCGCAGCCCGCACGCCCCTGGGAGGGCGTGCGGGACGCGGGCGCGCCGGGCCCGAAGTGCCTGCAGCTGCCGGTGTTCGGCACCGGGTCCGTCACCGGCTCCGAGGACTGCCTGTACCTCAACGTCACCACGCCGACCGGCCGTGCCCCGGGCCGGGGCCGGCCCGTCATGGTGTGGGTGCACGGCGGCGGGTTCACCAGCGGCTCCGGCGGCGAGTACAACGCCGGGCGGATGGCCGCGCGCGGCGACGCCGTCGTCGTCACGCTCAACTACCGGCTGGGCGCCCTCGGTTTCTTCGGCCACCCGGAGCTCGGCGACGCGCCCGCCTTCGGCCTCGCCGACCAGCAGGCGGCCCTGCGCTGGGTGCAGGCCAACGCCGCCCGCTTCGGCGGCGACCCGCGCAACGTGACCCTGTTCGGCGAATCGGCGGGCGCCATGAGCACCTGCGCGCAGCTCACCTCGCCCACCGCCGCCGGCCTCTTCCACAAGGCCGTGCTCCAGAGCGGCTCGTGCACCACGGCGTTCCCCCGCGGCGCCATCGTTCCGGGCACGCCCGGCTCCGGGTTCTTCGAGCCGCAGAAGACCGTCCAGGACGCGGGTGCCGCGGCGGCCGCACGGCTCGGCTGCCCGGCGGGGCCCGGGGCGCTGGACTGCCTGCGCGGGCTGAGCGCGGAGAAGCTGATCACGCCCGAGTTGTCGCAGGCGTTCGGCAAGCCCGCCTACGGCAACGCCCTGCTGCCGGTGGCACCGGCCCGCGCGCTGGCGGCCGGCCGCTTCCACCGGGTGCCGGTGGTCCAGGGCACGACCAGTGACGAGATGCGGCTGTTCGTGGGGCTCAGCCTGGGCCAGTACCCGCTGCGGGACGAGCACGACTACCGGGCCCGGCTGACGGAGTCCTTCGGCGCGGCGGCGGGCGCCGTCGAGGCGGAGTACCCGCTGGGCAAGTACCCCACGCCCGCACTGGCCTGGTCCGCGGTGCTCACCGACACCACGTTCGTGTGCTCGGCGTTCCGGGCGGACAAGGCGATGGCCGGGCGCGTGCCCACGTACGCCTACGAGTTCGCCGACCGTGACGCGCCCGTCATGGACGGGATCGCCACCGTGCCCGGCTTCCCCTACGGCGCCTCGCACGCCTTCGAACTGGCCTACCTGTTCACCGGCTTCCCGCTCCAGAAGCCGCTGAACGAGGCCCAGGTCGCACTGTCGGACCGCATGATCGACTACTGGACGCGCTTCGCGCGCACCGGCGACCCGAACGCGCCCGGCGCCCCGCGCTGGCCGCTCTTCCGGGAGAGGGCCCCGCTCGCGCAGTCCCTCGCGCCGGGAGCGGACGGCATCCGGCCGGTCGGCTTCGGTGCCGCCCACCACTGCGCGTTCTGGGAGAAGCAGCAGCAGGGCTGAGCCGGACTGCGCGCCGGGTGCGCCCGTAGCACGATGAAGGCATGCTCCTCGCCGATGTCGCCCGCGTGTCCGCCGAGATGGCCGCGACACCCGCGCGGTCGGGGAAGACCGCCCTGCTGGCCGGCCTCTTCCGCGGCGCGGACCCGCACGAGGCGCCGGTCGCCCTGACGTACCTGTCGGGGCGGCTGCCGCAGGGCAGGGTCGGCATCGGCTGGAGCGCGCTGCGCGACGCCCCCGCGCCCGCGGCCGTCCCCGTGCTGACCGTCGCGGAGGTGGACCGGGCGGTCGACGCCCTGGCCGCCGTCGCCGGCAAGGGCGCGCAGGCCGAGCGGCGCCGCCTGGTGGACGCGCTGATGTCCGCGGCCACCGCGGAGGAACAGCGCTTCCTGCGGGGCCTGCTCGGCGGGGAGCTGCGCCAGGGAGCCCTGGACGCGGCTGCGGCCGAGGGGCTCGCGGCCGCCGCCGGCGCGGACCCCGCCGAGGTGCGGCGGGCCGTGATGCTGGGCGGCTCGCTCGGCGCGGTCGCCCGGGAGCTGCTGGCGCGGGGCCCGGCGGCGCTCGCGGACTTCCGGCTGGAGGTCGGTCGCCCGGTGCTGCCGATGCTGGCGCACACCGCCAAGGACGTCGACGAGGCGCTGGACCGGCTCGGGCCGTGCGCCGTCGAGGAGAAGCTCGACGGCATCCGCGTCCAGGTGCACCGCGACGGCGGTTCCGTACGGATCTGGACGCGCCGGCTGGAGGAGATCACCGAGCGGCTTCCCGAGCTCTGCCGCGCGGCACGGGAGCTGCCGGTGTCGTCCGCCGTGCTCGACGGCGAGGTGATCGCGCTGGACGCGGAGGGCCGGCCGCGCCCGTTCCAGGAGACCGCGGGCCGGGTCGGCTCGCGGCTGGACGTGGCCGGGGCGGCGGTGACGGTGCCGCTGTCGCCGGTCTTCTTCGACCTGCTGGCCGTGGACGGCCGCGACCTGCTGGCGGTGGACGCGGCCGGGCGCCACGCGGAGCTGGCGCGGGTGGTGCCCGGGCCGCTGCGGGTGCGGCGCCTGGTGGTCGCGGACCCGGCGGAGGCCGCAGCCCGCGCCGCGGCACGGGACTTCGCGGAGGCGGTGCTGCGGCGCGGCCACGAGGGCGTGGTGGTCAAGGCGCTGGACGCGCCCTACACGGCGGGGCGGCGGGGCTCCGCGTGGCTGAAGGTGAAGCCGGTGCACACGCTGGACCTGGTGGTGCTGGCGGCCGAGTGGGGGCACGGGCGGCGCACGGGCAAGCTCTCGAACCTGCACCTGGGCGCGCGGCGGCCGGACGGCTCGTTCGCGATGCTCGGCAAGACGTTCAAGGGCATGACGGACGCGATGCTGGCGTGGCAGACGGAGCGGCTGCGGGAACTGGCCGTGAGCGACGACGGCTTCGTGGTGACGGTGCGGCCGGAGCTGGTGGTGGAGGTCGCCTTCGACGGCCTGCAGCGGTCCTCCCGGTACCCGGCGGGGGTGACGCTGCGGTTCGCGCGCGTGGTCCGGTACCGGAAGGACAAGCGGGCGGAGGAGGCCGACACGGTGGATGCCGTGCTGGCACTGGGCGCTACGGGTTGACGTTCACCGTGGAGGGACAGGGCCGCCGCGGCTTGTCGTCACCCTTGAGCTTCGCGTCGAGGCAGCCGCCGGGCAGGTCCTCGTACGCCTTCGTGCCGAAGTTGGCGGTGACGGTGAGGGTGCCGTCGCCGAAGGCGGTGCGCTGGACGCCGCGGTCGCCGGTCAGCGTGCGGAAGTCCAGTGACGGCGCCGGGGGCGGTCGCGGACGGCGCGGAGAGCTCCACGGTGCCGCCCGTGGCCGTGCGGGCGGTGACGCGAAGGGTGGCGGTGTCGACGGCGGCGGTGCCGCGCACGGGGATGTCGACGGACCGGCCGTGCACGCGCACCGCTTGCGCGGGCCCGGCCGCGGCGTGCGCGGGCCCGGCGAGGGTGAGGCACGGAAGGGTGGCGGCCAGCACGAGGGCGGCGGCGCGGCAGGTGTTGAGGGGCACGGGGAGTTGATAGCGAGCGGAGCCAGGAGGGTTTTAAGAGGCGGCTGTTGGGGCGGCTCACCGCAGGGCTTCCCGGGGGCCGCGCCGGGCCGCCGGGAAGGCGTGAACGGCCGGTCCGGCGGTGCCGGACCGGCCGTCGCGGACGGGTACGGTCCCCGCCGGAACGGCAACGGCGGCCCCGCGCGGGCTCACTCGCCCCGGAAGAGCTCCAGCAGGTCCTGCCGCCCGAACACGCCCGCCGCCTCCACCGCGGACGGCGCTCCCGCCGAGGGGTCCGCGCCGTGCGCCAGGAGCGTGCGGACGATCTCGTCCTCGCCCTTGAAGACGGCGCCCGCGAGGGGCGTCTGCCCGCGGTCGTTGGGCCGGTTCGGGTCCGCCCCGCGCTCCAGGAGGGCCAGGACCGCGTCGAGGTGGCCGTGGTAGGCGGCCAGCATGACCAGCGAGTCGCCGCGGTCGTTGGTGAGGTTGGCCGGCACGCCGGCGTCCACGTAGGCGGCGAGCGTGTCGGTGTCGCCGTGGCGCGCCAGGTCGAAGACCTTGGCCGCGAGCTGGAGCACCTCGGGGTCGTGGGCGGGCTCGGCTTCGGGGGTCTGCTCGGTCATGGGTCCGCGGTCCTCCGGTCAGTGCGCACGGGTGCACGCGATATCGGTGTACCCCCACCCTATGTACGGGCGCCGCGCGCTGTCCGGCAGGCACGGACGCGCCCGTTCGGGTGAATCACCGGACAGCTGCGCGGGAAGTCTCGCAGCCGGTCGGCGCCGGTGCGGGAGGGCGGCCCGCCGCCCCGGACAGGCGGTTTGCATTTTTGCGGGCTCTTACCACCCCTCCGTCGATCACGACGAGGGCCCCACTGATCGAACTGCGCTGTCTTTTTTTCGCATTAATACTTTCCGTGAGTCCTGAGGCGCTCATGGTGAACCCCTCGACCCACTCAGGAGAAACGTCATGATCCTGTCCATCTCCGGCGTCGTGCTGTTCGGTGTCATCGTCTTCCTGTTCTTCCGCAAGGACAGCCTGAAGGCCAGCCACGCCATCGTCTGTGCCCTCTTCGGCTTCTACCTCTCCAGCACGGCCATCGCCCCCAGCATCAGGGCCGGCAGCGCCAGCCTCGCGGGGCTCCTGGGCGGCCTCAAGTTCTGACCCCGCACCGACCGGCGCCCCGGCCGCGACCCCCGCAGGAGGAGACCGACGTGGACCCACGACAGCTCCCCCGCACCCTGGCCGGCGGCCGGCCCGTCGCCCGCGGGCAGGAGCTCGCGCGCACGGCGGCCGACGGCGCGGCCGACATATTCCACCCGCTCTGCGTCATCGCGCGCGGCCTGCGCGTCCTGGCCGCCGGGGCGTGGCGCAGGTGGCAGCGGACACCGGGCGACCGCCGCGGCCCCACGCTGCTGCTCGCGGGTTCGTGCACGGCCATCGTGATGCTCGTGCCGTACGGGCCGCTGCTCGCCGGCATCGCCCTCATGACGCTGGCGGCCTGGGCCGGGCGCGACCGCGACCCGGCGTACGAGACGGTCCGCGAGAGCGAGGGCGAGCGGCTCCAGGCGCTCTACGAGGCCCTCGTGCCCTACCTGTCCGTCCCCGAGGACCCGGCGCCGCTCTACGCCCACGACGGCGACTGGGAAGAGGCCTTCCCCGCCCACTCCTTCGACCACGGGGGCCGGCTCGTCTCCCTGGAGCTGCGCTACCCGGCCTACTTCACCGACGGCGAGCCGGAAGCCCGGGCCAGGATCGAGCAGTTGCTCCAGATGAAGGCCGGGCGGGGGCGCGAGTACCGGTTCGACTGGGACGCGGAGGCCAACCGCCTCCACGTGCACGTGCTGCCCGCCCTGCCCGCCGACATCTTCGCCCAGCGGTTCGTGACCGCGCCCGGCGAGACCGTCCTCGGCTTCACCGACCCCGGCGCCGTGCACCGCACCCTGCCCGTCTTCGACGGCACCGACCGCCGTGACGAGCCGCCCGTGCTGTGGCGCACGGGCCCGCGCTCCACGGAGCCGCACCTGCTGGTCCTCGGCCGGCCCGCCGCCGGCACCAGCACGCTGCTGCGCTCCCTCGCCCTCCAGGCCCTGCACCAGGGCGACGTCGTGGCCGTCGACGGCAGCGGGTCAGGCGAGTTCTCCTTCCTCCGCGGCCGGGACGGCGTCCTGGCCGTCGAGTCCTCGGCCGCCGGCGCCCTCGCCGTCCTCGAATGGGCCTCCCACGAGACCGAACGGCGGCTCATGACGGCCAACCGCGCGCGCCAGGAGGGCCACCAGCCGCCCGAGGACGTCCGCCGCCCCCTGTGGATCGTCGTCGACCGGCCCACCGCGCTCGGCCACCTGGCCGCGGCCGAGGGCCGGGCCGACCCCCAGGTGCTGCTGCAGGTGCCGCTGCGGCACGGGCGGATCGCGAACGTCACGGTCGTCCTGGGCGATCACCTGGACGACGCGGCGGCCCAGTTGGCGGAACCGGTGCTCGCGCTCACCCGCGCCCGCGTGCTGCTGGGCGCCGTCACCGACGAGCAGGTGCGGGCCGTGCTCGGCGCCCCGCCGCGCACCACGCCCCCGCCGGAGGCACCGCCGGGGCGCGGCTACGCCCGCCTGGGCACGGGCCCGGTGCACCGGCTGCAGGTGCCGGCGACGCCCGACCCGTACGACGAGGAAACGTCCGACCACGAACGCCTGGCCGTCCTGGCCCTCCTCCCGTCCGGCGGCCGCCCCGACGACGACCCCCTCCCGGCGGGAGCGGCGTAGCCACTCGCCCCGGTCCGGCTCCGCCGCGGCGACGTGGCCCGGCGGTGCCGCGCACTCGGCGGTGACCGTGTACCGGGCCGCTCACCCCGGCTCCGCCGCGACGAGGACACGCGGACCGCAGACCGGCCCGCGCACCCCCACTCCGCCGCGACGGCGCAACCCCCGCAACGCGGCCCGGCGGTGCCACACCCGCACCAGCCAGGCCCGGCACCGCCGGACAGGCCGCAGCTGGCTGATCGCCGCCGCGGCGGGACGCAGGCACGGCGACCGTAAACCGGCCTGCGCCTCCCACTCCGCCGCCACGGCGCGCAACCCCCCGCGACGCGGCCCCGCGGTGCCGAACACACACCAAACAGGCCCGGCACCGCCGGACAGGCCGCGGCTGGCTGCTCGCCACCCCGGCGGGACGCAGGCCCGGTGACCACAAACCGGCCCGCGCCTCCCACTCCGCCGCCACGGCGCGCAACCCCCCGCAACGCGGCCCGGCGGTGCCACACCCGCACCAGCCAGGCCCGGCACCGCCGGACAGGCCGCGGCTGGTTGCTCGCCGTCGCGGCGGGAACAAAGCGCCGCGGCACCCGCGCTCCGGACCGTCCTCAGGCCACGAACGTGCGCGGTGCCTCCACCGCCGCCGTCGCGCCGCTCGCCACCAGGCGGGCCGCCTCCGCCAGGCGGGACGCCGCTTCCTCCGCGACCGCGCCCGTGACGGTGAACGGCAGGCGGACGTAGCCCTCGAACGCGCCGTCGACGCCGAAGCGCGGGCCCGACGGCACGCGGACCCCTAGCCGCTCGCCCGCCTCGGCGATGCGGGAGCCGGACAGGCCGCCGGCGCGGACCCACAGCGTGAGTCCGCCGCGCGGCACGGTGAACTCCCAGTCGGGCAGGTGGCGGCGGACCGCCGCCACGAGCGAGTCGCGGCTCTCGCGCGTCGTCGTCCGCCGTATCCCGACGGCGGCGTCCCAGCCGTCGGTGGTCATCAGCCAGGTGACGGCGAGCTGTTCGAGGACGGGCGTGCCGAGGTCGGCGTACGCGCGGGCGGCGACGAGGCTGCGGATCACGTCGGGCGCGGCCCGCACCCAGCCGATGCGCAGCCCGGCCCAGAAGGACTTGCTGGCGGAGCCGACCGTGATGACGGCGCTGCCGGCGGGGTCGAAGGCGCAGACGGGGCGCGGCAGTTCCAGGCCGGGCTCCAGGCAGAGGTCGGCCATGGTCTCGTCGGCGACGAGCAGGGTGCCCGCGGCGCGCGCCGCCTCGACGAGCTGCCGGCGCTGCTCCTCGGTGGCGAGGGCGCCGGTGGGGTTGTGGAAGTCGCCGATGACGTAGGCCATGCGGGGGGCGGCGTCGCGCAGCACCTGGCGCCAGGCCGGCAGGTCCCAGCCGGCGAGGCCGTCGCCCATGGCGACGGGCACCAGCCGGGCGCCGGCCTCACGCATGAGCTGGAGGACGTTGGCGTACGAGGGCGAGTCGACGGCGACCCGCTCGCCGCGGCCGGCGAAGAGCCGGCAGATGGCGGCGACGGCGCCCATGGCCCCCGTGGTGATCATGATCTGCTCGGGCATGGTGGGCACGCCGCGGGCGGTGTAGCGGTCGGCGACGGCCTGGCGCAGGGCGGGCAGGCCGGCGGGGTAGTCGCCGTGGGTGGCCGCGTAGGGCGGCAGCTCCTCCAGCGCGCCCTGGACGGCGCGGCCGAGCCAGGGCTCGGGGGCGGGCAGGGCGGCGCAGCCGAGGTCGATCACGGAGCCGGCGGCCTCGGGGGGCAGCGGGTCCAGGGCGCGGGTGGGCAGCGGGTTGCCCGCGGGGACCGCGGTCCAGCTGCCGGCGCCGCGCCGGGATTCGAGGAAGCCCTCGCTGCGCAGGGCCTCGTAGGCGGCGGCGACGGTGGTGCGGCTGACGGAGAGGGCCGCGGCGAGCTCCCGCTCGGCGGGCAGCCGGGCGGCGACGGGCACGCGCCCTTCGAGGACGAGGAGCCGTATGCCGTCGGCGAGCGAGCGGTAGGCGGGGGCGCGGCGGCCGCCGAGGGGCGTGACCGTGCCGCGGACGCCCTGCGCCTCGCGGTCCCGCTGCGAGCCGAGGAGGCGCGCGAGCTTCTGCGCACCCACCGACGAGGTCCAATGACTCATCTGAATCGGTCCACCTTTCGGGGATTGGCCATGGATCTTCCGTCCACCTGTTCTCCAGACTGACATGCGGCAGGCCACTTGCACCACTGCGGGTGGCCGCTCAGTGTGCTGTGCGCGTGCTTTCGGGGCCGCGCCGACCGTCAGGAGGAACCGTTGTCCGCATCAGGGGGACCGTCGGGAGGGGCATCCCTCACCCGCCGGCTGCTGCAGCTCTACGTCGGGCTCGCGCTGTACGGGGTGAGCGGCGCGCTGCAGCTGCGGGCGGGGCTGGGGCTCGCGCCGTGGGACGTGCTGAACCAGGGCGTCGCGCGCCACACGGGCATCTCGATCGGCGCGGCGTCGATCGCGATCGGCGCGCTCGTCCTGCTGCTCTGGATCCCGCTGCGGCAGCGGCCGGGCCTGGGGACGGTCTCGAACGTGCTGGTCATCGGCCTGGCGATGGATGCGACGCTGAGCGTGGTGCCCGATCCGCGGTCGCTGTGGCTGCGGATTCCGCTGCTGGGCTTCTCGGTGGTGCTGTGCGCGGTGGCGACGGGGCTGTACATCTCGGCGCGGTTCGGCCCGGGCCCGCGGGACGGGCTGATGACGGGGCTGCACCGGCGCACGGGCCGCTCGGTGCGGCTGGTGCGGACGTGCATCGAGGTGGTCGTGCTGGCGACGGGGTTCGCGCTGGGCGGCTCGGTGGGCGCGGGCACCGTCTTCTACGCCCTGGCGATCGGCCCGCTGTCGCAGTTCTTCCTGCGACGGTTCGCCCTTCCGGAGCGGACTGCTCCGGCTCCCGCGGTCCCGGCCGGGGAGAAAGTTCCGGACCTGGTTTAGGCCAGACCGAAGCGGCCCGGTAGTGTACGCCTTCGACCCACCGAACGAACCGTTACTGCACGCTAAAGCGACAGAAACGCAGGGTGACATCCGTTGCCAGATGTGACAAAACGGGCGTTGGTGGGTACAACAAGGGGCGGCACGACGGGCGACGCATGTCCCTCAACGGGAATCTTCACCGCCGACCGGACGTTGACCGGATGACGACGACAGCGACACCTGTCCTGTGGGCGACTAAGCCCGGGAGGCACGATTCATGAGTGAGCGAGCTCTCCGCGGCACGCGACTTGTGGTTACCAGCTACGAGACCGACCGCGGCATCGATCTGGCCCCGCGCCAGGCGGTGGAGTACGCATGCCCGAACGGCCATCGATTCGAGATGCCGTTCTCGGTAGAGGCGGAGATTCCGCCGGAGTGGGAGTGCAAGGCGTGCGGCGCCGTTGCACTCCTGGTGGACGGCGACGGTCCTGAGGAGAAGAAGGGCAAGCCTGCGCGTACGCACTGGGACATGCTCATGGAGCGGCGTACCCGCGAGGAGCTGGAGGAGGTGCTGGCCGAGCGGCTGGCGGTCCTTCGTTCCGGCGCCATGAACATTGCCGTTCATCCGCGGGACACCCGCAAGTCCGCCTGAGCGGGCACCACGCAGTACCCACAGGGCCCGGGCCACTGCCGAAGCAGTGGCCCGGGCCCTTTTGCGCGTCTCTCAGCGCGGCAGCTGCGGGCCGCCCGGGCGCGGGGCGGGCGGCTCGTCGTCACGGATGACCTCGCCCTGGACCACCTTGCCGCCGGGCCCGCCCGGTCCGGCCGGGCCGCCCATGCCCATGCCGCCCAGGTCGGCGCTGCGGGCCTGCCGGAAGGCGTCCCCGAGCGTGCCGGGCGCCGCCGGCCGGCCCAGCCACCGCTCCCCCGCCTTGCGCAGCAGGGCGCGGGTGGGCGGGAAGAGGCAGAGCAGGCCGGCCGCGTCGGAGAGCAGCCCGGGCAGGATGATCAGCAGGCCCCCGAGCATCGTGAGGGCGTTGCCGCCGGTCTCCTGGCCGGGCCCGGCGGTCGCGGCGCCGGGCTGCAGGGAGACCGTGAGCCGCTTCCAGGCCCGCCGCCCGGCCCGCTTGATCACGTAGGAGCCGAGGACGACGCCACCGGCCAGCAGGGCGAAGACGGTCAGGCCGCCGGCGGCACCGGCCACCAGCGTGAGCAGCCAGATCTCCAGGACGGCCCAGAGGGCCACTCCCAGGGGGATGAGCCTGCGGGCGCGCCGCCGCTGCGGCGGGCGGCCGTTCATCGTCTGCTGTGCTCCGAACGTCATGCCTCAAGTGTGCCTGGCCTGCAGCGGAAGCCGGGGGCCGCGCTTATGACCCGCTTACGCCGCAGGCGGGCTACTTGCGGCCGAGCGCCTTGCCGACCCGGGAGCCGACGCCCCAGGAGGTGACCCGCCACAGTGCCTCGGCGACGATGTCGCGGCTCATCTTGCTGTCGCCGAGCTCGCGCTCGACGAAGGTGATGGGCACCTCCACGACGTGGAAGCCGGCCTTGACGGCGCGCCAGGCCAGGTCGACCTGGAAGCAGTAGCCCTGGGAGGCCACGTCGTCCATGCCGAGGCCCTCCAGGGTCTCCCGGCGGAAGGCCCGGAAGCCGCCGGTGACGTCGCGGATCGGCACGTCGAGGAGCAGCCGGGAGTACGTGGAGCCGCCGCGGGAGAGGAACTCGCGCGACTTCGGCCAGTTCACGACCCGGCCGCCGGGCACCCAGCGGGAGCCGAGCACCAGGTCGGCGCCCTTGAGGGCGGTGAGCAGGCGGGGCAGCTCCTCGGGCTGGTGGGAGCCGTCGGCGTCCATCTCGACGAGCACGCCGTAGCCGTGGTCGAGGCCCCAGCGGAAGCCCGCGAGGTAGGCGGCGCCGAGCCCCTCCTTGCCCTTGCGGTGCAGGACCTTGACGTGGTCGTCCTCGCCCGCGAGCTCGTCGGCGAGCTTGCCGGTGCCGTCGGGGCTGTTGTCGTCGGCGACGAGGACGTGCGCCTCCGGCACGGCCGACCGCACCCGGCCGACGATGCTCTTGATGTTCTCCGCCTCGTTGTAGGTCGGGATGATCACCAAGGTCGTGCCGAGCGGACCGAATCTCCGCTGCCCACCGTCGTTCACTGCTGGCCTCTCTTTTCCGGCTCGTCCGTCCGTCCCCGACGGCCGATCAGGAGTGCGGCCGCACAGGACAGAAGGCCCACCATAGCGAGCGCCCATTCGGGCGCCGCACCCACGCGGTCGGCCACGGTCGTCCCGTCCCGCAGGGGGAGGGTGGCGCTGATCACGTCGCGGGTGAATTCCTCGCTCCGCTGCTGCACCGCGCCGTCCGGGGCGACGACGGCGCTGATGCCGCTGGTGGCGACGGTGACGACGGCGCGGCCGTGCTCGACGGCCCGCAGCCGGGACATGGCCAGCTGCTGCTCGGGCTGGCCGGTGCGGCCGTAGGTGGCGTTGTTGGTCTGGACGACGAGGGCACGGGCACCGGCCTTGACGGTGTCGCGGACGATCTCGTCGTAGGCGACCTCGAAGCAGATGACGTCGCCGAGCCTCGCCGGACCGATCTGCATCACTCCGGTGTGGTCGCCGGGGTAGAAGTCGCGCTGGACGCGCTGGAGGCGGGTGATGACCTTGCTCAGGGCGCTGCGGAAGGGCACGTACTCACCGAACGGCACGGGGTGCTGCTTGGCGTAGGAGGCGCCGGGGCCGGTCTTCGGGTCCCAGACGATGCCCTTGTTGTCGATGTAGCCGCTCCGGCCCGGGTGGTCCACCAGGGCGCCGACGAGGACGGGCACGCCCACCGCCTTGACCGCCTCCTCGATGCGGTCGTAGGCCTGCGGGTACTGGAAGGGGTCGAGGTCGGAGGAGTTCTCCGGCCAGATGACGAGGTCCGGCTTCGGCACGCGGCCGGCCTTGACGTCCCGGGCCAGCTGCAGGGTGGCCTCGACGTGGTTGTCGAGGATCATCATCGGGCGGCCGAGGAAGTCCATGCCGGCGTGCTGGACGTTGCCCTGGACGAGCGCCACCTTGACCTCGTCGCGGGCCTTGACCGGCACGGGCACCGCGTGGCCCGCGAGCAGCACGGCGACGGCGAGGGCCAGCGCCTCGACGCCCGGCAGGACCGCCCGGAACCGGCCCGTACCCGAGGCCGTGCGCAGCTTCGGGGCGACGGTGACGGCGTACGCGAGGAGGCCGCCGGTGAGGGCGACGGCGAAGCTCACCAGCGGGGCGCCGCCGAGGGCGGCGAGCGGGGTGAACGGCGAGCCGGTGTTGGCGAAGGCGAGCCGGCCCCAGGGGAAGCCGCCCAGCGGCAGCCGGTCGCGGGCCAGCTCCTGCGCGACCCACAGGCAGGCGCCCCACAGCGGCCACGCGGGCAGCCGGGAGACGAGGGCGAGGGCAGCGCCGAGGGCGGCGACGAACAGCGCCTCCGCGAGCGACAGGCCGGTCACGGCGTCGTAGCCGACGACGTGCAGCCAGCGCAGCAGCACGAAGAAGAAGGGGAGGGCGAAGGCGAAGCCGGTCCAGGCGGCCTGCCGGGCGGTGCGCCCGCGGGTCAGCAGGGCCAGCGCGGCGACGGCCACGACCGACAGCGGCCACACGTCGTAGGGCGGGAAGGACAGGGCGAACGCGATGCCGGAGAGCGCGGCGATCCCGGTGCGGGCCGCCTCGCGGCGCGCGAGCCGGGCGAGGCGCACGGCCCGGCGGGGGCGCGCCCGCGGGGCGGGCGCGGTCTCCTCCGCGGGCGTCTCCCCCGCGGCGGTCTCCCCCGCGACGGGTGCGGTCTCCTCCGGGGCGGCCGGGGAGCGCTCGTCGCCGGGGGCGGATGCCGCGTCGGCTCCGGCGGTGGTTTCGGGACCCGGGGGCACGGGCGAGCCTTCCTGCTGTCTTGCGGTGGTGAGCCCGACGGTACATCGCTCGGGGCACCGTGCCCGCCCTGGGTGCGCGCGCAGGGGCGGAGGAAGGCCGGGAGCGGGGGTGGGGCGAGTGGGGGCCCGGCGTCCTTCGGGCCGACCTGGGACCCGCTGGCTGCGGGTCGACCGAGAGCCGTTGTCTACTGAACGTCCGGGCCCCACCCGGGTCGCACCTGCCGGCCCGGCGGCACCTCCCTGCCCCCGTGCGCTGGAACCTGGCTGCCAGTGGCGGTGGCCGCTCCCCGGCGCACCGCCCCATGGCCCAGCGGCGTTCGACGACTGTGTGGAAGTGCACCGGCCGGACGTCCTGTGGTGGACTCCGCAGAACCTACCGGCCGCCGCCCGGACCCTGTCAACACCTCTGTGACCTGGGGACATGCACTAAATCAGCAGGTCAGTACGGCGAGTGATCACGGGCGGCGACAGGCCGACCTGTCATCGTTCGGCGGTACGCACCGCGCGCGGAGTCACTCGTTCGGACGCTCGTAGACGGTGTGCCCGCCCACGACGGTGCGCAGGCAGACCGGGAGCCCGGTGCCGGGGGTCAGGTCGGGCAGGCCCGGGGTGCCCGAGCGCGGGTCCGTGGACCAGCTCGCCACGCGCTCGTCCGGCACCTGCACGACGAGGTCGCCGGCCCGCCAGACCGCGTAGTCGGCGGGTGCGCCGGGCACGAGGACGCCGGCGTCGTCGCGGCCGGTGGCCCGCCAGCCGCCGCGCGTGTGCGCGGTGAACGCGGCCCGGACCGAGATCCGGTGCTCGGGGGTGCGGTGGAAGGCGGCGGCGCGGACGGTGCCCCACGGGTCGAGCGGGGTGACCGGGCTGTCGGAGCCGAGGGCGAGCGGGACGCCGGCGCGCAGCAGGGCCGCGTACGGGTTGAGGGTGCGGGCCCGCTCGACGCCGAGGCGCCGGGCGTACATGGCCGTGTCGCCGCCCCAGGTGGCGTCGAAGGCCGGCTGCACGGAGGCGGTGAGGGCGAATTCGGCGAAGGCCGCGATGTGCTCGGGGGTGAGCATCTCGGCGTGCTCGACGCGGTGCCGGGCCGCGCGGACGCGGGCCAGGCCCAGCTTGTCGGCCGCGGCGCGGACGCCCTCCACGACGGCGGTCAGCGCGGCGTCGCCGATGGCGTGGAAGCCGGCCTGGATGCCCGCCTCGGTGCACGCGGCGACGTGGGCGGCGACGGCGGCGGCGTCGAGGTGGGCGGTGCCGGTGCTGCCGGGCAGGTCGGCGTACGGCTCGTGGAGGCACGCGGTGTGCGAGCCGAGGGAGCCGTCCACGAAGAGGTCGCCGGCGGCGCCCGTCGCACCGAGCTCGCGGATGCGCTCCGCGTCGTTCGCGGATGCGACGGCCTCCGCCCAGTAGCCGACGACGCGCGGGCCCGGGCGGCCGGCGGCGAGGCGCAGCAGCCCGGTGAAGTCCTCGGTGCCGGAGATCTGCGGGCCGGCGCACTCGTGCACGGAGCCGATGCCGAGCGAGACGGCGCGGTCGAGCGCGGCCGTCTGGGCCGCGGCGCGCTGGGCGGGGGTGGTGCCGGCGTGCGCGGCGGCGCGCACGGCGTGGTGGGCGTCGCCCGTCAGAGGCGCCTCGGCGTCGTATCCGGCCAGGCCGGCGAGGCCCGGCACGAGGTCGAGCAGGGCCGTGGTGACGACGGCCGAGTGGACGTCGGACCGGGTGAGGTACAGCGGCCGGCCGCCGGTGGCCTCGTCCAGCTCGCGGCGGGACGGCGGGCGCTGCTCGGGCCACGCGCTGGCGTCCCAGCCGTGGCCGAGGAGGACGCCCTCGGCGGGGCGCGCGGCGGCGTGCGCCCGGATCCGGTCGAGGGCCTCGGCCAGGGAGCGGGAGCCGGTGAGGTCGAGGCCGGTGAGCGCGAGGCCGGTGGCGGTGGTGTGCACGTGTGCGTCCGTGAACGCGGGGGTGACGAGGGCACCGCCGAGGTCCACGACCTCGTCCACTCCTTCCGCGAAGGAGTCCGCGGCCCCTTCGGAGCCGACCCAGGCGACGGCGCCGCGCTCGACGACCATGGCCGTGGCGAACGGGTCGGCGGGGCTGTGCACGTCGCCGTTGCGCAGCAGTACGGTGCGCGGCTTGTCCTGGGATGCGTGGGGCTCGGTCATGGGGATCAGTCTCTCCCACCCGGGGCTCCGCCCCGGACCCCGGTCCGCAGTGGCCGGACGGGCCCGTCACCGGGCGGTCAGCCGACCCTCGGCGGCCGCGCCTCGTACGGCGTCGACAGCACGATCGTCGTCCGCGTGGACACCCCCGCCAGCGACCGGATCCGCGCCAGCAGGTGCTCCAGCTCCAGCGGCGTGGCCACCCGCACCTTGAGGATGTAGTTCTCGTCGCCGGCGACGCTGTGACACGCCTCGATCTCGGGGATCTCGGCGAGCCGGTCGGCGATGTCGTCGGGAGCGCTGGGGTCGAACGGCTTCACCGAGATGAACGCGGTGAGCGGCAGCCCGACCGCCTCGGGGTCGACGACGGCCGCGTAGCCGCGGATGACGCCCCGCTGTTCGAGCCGGCGCACGCGCTGGTGCACCGCCGAGGTGGACAGGCCGGTGGCCTTCCCCAGGTCGGTGTAGCTCATCCGCCCGTCCTTGACGAGCAGTTCCACGATTTCTCTGTCCAGCTCCTCCACGCGGATCAACCTACTGGGTCCGGGCCGGAGCGGCACAGTCGACGGCTCCACGGGGGCGCATGACCACGCACAAAGGCATGTGACGAACAACACAGATATGCACCCGTGTCCTCCGTGATGCGGAGATTACCCGGCTCGTGACGCGGGAAGTGCTTGCTGTGGCCGAGGCCGAGACGCCTGGCCGGCCAATCCGAGGGGGAGAAAGACTATGCCCAGCCTGGAACGCCTGAACGAAGGCGACGGCAGCCCGTACGAGCCCTATGAGGTCGACACCACCACGATGTTCCGGGTGACGTGCCCGGACTGCGCGCGCCCGATCGCGCTGCTCCCCGACGAGGACGTGCTCCCCGAGCACGCGCTGTGCCCCTCGCCGTGGAATCCCTTCGGGCTCACGGTGTGCCCCGGCTCGGGCCGCGCCATGGAGGACGCGGCCGCGGCGGACGAGTCGCCGGACGGCCTGGAGTTCGACGCCGCGCTGATGCTCACGCTGCCGGAGAGCCTGGACTGGCGGACGCAGCCGTTCTCCCACATCGGGGGTCCCGGCTCGCGCCCGGTCCGCGTTCCGGAGATGCGCCGGCCGTCCTGACGCGGGAGCGTCGCCGGCGGGCGGGCCGTGCGGGCCCGTCCGCCGTGCCGGTGCTCAGCGGCTCTCGGGGCCGGCCAGGTGACGGGCGATCACCATGCGCTGGATCTGGTTGGTGCCCTCGACGATCTGCAGGACCTTGGCCTCGCGCATGTAGCGCTCGGCCGGGAAGTCCGCCGTGTAGCCGTAGCCGCCCAGCAGCTGCACGGCGTCGACGGTCACGCGCATCGCGGCGTCGGTGCAGAAGAGCTTGGCCATCGCCGCCTGCCGGGAGAACGGCAGGCCCGCGTCGCGCAGCCGGGCCGCGGCGAGGTAGAGCGCGCGGCCGGCCTCGATCTGGGTGGCCATGTCCGCGAGCATGAAGCGCAGGCCCTGGAAGTCGGCGACCGGCCGGCCGAACTGCCGCCGCCCGGCGGTGAAGGCGAGCGCCTCGTCCAGCGCGGCCTGGGCGACGCCGATCGCGCAGGCGGCGATGCCGAGGCGCCCGGAGTCCAGCGCGGACAGGGCGATCGCGAAGCCCTGCCCCTCCTCGCCGATGCGGCGGGCGTCCGGCACCCGCACGCCGTCGAAGTGCAGTTGGGCCGTCGGCGAGCCCTTCATGCCCATCTTGCGCTCGGGCGCCGCGGCGGACAGGCCGGGGGCGTCGCCGGGGACGAGGAAGGCGGTGATGCCGTGGGCGCCCTCGCCTCCCGTACGGGCCAGCACGGTGTAGAAGTCCGCGATGCCGCCGTGGGTGATCCAGGCCTTGGTGCCCTCGATGGTCCAGGTGTCGCCGTCGCGGGTGGCACGGGTGCGCAGCGAGGCGGCGTCGGAGCCGGAGGAGGGCTCGGAGAGGCAGTACGCGCCGAGGAGGCCGCCGCCGAGCATGCCGGGCAGGTGCTCGGCCTGCTGCTCCTTGGTGCCGTAGCCGGCGAGCGCGTGGCAGGCGAGGGTGTGCACGCTGACGCCGAGGCCCACGGTGAGGCGGGCGGCCGCGAGCTCCTCCAGGACCTGGAGGTAGACCTCGTAGGGCTGGTCCCCGCCGCCGAACTCCTCGGCGTAGGGCAGCGCGAGCAGGCCGGAGGCGGACAGCAGCCGGAAGACCTCGCGGGGGAAGCGCCCGGCTTCCTCGTCCTCGGCCGCGGTGGGTTCGATCTCCCGCTGCACCAGGTCGCGTACGAGCGCGAGCAGGTCGCGGGCCTCCTCGGTGGGCAGCTGTCGTTCCACCGGCTGCGGGCCGTGGTCGGTCATGGCGGCGCTCTCCTCCCTGTCGGGCGCTGCGGCGTAGGGCGCGCAAGGGTGTGGCGCCGTCGCCGGTGATGCCCAGCCGATGATCCCGTGCCGGGTCGCGGCACCGGATGACCTGCGGCTGTGGCGGCTTGGAGTATGCCCGATCGGCGGGCCGACGTCACGGGTTGACAAGTCGCGCACCAGGCACAACGGGCTTGTGACGGAGTCGTGAACGGGGATGGTCCAAACCATTGACCGCACTGGTCCAGACCTTCTATGGTCCTGGACACGCTTAGCGCGTCCATGTCAGTTCATGCCCAGGTCACCCCCGCAGAGCAGCTCTCCCCACCCCCACCGAGGAGAACCGATGCCCGCACGACCGCGTACCCTCCTGGCCGCCTTCGCCGCCGCCGGGGCCCTGATCACCACGACGCTCCTCACCGGTCCGGCGAACGCCTCCCCCGCCGCACCCCCGGCCGCCGGAGCCGACGACACCGCCGCAGGCCGCAAGGTCGTCGGCTACTTCACCAACTGGGGCGTCTACGAGCGCAATTACCACGTCAAGAACATCGAGACGTCCGGCTCGGCCGACCGGCTCACCCACATCAACTACGCCTTCGGCAACGTCGCGGGCGGCAAGTGCGCCATCGGCGACTCCTGGGCCGACTACGACAAGGCGTACGACGCCGCCGGCAGCGTCGACGGCAAGGCCGACACCTGGGACGACGGCGCCCTGCGCGGCAACTTCAACCAGCTCCGCAAGCTCAAGAAGCTGCACCCGGGCCTCAAAGTGGTCTGGTCCTTCGGCGGCTGGACCTGGTCGGGCGGCTTCGGCGAGGCCGCCCGCAACCCGGCCGCCTTCGCCGAGTCCTGTTACGGCCTCGTCAAGGACCCGCGCTGGGCCGACGTCTTCGACGGCATCGACATCGACTGGGAGTACCCCAACGCCTGCGGCCTCACCTGTGACACGAGCGGACGCGAGGGGTTCGTGAAGCTGATGGCCGCGCTGCGCGACAAGTTCGGCACGCGCAACCTCATCACGGCCGCCATCACCGCCGACGCCTCGGACGGCGGCAAGATCGACGCCGTCGACTACGCGGGCGCCGCCCGCTACGTCGACTGGTACAACCCCATGACGTACGACTTCTTCGGCGCCTGGGACGCCAAGGGCCCCACGGCCCCGCACTCCCCCCTCACCTCCTACAGCGGCATCCCGAAGCCCGGCTTCACCACGGATGCCACGATCACCAAGCTCAAGTCCCTCGGCATCCCCTCCTCCAAGCTCCTGCTCGGCATCGGCTTCTACGGCCGCGGCTGGACCGGCGTGACCCGGTCGGCCCCCGGCGGCACGGCCACCGGCCCCGCGAAGGGCACCTATGAGGCGGGCTTCGAGGACTACAAGGTCCTGAAGGCCAAGTGCCCGGCCAACGGCACGGTGGCGGGCACGGCCTACGCCAAGTGCGGCAGCGACTGGTGGAGCTACGACACCCCGTCGACGATCGCCGGGAAAACGGCGTACAAGAACCGTCAGGGGCTCGGCGGCACGTTCTTCTGGGAGCTGAGCGGCGATACGGCGGACGGCGAGCTGATCAGGTCGATCGGCTGACGCCGGGCGCCTCCGGCGGGGGACGACCACCATGCGGCGCCCCCCGCCGGAGCGCTGATCGGCTCCGGCCGCCGGCACGCAAGGCCGGCGCTGTCGGGCGGAAGTCCCGCCGCCGGAGCGGTGATCAGCCCCTTCCGGAAAGAGCGCCGGTGCCGAGCGGGAGGTCCGCCCTGCCCCTGCCCTCCTCGTCCTCCGCACCCCGCCGGAGGCGACCGGGCGTGCGGTGGTCGAAGGCGATCAGGGGATCGCCCGTCAGCGGGTGGTCGACGACCGCCGCCCGGACGCCGAAGACCTCGGACAGCAGCTCCGGGGTCAGCACCTCCCGCGGCGGGCCCGAGGCCACGAGCGCGCCCTCGTGCAGGACGTGGAGGCGGTCGCACAGCGACGCCGCCGCGTTCAGGTCGTGCAGGGACAGCAGCGTCGTGCGGCGCTGCGCGCGCAGCAGGGCCAGGAGTTCGACCTGGTGCAGGACGTCCAGGTGGTTCGTCGGCTCGTCCAGGACCAGCACCTGCGGGTCCTGGGCCAGCGCCCGCGCCAGCAGCACCCGCTGGCGCTCGCCGCCCGACAGCGCCGAGAAGCGCCGCTTCTCCGCCCCGGCGAGCCCGACCCCCGCCAGCGCCGCCGCCACGATCTCCGCGTCGGCGCGGTCCTCGCCCGCGAACGCCCGCTTGTACGGGGTGCGGCCCATGGCCACCACCGCCCGGACCGAGAGTTCGAAGTCGCTGCCGCGCTCCTGCGGGAGCGCGGCCACCCGCCGGGCCGACTCGGCGGGGGTCAGCGACGTGATGTCCGTACCGCCGACCAGCACCCGGCCCGCATGCGGCCGCAGATAGCGGTAGACGGTGCGCAGGACCGTCGACTTGCCGCTGCCGTTCGGCCCGACCAGCCCGGCGATCTCGCCCTCCTCCGCGACCAGGTGCACCCCGGAGACGACCGTCCGCCCGGACAGGGACACCTCCAGGTCCTCGATCGCGATCCTCATTCCGCCCATCCCCTAGCCCCTCTCAGCCTCTCTCCACCAGGCGCCGGTCCAGCAGGTACAGCAGCGTCGGCGCACCGACCAGCGCCGTGACCACGCCCACCGGCAGCTCCTGGTCCGGCAGGGCCGTACGGGCCACCAGGTCGACCACGACCAGCAGGACCGCGCCGAACAGCGCGGCCACCGGCAGCAGGACGCGGTGCGCGCCGCCCACGACCATCCGGCACACGTGCGGCACCATCAGCCCCACGAAGCCGATCGCGCCCGAGACGGACACCAGCACTCCGGTGAGCACGCTCGTCACCACGAACAGCTCGCGCCGCAGCCGCGTCACGTCCACGCCCAGCCCCGCCGCGGTCTCGTCGCCCATCAGCACTGCGTCGAGCGCCCGGGCCCGGGCGAGGAGCGCGGCGAGGCCGAGCGCCACGGCCGCGGCGGGCACGCCGAGCGTGGCCCACTGGGCGCCGCCGAGGGAGCCCATCAGCCAGAACAGCACGCCGTGGGTCTGCTGGTCGTCGCCGGCCTGCAGCACCAGGTAGTGCGTGAAGCCGGACAGGAACTGGCCGATGCCGACGCCCGCCAGCACCAGCCGCAGCGGCGAGAACCCGCCCCCGCGCCGCGCCATCGCCCACACCAGCGCGAACGACGCGAGCGCGCCGGCGAACGCGGCCGCCGAGAGCCCGAGCCCCAGCAGGCCGCCCGCGCCCGCCCCCAGCACGATCGCCGAGACCGCGCCGAGCGAGGCTCCGCTGGAGATGCCCAGCAGGTACGGGTCCGCGAGCGGATTGCGGACCAGGGCCTGGACGGCGGTGCCCACCAGGCCCAGGCCCGCGCCCACCACGGCCGCCAGCAGCGCCCGCGGCACCCGCAGCCGCCACACGATCAGGTCCTGCGTGCCGGGCACCGGATCCCGGCCGCTGATCCCGCGCACCACCGAGGACCACACGTCGGCGAGCGGCACGTCCGAGGAGCCCAGGCACACCGAGGCCGTCAGCCCGGTCAGCAGGGCCAGCCCCAGCACGGCCGCCACCCAGGGCGCCCGCGCCCCGGGCTCGCGCTCCTCCGCCCGGTCCGCGGCGACCGCGGCGGGCGCCCCCACCGGGCCCACCTACTTGACCCGGTCCGGGTACAGCGTGTGCGCGATCTCACGGACGGTGTCCGCGCTGCGCACGCCCCCGATCGTGGTCCGCTCGGAGCCGATGCGCAGGAAGCGCCCCTCCTTGACGGCGGTGAGGTCCTTGGTGGCGGGGAAGTTCTTCAGGAACTCCGCGGCCTCGTCGAAGGCCTTGGCGTTGGCCTCCTCGCTGCCGCGGTTGCGGACGCCGAGCTGGATCCAGTCCGGGTTCTTGGCGACGACGTCCTCCCAGCCCACGGGCTTGAAGTCGCCGTCGCAGCCGTCGAAGACGTTGCGGCCGCCGGCCATGCCGATCACGGCGTTGGCGACCTGCCGGTTGCACACGGCCATCGGCTGCTTGGTGCCCGCGTCGTAGTCGAAGAAGAAGTACGAGGGCCGCTTGTCCGCGGGGACGTCCTTGAGGGCGTCGCGCACCGCGCCCGTCTTCTTCCGCATCTCCTGCACCAGTTCGGCGGCGCGCGCGGAAGTGCCGGTGACCTTGCCGAGCTCCTCGATGTCGGCCTCGACGCCCGAGAGGTCCGTGCGCGGGGTCTTGCTCATCGCCGCGCAGGCCGTCGACTTCAAAAAGACGTGCTTGATGCCGGCGGCCTTGAACTCCTCCGCCGTCGGCGCGTCGCCCATCTTGCCCATGTTCTTCATGGACGAGAACGCGTCGACGTAGAGGTCCGCGCCCGAGCCGAGCAGCTTCTCCTTGGGGATCGCCGTCTTCCCCAGCACCGGCACCTTCGCGGCCCGGTCCGCATACCGGCCCGGCATGGCGCCGTTGCCGGGCGGGAAGCCCGTGCCGGCCGCCTTGTCACCCGCGCCCAGCCACATGAGCAGCTCCAGGCCCGCGGCGTTGCTGGTGACGATCTTCTTCGGCGCGGCGTCGAAGGTGGTCTTCGCGCCCATGCAGTCCGTGACGGTCACCGGGAAGCCGGACCGCGCGCCGGCCCCGGCGTCGTCGGTCTTCTTCGCCTCACCGCCACCGCCGCCACCGCAGGCCGTCGCCGACAGGGCCACAGCGGCCAGAACACCGCACCACGCACGAGGGCGCATCAGACAACTCCAGGAATTTCGGTTTCGCCACGGGCCCGCCGGTGCGGTCCCGGATCAGGTAGTCGGACCACGGGAGCGCCGGGTTCCCGCGTGTCGCGAAGAACTGCGACGTACGCTTCGTCGAACGCCCTGCCGACGGCGCGCGGCGCGCCCCGGGGCGGATCCGACAGGCTGAGGGAGACCGTGATGGCGGATGCGACGGACGTGACGGGTGCGACGGCCACGGCGGGGACGGAAGGTACGGCGCAGGGAACGGCGGAGGCCGCGCCCGGGGCCGTGCGGCCCGCCGGTCAGCTCAAGGAGATGCCCACCGACTGGCGGCGCGCCCTCGCGATCGTCGCCCACCCCGACGACCTCGAATACGGCGCCTCCGCCGCCATCGCCGGCTGGCTGGACGACGGCCGCGAGTGCGTCTATCTGCTGGCCAGCCTCGGCGAGGCCGGAATCGACACCCTCTCGCCCGCCGAGGCCGGCCCGCTGCGCGAGCGCGAGCAGCGGGCGAGCGCCGCCGCCGTGGGGGTGACGACCGTGGAGTTCCTCGGCCACCCCGACGGCGTCATCGAGTACGGCACGGCCCTGCGCCGCGACTTCGCCGCCGCCATCCGCCGCCACCGCCCCGAGCTCGTCCTGACGCTCAACCACCACGACACCTGGGGCGGCACGTACTGGAACACCCCCGACCACCGCAACGTCGGCCGGGCCGTCCTCGACGCCGTCGCCGACGCCGGCAACCGCTGGATCTTCCCCGAGCTCGCCGAGGAGGGCCTCGTGCCCTGGGACGGCGTGCGCTACGTGGCGGTGGCCGGCTCCCCGCAGCCCACCCACGCCGTCGACGCGAGCAGCGGCCTGGAGCGGGCCGTCGCCTCGCTCCTTTGCCACCGCACCTACATCGAGGCGCTGACGAAGGACGACCCGGAGACGTACTGCCGCACGTTCCTGGAGGGCAGCATGCGGGGCGTCGCGGAGCGGTTCGGGGGGCGGCCGGGGGTGTCGTTCGAGCTGTTCAGCCGCTGACGGACGAGCGGGACGGGCCCCTACGGGTCCGTCCCGGGGTACTCCGCCGCCCGCTCCATCACCAGCACCGCCACGTCGTCCTGCAGCCGCCCGCCCGTGTGCGCGTCGAGGTCCGCGCGCAGCCGCCCCAGCAGCTGCGGGGTGGGCAGGGCTGCCCACGCGTCGAGCCGCTCCGCCAGCGGATAGAAGCCGCCGCCCGGCGACCGGGCCTCGGTCACCCCGTCGGTGCAGGCCAGCACCCGGCAGCCGGGCGGCAGGGCGACGCGCTGCGCCGTCCGCGGCGCGGCGGCCAGGTCGCCGAGGCCCAAGGGCAGCCCCGCGTCGGCCGGTTCCAGCTCGCGCACCCCGCCGTCCGCACCGATCAGGTACGGCGCGAGGTGCCCGCAGTCCACGAACACCACCGGCACGTGCCCGTTCACACCGGGGTCGCCCGGGCCCTCCTCCGTGCCGAAGACCAGCGCCGTCACGAACTCCTCCGCCGCCCGCATCCGCGCGTCCTCCGGTCGCCCGCCGTGCCGCTCCGGCTGCAGCCGCGCCTGGTACTCCGCCGACCGGTGGTAGCGGTACAGCCCCTCCTCCATGGCCACCACCCCGCCCTCCAGGTCGCGCCGGTGGTAGGCCGCCTCGCGGAAGGCGGTCAGCACCGCCGCCCCCGCGCCCAGCGTGCCGAGCCCCTTGCCCCGTACGTCACCGATGAGCACGCGCGTCCCGTACGGCGTGTCCACCACCTCGTACAGGTCGCCGCCGACGAGCGCCTCCCGCTGCGAGGACACGTAGAAGCCGTCGACGACCACGCTGTGCGTGCGCAGCGGCAGCGGTCGCAGCAGCGCCCGCTGCGCGGCCTCACCGGTGGCCCGCACGCGCTCCAGCAGGGACTCCGCGTCGCGCCGCAGCCGGGCCACGGCGATGCTCGCGCCGACCATCAGGGCGTTGCCGACGAACGAGCCGACCCGGTTGACGGCCACCTCGCCGCCCACCACGCCGTGGTGCGCCACCATCAGGCAGAAGTCGAGGACGCCGACGAACACCGTCTGCCGGTACGTGCACAGCGCCGCGGCCGTCATCGGGGCGAGGGCGGCGTAGACGTCCAGCCGGAGGTTCGACGGTGTCATCAGGTCGACGGCGACGACGGCCCCCAGGTAGGCCAGGACCAGCGCGAAGGGGAGTCTGCGCGACGACACCGTGGCGGGACCTCCACGCCGGGACGATGCATACGGGGCGATGCATGGGAGACGGCACATAGGGAACGGCACATGGGGGGATTTGTGCCGTTACACCCTGGCATGAGTGATACGCCCTGGCCAACGCTACGATCTGGATGCCGCCGCCTCTTGACTCAGAGTTTGCGGTAGGTGCGGGCGTCGTCCGCCGCGGCGAGCACGGCCGCGAGGTCGCCGCCGGCCGAGGCCGTCACCAGGGCGGCCACCGCGCCCTCCACGAAGGGGGCGTCGGCGATCCGCACGTCGGAGCCGCCGAAGCCGTCGGCGAGCAGCGCCTTGACCGTGAGGACGGCGCTGCCCATGTCGCAGAAGACCGCCACCCCCCGCCCCTGGTCCGCGGCCCCGACCGCCCGGCGCACCAGCTCGGCACTGGTGCCGACCGAACCGTCCGGCAGCCCGCCGGCCGGGGCCGCCGGGGCGGGGTCGCCCGTGCCCGTCAGGGCCTTCGCGAGCTCGGCCGTCGAGGCGGCGACCTCGCGGCTGTGCGAGACCAGCACGATGCCGACCCGGCCCGCGGGCGCGGCCTGCGCCGGGGCCTCGGCGGCCGCGGTCTCCCGCTCCGGCGGCACCGCGCACAGCTCCGGGTCCGTGGCCTCGTACAGCGCCGTCACCAGCATTGCGGACGACGTCGCGCCCGGATCCTGGTGACCGATGCTGCGCTCGCCCAGATAGCTCGCCCGGCCCCGGCGGGCCTGCAGCGGGATCGTCGCCTCGGCGCCCTCACGGGCCGCCCGCGCGGCGGCGTCCAGCGCGGCCACGACGCCCTGCGGCAGTGCGGCGGCGTACGCGTCGGCGGCCGGCTGCAGGGCGTCGACCATCGTCTTGTCCCCGGGCGCCGAGTCCCCGAGCCGCCGCACACTCGCCACGGCGGCCCCGAGCGCCCGCCCCAGCGCCTCGGGTTCAACCACCGCTTCCTCGCCCAGCACCTTCCCCATGCGCCGCAGCACCGTCCCGTACAACGGCCCCGACGCCCCGCCCACGGTGTTCGTCAGATGCACCCCGACGGCCGTCAACAGCGCCCCCGGCGTGGCGGGCGGCTCCGCGGCCACCGCCCCGGCGGCGGAGGTGAACCCGCGCTTGAGGTTCGCGCCGTGATCGGCGTCGCCGATGGCGGCGTCGAGTTCGGTGAGGTACGCCGACTCCGCGACGATCACGCGCGTGGCGCGCTCGAGAAAACGACGGAAGAAGGCGAGGTCGAGCGGGACGGTCATGTGCGGTGACTCCTCGGTGGACGACTCCGTGAACAACTCCGTGAACAGCAGGGCCCGGCCCGGCTCAGCGTAATGTGCGAGCGTCGCCCGCGTGATCGCCCCGGGGGGGCGGGCGTGTGTCCCTCGGTGCCCGGCCGCCGTCGTGGCGCCGGGCGGCTTCCCACGGTGAGGGGCCGGTGGGACAGTGCCGGGTGGTCCGGTCGTGTTCCGGTTGCTCAGGAGGCGTGCTGATGCGGCGGGTTTCCGTGCTCTTGCTGTGGGCGGTCGTGGCCGCTCTCCTTCCGCTCGGCACCGCCCCCCGCGCGGGCGGAACCCCCGCCCCGTCCCGTGATCTTCGTGCACGGGCGCAACGCCGGGCCCGGCGTGTGGGACGGGATGCGGGCGGACTTCGCCGCCGCCGGGTATCCGCAGGACCGGCTGCACGCCTGGTCGTACGACACGAGCCGGTCGTCGAACGAGACGCTCGCCGGGGAGTTCGCCGCGTACGTGGACGGCGTGCTGGCCCGGACCGGGGCGGTGCAGGCGGACGTCGTCACGCACAGCCTGGGCGGCCTGCCCACGCGCTGGTACCTCGCGTTCGGCGGCGGTACGCGCAAGGTCGCGCACTGGGTCTCGCTCGGCGGGCCCAACCACGGCACCGGCCTGGCGTACTTGTGCGCGCTGTGGGACCAAGGGTGCAAGGACATGACACCGGGCTCGTACGTCCTGTCCCGTCTCAACTCCGGCGACGAGACCCCCGGCCCCACGCGCTACGCGACCTGGTGGTCGTCCTGCGACGAGCAGATCGCCCCCGTGTCGAGCACGGCGCTCGACGGCGCGGACAACCATCCGGCGGCCGGGTGCCTCAAGCACAACGATCTGCTCACCGATGACACGGTGTCACAGCAGGTGCTGGCGTTTCTCCGCTGACGGCCCCGGCGAACGCCCGTGGAATGATCACGGTCATGTGGAACCACGGGGGTACGTGCAGGAGCTGCGGCCGAAACGGCCGCTTCCGGCGGGGTCAGTGCCGGCGGTGCCGGCGCGGCGAACGGGCCGAGCTGGCCGTGGACGCCGCGGACACCGCGATCGAGCTGGGAGCCCTGGGCTGGCTGTGGCGCGTGCTCCGGGCCGTGGCGAGGGTGCTGACCGACTGAGCACTCGCCGGACGCCCGGCAGTGGTCACGGGCGTTCCTCGAAGTGGCTCGGGCGGCCCCCGCGGAGGACCAGGCGCCCCAGCCGCTCCGCCTCCGCCCGGTGCACGAGGCGCGCCTCTCCCCCGCGCCCCCGCAGGACCGCCGTGTGCCACGGCGTGGCCCACGCGTCCGCCGCCTCCAGCAGGCGGATGCCGAACTTCTCCGCGCCCGGGCGCTGCGGGTGGATGGACAGGCGGACGGACCGCGGGTGGCGGTCGGCGATGAGGTCGCCCCAGGCGCGGCTGCGCGCGATGACGCCGTACGCGCGGGACCGGCACTCGCGCTGCAGTGCCGAGCGCGTGCCGGCGAAGTCCGCGGTGTCCTCGACGAGGAAGCGGGTGATGCCGCGGTAGAGCCGTGCCGTCTCCTCGTCCCCGCGCACCAGGGCCCGCAGTGCGTCGACCGGCGGCGCGTAGGCCTCCGTCACGAGCCGCCGCTTGGTGTCGTGGTCCAGGTCCCCGTGGACGTCGCGCAGGTCGAAGGTGTCCAGCCGGCCGAGCCCTTCCCCGGCGATCAGGGCGCGCAGTGCGTCGCCGTAGGCGTCGATGTGCTCGTCGGGCACGTGGATGAGGTCTCCGAAGATGTGGCCGTCGGAGCAGATCAGTATCCGCGCACCGGGCGCGTAGGTCTCGCCGATGCGCGCGCAGAGCCGGTCGAGGAAGGCGAGCGAGAGGCGTTCGCCCTCGTCGGGCAGGTGCCCGAGGACCTTGGCGGGGTTGGGGGACTTGCACGGGAAGCCGGGCAGGGTGAAGAGGACGGGCTCACCGGCGTCCGTGAACTGCCGTATCTGGCGCAGCTGCTCCGGGAAGTCGGCGGGGTCCGCGGACCCCGGCCCGGTGGTGCGGTGGTACGGCAGGAGGAGGCGGAGGATGTGCTCCTCTACGGGCGTGGGTGCCGGGACCGAGTGAGCGGATGCCGCCGGAGGGGTCAGGGTGGCCTGGGACATGACCGCGTTCACCCCCGCCCGCGCGGGCAGACGGGCCGGTCGAAGGCGACGGGCAGCTCGGCGGTGCCGCGGCCGAGGACGGCGGGGATCCAGGACAGCTCCTCCTCGGGCACGGCGAGCCGCAGGCCGGGCAGCCGGGCCAGCAACGTTCCGAGGGCCACCTGGAGTTCGATCCGGGCGAGGGCCGCACCGGGGCAGAAGTGGATGCCGTGGCCGAAGGCGAGGTGCGGGCCCTGGGCCCGGTCCAGGTCGAGGGTGTCGGGGTCGGGGAAGCGCTCGGGGTCGCGGTTGGCGGCGCACAGGGAGACGATCACGGAGTCGCCGGCGGGCACCCGCGTGCCGTGCAGGTCCGCGTCCTCGGCGAGGAACCGCCAGGTCGTCAGCTCGAAGGCGCTGTCGAGGCGCATGAGTTCCTCGACGGCGGCGGGCATGAGCTCCGGTTCGGCCCGCAGCCGCGCGAGCGCGTCGGGCCGGCGGAGGAGGGCCACCATCGCGGTGGTGATCTGGTTGGTGACGGGTTCCTGGCCGGCCACCAGCAGCTGGAAGATCATGGAGTCCAGCTCCTCCTGGGTCAGTTCGCCGCCGTCGCGGGCGGCGACCAGCCGGCTCAGCAGCCCCTCGCCGGGCGCGCCGCGGCGGTCGGCGACGACCTCGGCGATGTAGCCCTGGAGTTCGCGGAGCAGCGCCTCGTAGGCGGGCCGCCCGGGGTCCGCGGGGCCGACGGGCGCCACGACCTTGCCCCACTCGCGGCGGAAGCGGGTGGCCAGGTGCGGCGGCAGGCCGATGACCTCGGCGAGGACCTGGAAGGGGAAGCGGGCGGCGAAGCATCGTACGAGGTCGAGGGGCTCGGCGGGGCCGGTGGAGCCGGTGGCCGCGTCCGCCGGCATCGCGTCGACGAGCGCGTCGGCCATCTCCTGGAAGCGGGCCCGCATCCCCTCGACGCGCCGCGGCGCGAAGGCGTCCGTCACCAGGCGCCGCATCGTGGTGTGCTGGGGCGGGTCCTGGTGGAGCAGGTGCACCTGCAGCTGCGAGTGCTGCGGCTCGGGCATGATCGAGGCGCGCTCGCGCCAGCGGTCGTTGCCGCGGTCGTGGTTCTTGCCGAGCCGGGGGTCGGCGAGGGTCTTCTGGGCGGCCTCGTGCCCGGTGACGAGCCAGGCGGTGACCCCGCTGGGGAAGAGGACCCGGTGGATCGGGCCGGCCTCCCGCATGCGCGCGTACAGCGGGTAGGGGTCCCGCTTGTACCCGGGCCCGTAGAGGGGGACGGGATCGGGCAGCTCGGAAGCCTCGGACGGCCGGGGCGGCTCGGGCAGGGACACGGTGAAGGGCTCCTCGCGAAGTCGTGGACCCCTGAGAAGTCGGACGGGCGGCGGGGTGAGTTCCCGCCGGTGCGGCGAAAGTTCGTACGGGTGTCCTGTCGCCTACGGGTTCCGTATCTCCAGGTAGTCGGCCGCGGAGGGCACCTGGTTCCCGCGGACAGAAGGGACAATCCTCACGCGCCGAGAGCCGGTTGCGGGCGGCCGGACGGACCGCGCCGCGTGCCACGATGACCGGATGACCGTTCGTCGTCACCCCCTCAGTCCGTACGGAGCCCTCGCCGGTTTCGTCCTGCTCCTGGCGGCCCTCTTCGGAGTCGCGTACGCCGCCGGCACGGCCGCCGGGCCGGCCGCTCCCGGGATACACCGCACCGGCGGTGGCTCCGGCTCCGGCTCCGGATCGGGTTCCGGCGGCGGGATGGACGGCATGAACGGGATGGGCGGGATGCACGGCACGGGCGGTGGACGGTGAGCACGAGCACGACTGCAACCACGACCACACCCGCTACCGCGACCGCGACCACCGAGCTGATCGTCGGCGGCATGACCTGCGCCGCCTGCGTCGCGCGCGTGGAGAAGAAGCTGGGCAGGGTGGACGGCGTCAGCGCGACCGTCAACCTGGCCACGGGCCGGGCCCGCGTCTCCCACCCCGCCGGGGTCACCGCGGCCGAGCTGATGGCGGTCGTCGAAGGCGCCGGGTTCACCGCGGCACTGCCCGAGCCGGAGGCCGGTTCCGAACCGGAGGACGGCAAGGGCGAGGACGCCGGGATGACCGCCGGCGCGCTCACCCGGCTGCTGATCACGGCACTGCTGTCCGTACCCGTACTCGTCCTGTCCATGGCGCCAGGCCTGCAGTTCCGCAACTGGCAGTGGCTGTGCTTCGTGCTCGCGACGCCGGTCGCCGTGTGGGGCGCGTGGCCCTTCCACGAGCGGGCGCTGCGCGGGCTGCGGCACTCGGCCGCGACCATGGACACGCTCGTCTCGCTCGGCGTGCTCGCCTCCTACTCCTGGTCCGCGTACGCCCTGTTCTTCGGCGGCGCGGGGCGGCCGGACATGCGGATGCCGTTCACGCTGGTGCCCTCGATGGCGGGCGGCACGGCGGACGTGTACCTCGAAGCGGTCGTGGGCGTCCCCCTGTTCGTGCTGATCGGCAGGCTGCTGGAGGCGCGGGCGCGGCACAGCACGGGGTCGGCGCTGCGGGCCCTGGCCTCGCTCGCCGCGAAGGACGTGCTCGTCCGGGACGCGGACGGTAGGGAGCGCCGGGTGCCCGTCGAGCGGCTGCGGGTCGGCGACCGCTTCGTCGTCCGGCCCGGTGAGCGCGTCGCGACCGACGGCGTCGTCGTCGCGGGCAGTTCGGCGCTGGACCTGTCGCTGGTGACCGGCGAGAGCGCGCCCGTGGAGGCCGGTCCGGGCTCGTCCGTCGTCGGCGGCGCCGTCAACTCCGGCGGGCTGCTGGAGGTGCGGGCCGAGGCGGTCGGCGCGGACACCCGGCTCGCCCGGATCGCGAAGCTGGTGGAGGAGGCGCAGGCGGGCAAGGCGAAGGCGCAGCGCGTGGCCGACGCCGTCGCCGGCGTCTTCGTGCCGGCGGTGCTGGCCGTCGCCGTGACGGTGCTCGGCTTCTGGCTGGGCGCGGGCGCCTCGCCGCAGGCGGCGGTCACCGCCGCGGTCGCGGTCCTCGTGGTCGCCTGTCCGTGCGCGCTCGGGCTGGCCACACCCACGGCCCTGCTGGCGGCGACGGGCCGCGGCGCGGGCCTGGGCATCCTGGTCAGCGGGCCGCAGGCGCTGGAGGGGCTGCGCCGCGTGGACACGGTCGTCCTGGACAAGACGGGCACGCTGACGACGGGTTCGATGGCGGTGACGGGCGTGACGGCACGTCCGGGCGGCCTCGGCGCGGAGGAGGCGCTGCGGCTGGCCGCGGCGGTCGAACGCGGTTCGGAGCACCCCGTGGGGCGCGCGGTGTGCGCGTACGTGCGGGGCGCGGCGGGCACGGCCGGGCCGGGGGGTGCGGAGCCGGGAGTGCCACGGGCGGCGGAGACGCCGGGGGCGTCCGCTGCCGCTGCCGCTGCCACTGCGGCGGCATCGGTGGCGGCCGAGACGCCGTCGGCGAAGGCGGCAGGAACGGGCGCTCCGGCAGCCGAAGCCCCGGAGGCGCCGGATGCCGCGGATCGCGCACCGCGTCTCCCGGAGGTCACTGATTTCACCGCCACCCCGGGCAAGGGCGTCGCCGGTCGGGTCGAGGGACGGCTCGTGGAGGTCGTACGCCCGGACACGGCGGCCGGACGCCCGCAGCGTGCGGAGCGCGCGCCCCGCACGAAGGGCCGCACCACCCCGGCAGGGGCCCCGCTCCCCGAGGCGCTGGCCTCGGCCGTGCGCGACGCCGAGCGGGACGGGCGCACCGCGGTCCTGGTCCGCGTCGACGGCACGCCCGAGGCCGTGATCGTCCTCGGCGACACCGTCCGCTCCGGCTCGTACCGCGCCGTCGACCACCTCAAGCGGCTCGGCCTGCGGCCCGTCCTCGCGACGGGTGACAGCGAGGGCGCCGCGCGGGCCGTCGCCGCCGGACTCGGCATCACCGAGGTGCACGCGCGGGCCACGCCCGAGGACAAGGCCGCGCTCGTCCGCGAGCTGCGCGCCCGGGGCCGCCGGGTGGCCGTCATCGGCGACGGCGTCAACGACACGGCCGCGCTGGCCGGCGCGGACCTCGGCATCGCGATGGGCGGCGGCACGGACGCGGCCATCGGCGCCGCGGACGTCACCCTGGTCCGCGAGGACATGGGCGCCCTGGCCGACGCCGTCCGGCTGGCCCGGCGCACGTCCGCCACGGTACGGGCCAACCTCGCGTGGGCGTTCGGCTACAACCTGGTCACGCTGCCGCTGGCGGCGGTGGGCCTGCTCAGCCCGATGGTCGCGGCGGCGGCCATGTCCGTCAGCTCGGTGCTGGTGGTCGCGAACAGCCTGCGGCTGCGCGGCTGGCAGCCGGTGCCCTCGCGGGCGGCGGCCGGCAGGGGCCCGCGGCGCGGCACCACGGCCCCTGGTTCCCGCGGTTCCCACGGTTCCCACGGCCGGCGCGCTGCCGCCCCGGCCTCCTCGCGAGGTGACGCATGAAGCTCTCGGTTCCCTCCACCCTCGCCTCCGCCGGGCGCGCCGCGCTCGTGCCGGTCGTCGCCGGCGCCGTCGCCCTCGGCGGGCTCTGCGCCTGGACGGCCTCGGGCGCGGCGGTCCGGCCGCCGGCCGTCACGGTCGAGGAGGCGCGGGTGCTGCTGCCGCTCGGCCGGGACGACACCGCCGCGTTCTTCCGCGTACGGAACGAGGGCGACGCCGACGACGAGCTCATCGGTGTCGACGCGCCCACGGCCGGGGGCGCGATGCTCAGCCGCACCGTGGTGCGGAAGGGCGCGGGCCACATGGAGATGGTGCGGTCCGCTCCCCTGCCGGGCGGCGGCACGCTGGAGATGTCCCCGCACGGCCTGGACGTCATGGTGTGGGCCCCGCCGCGGCTGAAGCCCGGTGACCGGCTGCCCGTCGTCCTGCGCTTCCGGGCGGCGGGGACGGTACGGGTGGCGGCGGAGGTCGTCCGGCCGGGCAGCCGCTGACGGGTGGGGGTGGCGGGCGGTAGGCGCCCGCCACCCCCTTCACCTTTGCGCACCGCCGCAGCGGCGAAATGTTCCCGCCGTCACGGCGCGGAACCGCAGCGGCGATGGAGCGGCGAGAGTCCGAGCGGCGAGAGTCCGGCGGAATGCGCGGCTTCCGCAACCAGTGCGTTCCGTTCGCGCCGTCCGCCGGAAGGGCCTACGCCGCGACCGGTACGCGCACCGCGTCCCGCTCCGCCGTCTCCAGCTGGCAGATCAGCGACTCGCGGGCCCGCGCGACACGCGACCGCACGGTGCCGACGGGGCAGCCCGCGACGACGGCCGCCTCCGCGTAGGGCAGGCCCAGCATCTGGGTGAGTACGAACGCCTCGCGACGCTCGTACGGGAGCCGGTCCAGCAGCTGCGACAGCGCCACGCCCTCGTCGAAGCCGGGCAGCTGCGCCGTCTGGGCGCGCTCGGCCGCCGACTGCCAGTCGTCGGTGTCCGACACACGCGGGCGCGCCGCGTTGAAGCGCAGCCGGTCGACCACCGTGCGGCGGGCGATCGTCAGCAGCCACGTACGGGCCGACGAACGGCCCTCGAAGCGGGGCAGCGAGCGCAGGGCCCGCAGGTACGTCTCCTGGACGAGGTCGTCCGCGCCCTGCGGGTCGTTGCTGAGCCGTGCGACGTAGCGGCGCACGTCGTTCTGCGTGGCCCGGATGAAGCGCTCGACGGCTTCGCCGTCACCGCCGCGGGCGGCCAGCGCCCAGGCGGTCACCGTCTCGTCGTCACGCACGGCGGCCTCCCGCACGGGGGGTGCCGCACGGGGCAAAAGCGGCACCGGGGACGATGGCGGGGTGCATTGCAGTGAGTTCCGTACCGCCCTGTCCGCCCGCGTCGACGGCGAGGACCTGCCGCCGGGGGTGAGCGGCGCGGCCCTCGACGCGCACCTGCTGGGCTGCGCCGAGTGCCGTGCGTGGGGCGATCGGGCACGCCGGCTGAGACTTCTCGCGGCGCGGTTCGACCTGGGCTGAGGGGGCCGGGAGGGCCGAGGGGGCAGCGGCGGCCGAAGCGGCCGTGGGGGTGGCGGGAGCGGTGTGCCGGCGTGGCACGCCTCCCGTACGGGCAGGGGTCATCGCCCTGTGTCCTTCCTGGGATCCGGGCAGCCCGGTGAGCGGGGCGGGCCCGGTGACGTGATGTGGTGCCGGAGGTCGCCGTCGGTCAGCTGACGGCGACGCGGGCCGGCGGACCACGTCGGGAGAGGACATGCGCGTACAGCAGCTGCCGCAGGCGCTGCGCGGCGCGGCTCCGGCCGGCGCGGACGCGCGGCGGTCCGGAGGGCGCGGGTACGGTGCCGAGGACGACGAGGAGCGGGACGAAGAGGCTGCTGCGGACGGTGCGGGCGACCCGGAAGGCTGCCTGTTCGCCACCGGCGAGCCACATCCCGCAGACGACGGCGACGAGGACGTGCGCGGACCACATGCCGAGGGCGCCGTGGCCGGCGTGCATGGACATGGAGTGGCCGGCCATGCCGCTCATGGAGGCCATGGCGCCGTGCTCCATGCCCATGGACATGGAGTGACCCATGCCCATGCCCATGCCCGTGGCCATGGCGTTGCCGGCCATGTCACCCGCGGAGGTCATGTCGCCCATGGAAGTCATGTCACCCATGGAGGTCATGGCACGGTGATCCACGGGCATGCCCGGGTCCAGTCCCAGCCGGGCGGCCCGGGCCGTGTTCACGGCGACGTTCTGCGCGAGGGCGAAGAAGAAGTGCAGGCCGGTCTGGGCGCCGACGGTGGCGAGCGTGATCAGCAGCGGTCCGCGCTCGCGGCCCGCGAGGAACCACGCTCCGCTGCCCGTGCCGCACAGCGCGACGGCGACGGCCCACCACGGGACCGTCGTGCCGGACATGACCGCGTGGCCCAGGGCAGCGAGCAGCACACAGACCGCTGCGAACACCGCGGCTCGCAGCGCTCGCGGTCCCTGTTCCGGCTGCGGCCCTGCTCTCATGACGTGGACATCGTTGCACCCGCGCCGCGCGGCGCGACGGCGGGGTGCGCACTGACGCCCGTACGACCCCCCGCACGGGCGCACGGGCCCGCCCCGTACCGTCCGCCCGGCGGTACGAGGCGGGTGGGTCGCCGGCTCGGGGGAAGGACCGACGGCCCGGGGTCCCGTCGCTCCATTGGGACTCGCGGAACCAAGTCAAGCGCGGTGCGGGCGGGCGCGGGAGCGTGTGTGCGGGGGCGATCGCGGGTGCGCGGTTCACACCCCGTGTGAACGATCAGCCTCCGGTCGTGCCGGCGGAGCTGTCCGTGGCCTTCGTGGCCTCGCTCGTCTTGGCGGCCTCTGCCGTCTTGGCGGCCTCCGTCGCCTTGGCGGCCTCTGCCGTCTTGGCGGCCTCTGCCGTCTTGGCGGCCTCTGCCGTCTTGCGGGGCTTGCGGCTGCGGCCGCGACCGCCGCCCGGCAGCCAGGCCGCGCTGCCCTTGTCGCCGAAGCGGGTGCCTATCGCGCCCTTGATCACCGAGAGGGCGGCGGGCAGGGCGGCGACGGCCGCGGCCTTGAGGGCGGAGACGTCGGTGAGGTCGAACCCGTCGGCGAGGAGGAGACCGAGGAAGGTAGTGATGTAGGCGGCGGCGGTGCGCTCGAGGATGTCGAGCAGGATTTTCTGCGCTTTCGCTTTCTGCATGACTGTTTCTTCGTCTCTTCCGTTCGTGTCCGATGGGTAAGGGAAGCGTCGTGGCGGCGCGGCCCGCGCCGCAAGCCCCGGAACCGCACGTGAGGAGGGACCAGGTGGCCGATTCCCGGCCGGCGATGGGCTCCGGCGACGACCCTGCCGAGCGCAGCCGTACGGTCCGCGGCGCGCACGAGGAGTTCGTGACCACGGGCACGGTGGGAGCGGGCGTCCGCCCGGTGGTCGCCGGCTCGTGGCGGCGCTCGGCGGCCGCGCTGCCTGCGGCCGACTTCCTCGCGCCCGTCGAGCTGGACGGCGCGGAGCTGGAGGAGTACCGCCGGTCGCACCCGCTGGCCTCCGTCATGCCGCTCTTCAGGGAGCTGCTCGGCACGATCGCCGACGACGGGGCGCACCTGCTCGCGGTCTGCGACGCGTACGGCCGGATGCTGTGGGTCGAGGGGCACCGGGGCGTACGGAGCCGGGCCGAGGCCATGAACTTCGTCGCCGGTGCCCGCTGGGACGAGCGGCACGCGGGCACGAACGCGCCCGGCACGGCCCTCGCCCTCGACCACGCGGTGCAGATCTTCGCCGCCGAGCACTACAACCGCGCGGTCCAGCCGTGGACGTGCGCGGCGGCGCCCGTGCACGACCCGCGGACCGGGCGGCTGCTGGGCGCGGTGGACCTCACCGGCGGCGACCAGCTCGCCGCTCCGCACAGCCTGGCGCTGGTCCGGGCGACCGCGCTGGCGGCCGAGGCGAGACTGGCGGCCGGCGCCGGGCAGGGACCGTTGCTTTCGGCCCTCGGCCGTGACGAGGCGGTCCTGGCGACGGCGGACGGCCGCCGGGTGCACCTGGGCCGGCGGCACAGCGAGATCCTCGTCCTGCTGGCCGCCCATCCGGAGGGGCTGACCGGGGATCAGCTGGCGACGGCGCTGTACGGGGAGCGCCCCGTGCCGCCGGTGACGCTGCGCGCCGAGCTGTCGCGGCTGCGGCGGCTGGTGGGACCGCTGCTCGGCTCGCGCCCGTACCGGCTGTGCGCGCCTGTCGAGACGGACGTCTCGCGGGTGGAGCGGGAGCTGGCGGCGGGCGACGTGCGCGGGGCGCTCCGCTCGTACGACGGGCCGCTGCTGCCCTCCTCCGAGGCGCCGGGGGTGTGCCGGGTGCGGCGGGTGGTGGAGGGGCGGCTGCGACGGGCGGTCCTGAGCTGCGGGGACGCGTGGGCGCTGCAGCTGTGGGCGGACAGCGCGTGGGGCGAGGAGGACCTGGAGGTGTGGGAGAGGCTGCTGGCGGCGCTGCCGGTGAGTGCGCCGCAGCGGGGCGGGGTGGCGGCGGAGGCGCGGAGGTTACGGGAGACGTACGCGGCGGGAGGGCCAGGGGGGGCAGAGGCGGCCGGGGACGCGTCCGGGCGAGGCAACGTTCGCGCAACGTCCCGGGTTCTAGCGTCCTGCCGGTCACTGTCCGCGCCGAGAGCGGACGGCGACGAACCGCACCAGCGAACCGGAACCGAACCGGAAACCGGAAGGGAAGGCGACCGTCTCCATGCCTCGCTATGCCAGCCCCGGCTCCCCCGACGCGGTGGTCTCGTACCGCCCGCGCTACGACCACTGGATCGGCGGCGAATACGTACCGCCCAAGCAGGGCGGCTACTTCGAGAACCCGACGCCGGTGACCGGGCAGCCCTTCACCGAGATCGCCCGGGGCACCGCCGAGGACGTCGAACGCGCCCTGGACGCGGCGCACGCGGCGGCCCCGGCCTGGGGCCGCACCCCCGTGGCCGAGCGGGCCGCCGTGCTGAACCGCATCGCCGACCGCATGGAACAGCACCTGGAGGCGCTCGCGGTCGCCGAGTCCTGGGAGAACGGCAAGCCCGTCCGCGAGACCCTCGCCGCCGACATCCCGCTCGCGATCGACCACTTCCGCTACTTCGCGGGCGCGATCCGCGCCCAGGAGGGCGGCCTGTCGGAGATCGACGCGGACACGGTCGCGTACCACTTCCACGAGCCGCTGGGCGTGGTCGCCCAGATCATCCCGTGGAACTTCCCGATCCTGATGGCGGCGTGGAAGCTCGCGCCGGCCCTCGCGGCGGGCAACGCGGTGGTGCTGAAGCCGGCCGAGCAGACTCCGGCCTCGATCCACGTCTGGCTGGACCTGGTGGCCGATCTCATCCCCCCGGGCGTGGTCAACATCGTCAACGGCTTCGGCGCCGAGGCGGGCAAGCCCCTGGCGTCGAGCCCCCGCGTGGCCAAGATCGCCTTCACCGGGGAGACGACCACGGGCCGCCTGATCATGCAGTACGCCTCGGAGAACCTGAAGCCGGTCACCCTCGAACTCGGCGGCAAGAGCCCGAACATCTTCTTCGACGACGTCTCCGCCGCGGACGACGACTTCCTGGACAAGGCCCTCGAAGGCTTCGCCATGTTCGCCCTCAACCAGGGCGAGGTCTGCACCTGCCCGTCCCGGGCCCTGATCCAGCAGGGCCACTACGCGCCGTTCGTGGAAGCCGCCGTCGCCCGTACCGAACAGATCGTCGCGGGCCACCCCCTGGACACCGCCACGATGATCGGCGCCCAGGCCTCCAACGACCAGCTGGAGAAGATCCTCTCCTACCTCGACATCGGCCGCCGGGAAGGCGCCCGCACCCTCACCGGCGGCCACCGCGCCGACCTCGGCGGCGAACTGGCCGGCGGCTACTACGTCCAGCCCACGATCCTCGAAGGCCGCAACGACATGCGCGTCTTCCAGGAGGAGATCTTCGGCCCGGTAGTGGCGGTCACGCCCTTCGCCGACTTCGACGACGCGATCTCGATCGCCAACGACACGCTCTACGGCCTGGGCGCCGGCGTCTGGACCCGCAACGGCACCACGGCCTACCGCACCGGCCGCGCCATCCAGGCCGGCCGCGTCTGGACCAACTGCTACCACGCCTACCCGGCCCACGCCGCCTTCGGCGGCTACAAACAGTCAGGCATAGGCCGCGAGACCCACAAAATGATGCTGGACCACTACCAGCAGACGAAGAATCTCCTCGTGAGCTACTCCCCGAAGAAGCTGGGCTTCTTCTAGCGGCATAAGAAAGGCGCCTGAACCGGTCATTTGCACATCAGGCGCCTTTCTCCGAGTCTCCATATCCGGTCACCGGAGATACAGCGGGCAACGTCTGCGTGACGACACGTCAGCTCTCTCTGAATTGGCGTCAACAACCCTTTCTCCTCTAGACTTTACTCGCACACCAGCAAAGAGGAGAGGCGCCGTCCATGGGCACCAAATTCATTGAGGTAGACGAAACCCACAAGGGTCAGCCCGGCGTGGAAGAAGGGGTGAAGACGATCGAGGTCGGTGGTCAGACGATCACGACGCCGATTTTCGTTCAGCGGATCGATTTCGATGACCTCGCGCCCGAGGTGACCGACAATCTCACCACGGTCAAGTTCGCCGTGACGGTGACCGAGGAAATGGAGGACCTGACGGGGGAGGTGGATGAGGACGGCTCCCCGGTGACGGAGATCAGGGAAATCCAGGTGCCCAAGTGGCTCGAGATCGACCTGGGGTCCGAGTCCCTGAAGCAGTACGAGGAGGTCATGGCGCCCTTCTTCGCTGCCGCCCGCGAGACCGAGGCGCCGGCCATTCCCGCGCCCCGCAAGCGCCGGAAGAAGTGATCCCGCGGCCCCTCTCCTGTCGCCAGGAGAGGGGCTCCGTCATATCCCCCGGGGCTCGCGCCGCCGGGGGGCCATCGGCTGGGCGTCCTGCGGGGCGCCCAGCCGATGCGGTGTTTTACCAGCTGCCGCCCCACACGGCCCGCGTCCCGGCGGGGCAGGTCAGGCGGAAGTCCCACTGGCCCGAGAAGACCTGCGGGAACAGGTGGCGGCCGTCCGTGCAGTCCACGTACACGTGGTACGAGGTGCCGTTGCACGTCATGTAGAAGTTGCGGCCGCCGTCCGTGCGGCCGTTCCAGCAGTTCGCGGCCAGCTCGCGTTCGGTGGAGCTCGATGCGCGCTGGACCGGGGTGTCCGTCGCCGACGACGCCAGTCCGGCGGTGCTGGTCTTGCTCTGTCCGTCGGTACTGGTCGCCTGGGCTTCGGCGATGTTAGGCACCGGGTCGGCGCCGGCTGGTGCGGCGAGGCCGGCGACCGCCGTGACGGCGATCGCTGCGGCAGCTGCGGCGTTCCTCAGGAACGTCACGTTCTCCTCCGAGTGGTGGCTGTTGACGTGGTACGGGGGGTTCCCCGACCTTTCGGTGACATCGTGGATGATTGCCGCCTCTAGGGGGAGTTGGTCCAGTTTGGGGGGCGCGCGGAGAGAAACGTCCCCAACTGGGCAGGAGCGGGCGCGCCGTTGGGGCGCGCTCCTGCGAAGGAGTGGTCAGCGTCGTTGAGTTGCCCATCCGGGTGAGGGAACGGAGGCCGGGTCCCCGGCCCCAGGGGCCGGAGCAGCTCATTTGACGGGGCCTTAACGGGATTTCGGCCGCTGTGACGGCTACGTCACATACCCCTCGGCCCCACGTTGGTAGCGTGCTTGGGGGCGTATCTATCACTTGGGGGTATGGATGTCGTTCGAGGAGGAATGGGGACGGCTTGTCGCCGAAGCCAAGGCCGAGCACGCCCCGCGCATGCGGCTCGACGGTGCGGGTGGCGGCGCCGGCGGTGGAGGGAAGGGGAAGCTCCACGTGACGGCCGCGTTGCTGCGCGATCGTGCGGACAAGGCGGAGAACAAGGCGGCCAAGGAATTCCGGGAAGCGCACAAGGACGCGGTGTCGAAGACGTCCGACGCTTCGGGGTCGTTGACGGGGTTCGCTTCCAGCGGGGCGTTCGGCGACTTCGCCGATTCCTGGAAGAAGGGGGCCGCTTACGTGGCGGGGCAGATCGGCGGGGAAGGGCTGGCGAAGGCCCTGCGGGCGGCCGCCGACTCGTTCGGGCACACGGACAAGCAGGTGAAGAAGGACCTGCAGGACGCCCGCTCCGCTTACAAGTACAAGCCCGGCGACATCATCTGAGTACGAGTACGAGTACGGGGGGAACCACCGCACCATGTCCTTGAGCTACCGGGACCTCAGGCACGTGAATCTGGAGAAGCTCTCCTCCGCAGTGGGCGCCTGGGGGAAACTGCCCGAACGCGTCCATGGCGCGGGCGAGACCTTCCGCACCCAGGTCGCCAAAGGGCTGCAGGAGTCGGACTGGCAGGGGGAATCGGCACAGGCCGCGTCCACGGCCATCACGGGCCTGTCCTTCCAGCTGGCCAATGCGGAGCAGGAAGCGCACAGCGTCCACGACTTCCTCAACAACTGCCTGGAGTCGTTCCGTTCCGCGAAGAAGGCGCTCGACGACATCGCCACGGAACTGGCCGGCCACGAGCACCTGACCCTGAACGCGGACGACGGTTCCGTCCGCGTGGACACCGGGAAGGTGAAGCCGGAGGACCTGGAGCACCTCCGCAAGGCCTACGAGCCCTCCATCAGGTCCTACAAGGAGCGGACGCGCCAGGCCGTCGAAGACGCCCGGGAGACCGACGAGACGCTGAGCTGGGCGCTGCGGAGCATGAAGCAGAGCTACGACATCGGCTTTCTGCCCACCGCTCCGACCAGCCTCGCGGACGCCCGGCAGATGCGGCGGGAGGAGGGCCGGGAGAGCGACAAGAAGATCTCGCTCAAGCTGCTCTCCGACCAGGAGATCGCGTACAAGATGGAGCACGCGTCGGACGGCAAGTTCGGCAACGGCACGATCAAGCCCGCCGCCGAGTTCCTCGGCTACCGGTCCTGGATGAACAGTGCCGACAGCATCCAGAAGCGGGACTGGGAGAGCGCGAAGACGTATTTCATCGGAGGCACGCCGGCCTACGCGGCGGGCATGGAGGCGTGGCTGATGGAGACCTCCGGCGGCGGAGGGCGGCACCGCAAGCCCACGATGATGAACAAGGCCGGAAAGTTCGGCGGCAAGGTCTTCGGATTCCCCGCCGCCGTCGTCGCCACCGGCCTGGACTTCTACTACACCCCCGCCATGCACGCCTCCGAGCGCCCTGATGCGAAGATCATGGCGCCGAAGGATCCCGGGCGAGTGCACTGGAAGTGAGGCACAGATCGATGCGGCAACGAAACGCTCCGGCCGGCGGGCCGGGTGGCAATCCACCCGTTTCCCACGTGCTCTTCGGGAACCACCGGACCCTCATCATGGGGATCCTGGGCACGATGGCCGGGGTCGTGGGCTCCGTCGGGGGGATTTCCGCCGGAGCCGGAGTACTCGAAATCCTCGGCTTCGCCGGGATCGGGATCCTCGGCCTGGCCCTCGCCGTGGGCTACGTCGTGGTCGCTTCCCGGGCGGGCGCTACCCGGGCAGGTGCTTCCCGGGCGGGCGCTTCCAAGAAGCCGCCCCGGTCACGTCCGTGACGAAGCCCCTCGGCTACACCACGAACGCCCACGTCATCCCCGCGCTGCGCGAACCGTTCACCACCGGTGAGTCCGCTGCGCCCCGCACCACCAGCCCGCTCGTCCGGTCCCCGTAGAGGTACATCCCGAGGACGAGGTGGTACGGCACCGGGGAGCCGTCCGGGCCCGGCAGGCCGACGGTCGAGGCGTGGACGCGGCGCTGGGCGTACCAGGTGGCGTCGTCGCGGGTGAGCAGGTCGCGCAGTTCGTCCGCGGTGTGCTGGTCACCGGCCAGGACGCCCTTGCCGCCGTAGAGGTAGCTGCGCTTGAACACCAGGCGGTCCTTGTCCGCGACCATCGCGTCGATGTCGCCGGGCCCGACGACGGCGGTGTGCGGCACGTACTGCTCGACGGCCGCCAGCTCCTCCGCGGTGAGCAGGTGGTGGTGGGCCGGGTCGCAGAGGAGGGCGAACCAGCGGCGGTGCATCTTCAGTTCGGCCTCGAACATGCAGGAGAGCGTGGCCCCGCAGGCCCGCAGCCGGGCCAGGAACGCGCCGTTGTCCGTGGTGTCGTCGAACGTGACGAGGCGGTGGACCAGGGTGCGGCCGGCCTCGGCGGGCTCCAGCCACTGTGCGGGGTAGGTGAGTTCGTCGTGGTACGCGAGCTCGATGTCGGCCGCCAGGAGGCGGACGTACTGCTGGAGCAGCAGGTGCTGCCCGTACCCCTGCGCCCGGTGCCCCGGCGTGTCGAGGACGACGATGCGGGTGAGGCCGGCGCGCCGGCACTCCGCCACGTACTGCAGGGCGAGCTGCCGGAACGGGGAGATGCCGGTCACCGGCCGGCCGAGGACCTCGGCGTGCAGGTGGGCGGCGTGGTAGGCCTCTCCCCCGCCGACGCCGGAGAAGTGGTTGAGCTCGCAGAACCAGTAGCCGGTGTCGGTGGGGATGATGTCGGCGCGCAGCATGCGCAGTCCGGACGAGGGCAGCGCCGGCCAGTCGACGTGGGCCGCCATCTCCGGCCGGACCTCGAACATGGCCACGAGCTCGTCGGCGGTCAGGGTGGCGCAGAGGTGGGCGAGCACCTTGTCCTGGGCGTCCGCCAGCAGGCGGGTGGCCCGCTCCAGGGCCGCGTGCTCCGCCGCGGCGATGCGGAAGTGGCAGGGCAGCATGGGGACCTTCATGCCCACGTCGCTCAGGAGCTGATTGCCCGCCTGCGCCGCGAGCGCGCGTTCCGGCGATCGGCGTACGTCGTACTGCCCGGCGAGGAACGCCCGGTTGTCTTCAGCGAACACGGAGATCACCCATCGGTGGTGAGGGCCGCGCGCCGTTCCCGGATCCGGCGGAGTGCGTAGCCGGCGACCAGGGAGAGCGCGAGCAGCAGGAGGATCGCGAACGCCACGGCGAACACGTCGTGCAGGGCGAGGCTGCGGCCCGCGTCGTCCGCACCGTCCGGGCCGGTGGCGGCCGCGTGGTAGGCCTCCCGGATCGTCAGGAACGCCGCGCAGCCCGCGGCTCCGACCGATCCGCCCAGGCTGCGCGCCATGTTGAACAGCAGTGAGCCGGATGCCGCCTGATGGGCGCTCAGCGCACGGGTGGCCATCAGGCCGAGCGCGGCGAGCAGCAGGCCGGAGCCGACGGAGCGGCACATCAGCGCGATGACGATCACGACGTAGGGCGGTGAGGAACCGGCGAGGAAGGGCAGCAGCGCGGCCGTCGCGAACATGAGGGCGCCCGTGCAGGACACGAGGTAGGTGTCGATGCGGCGCAGGAGGAGCGGCAGGCCGAGCGCGATGGCGAGCTGCACGGTGCCGCCGTAGAGCGAGACGGTGGCGATGTCGGCGGCGGAGAAGCCGAGCGTGGTCAGGTAGACGGGGATCAGGACGTAGCTGGAGTACACGGCCACGCCGCCGACGACGTTGAACACGCAGCTGGTCAGGAACGGCCGCAGCCGCAGCAGCCGCAGGTCGACGAGCGGGTGGCGGCTCCGCAGCTCCGTCACCACGAACAGGACGGCGGCGACGAGCGCCGCGCCCACGGCGAGGGTCACGACCGCGGAGGAGAACCAACGGCGCTCCTGGCCGGTGTCCAGTGCGTACTGCGTGCAGCCCAGGCCCACCACGGCCGCGGCGACGCCCACGGCGTTCACCTTGCGGCCGAGCGGGGAGGCGTCCGTGCGCATGTGCCGCAGCCCGGGCAGGGCGAGCCACAGCCCGAGCGCGCCGGCCGGCGCGGCCACGCAGTACAGCGCGCGCCAGCTGATCCACTCCCCCAGGGTGATGCACAGGACGGGGGCGAGGACGTACGAGCCGGTGACCAGGATCGAGAACGTCGAGATCGCCTTCGGGTGCTTGTCGCCCGGCAGGAGCACCACGATCGCGTAGTACGCGAACGGCATGATCGCCCCGCTCGCCGCGCCCTGCACGACGCGCGCCACGAGCAGGCTCTCGAAGCTCCACGCGCAGGCGGACAGCAGCGCGCCGGCCACGAACAGGCACACGAGGAGGACGAGATAGGTCCGTGCGGGGAACACCCGGGTGAGGAAGGCGCTCAGCGAGAGGGTGATCAGCTCGGCGGTCGCGTACGCCGAGATCACGAGGGCGCCCTTGGCGAGCGGCTCGCCCATGGTCTCCTGGATGCTGCCCAGCACGGTGCTGGTCATGGCCAGGTCCAGGACGGTCATGGCGGCGGCGATGATGCAGCCGAGGACGGCGCGCCAGGCGAGCGGGGAGGGGCCCGCCCGGTCCCCGGCCGCCGCCGGCCCGCCGAGGGCGGCCCCCGCCGGCTTCGGCTCCGTCACGACCCTCCCTCTGCCCCGGCGGGCTTGCGGCCCCACGCGTACACCGTGATCGAACGGATGTCGGTGAAGCCGGGGTCCGCGCACAGGTCGGTGACCGCGTCGACGTCGGCCTGGGTCAGGAGGCCGGTGCCGACGAGGTACGCGCCCTCCTGCCGGATGTTGGCGGCGGCCAGCGCACCGTAGGGGCCGCGCTCGCCGAGGCGGTTCGCCCGCGTCAGGACCTCGACGTCGCGCAGGCCGGCGCGCGCCAGCTGGGACGGGAGCGTCTGCGCCCACCGGTGCATGTCGGAGCCCTGGGCGGCCCAGCCCGTCTCCAGGGCGCCGAAGAAGCGGCGGACCGGCTCGTGCACCGAGCCCGCCGCCGGCATGAGCAGGGGCTCGCCGAGCGCGAGCCGGCCGCCGGGCTTCAGCCACCGCACGGCCCTGGCGACCAGTTGCTCGCGCTCGGGCAGGTGGCAGAAGGTGAACCGCGAGTGCACCAGGTCGAACGAGCCGGGCGCGAAGTCCAGCTCGCGGATGTCGCCGGTGCGCCATTCGAGGTTGGGGCGGTCGGTGTCGACCAGGTACCGGGTGTCCATGTCGACCGCGAGGACGGAGCCGTCCGGGCACTGGTCGGCGGTCCAGCGCGCGACGGAGCCGGCGCCCGCCCCGATCTCCAGGCACTGCCAGTCGCGGCCGAGCCCGAGCTTTCGCAGCACGGTGCGGGTGTCGGGATCGCCCCACGCCTGGAGCAGCTGCAGCCGCTCGAACTCCTCCGGTGTGTCCTTGCTGAGCGCGCCCGACGCGTAGTCGGTCGCCAGAGCCGCTTCGGTCACAGCACTCATCGGTTCCCCCCGGCGTCGTCGTTGTCCTGCGGTCGCGGACGGCGGTGCCGCTCCCCCAGTTCCGCCTCCAGCACCTCGGCCACGCGGAACACGGTGGCCTCGTCGTGCGCCCGCCCCACGATCTGCAGACCGATGGGCAGCCCGTCCGCGGCGAACCCGATCGGCAGCGACAGCGCGGGATGGCCGGTGACGCTGAAGGGGATCGTCTGCATGTCGTTGGCGAGCTTGGGCGGCGGCCAGTTCTCGGGGAAGTCGCTCCAGCGCGCCGCGGTGGTCTGGCCGCACACGGTCACCAGGACGTCGTGGCGGTCGAACACGGTCTCGTCGAGCCGCCGCTTCAGCCACTGCCGCACGTCCATGGCGCGCAGGTAGTCGGCCGCCGCGATCCCGGCTCCGGGCATGACCCGCTGGTACGTGTAGCGCCCGAACGAGCGCGGCCGGTCGCGCAGGTCGTCCTGGTGGACGGCGAACGCCTCCGCCGCGAAGACGACGCGGCCGCACGCGTTGAACACGTCGTAGGGCGGCAGCGTGACCTCCTCGACCGCCGCGCCGTGGCCGCCGAGCACGCCGAGCGCCCGCTCGATGCCGGTGGTGATCTCCGGCATCGTCAGGGGGTCGTCGGCGTACCAGCCCGGCGAGGTGGCCACGCGCAGCCCGGCGACCCCGCGGCCCAGGGCCGCGGTCCAGTCGTCCACCGGGGCGCCCGCGGTGCGCGGGTCGGCCGGGTCGGCGCCGGCGATCACCTGCAGCGCGGCGGCCGCGTCGGCGACGGTCCAGGTCAGCGGCCCGAAGTGGTCCAGCGTCCGCGACAGGGTCTGGGCGCCGTGGCCGGACACCCGCCCGTACGTCGGCTTGAGGCCGACCGCGCCGCAGTGGAACGCCGGCCCCCGGGTGGAGCCGCTGGTGTCGGAGCCGATGGTGACGCGGGTCAGCCCCGCGGCGACCGCCGCGCCCGAACCCGACGAGGAGCCGCTGGGCACGTGCTCCTCGCTCCACGGGTTGCGGGCGGGCGGGACGGGCAGGTCGAAGCTGGGGCCGCCGACCGCGAACTCGAACGTGGTCAGCTTGCCCAGCCCGACCGCGCCCCCGGCGCGCAGGCGGCGCTCCACCGTGCTGTCCGTGCGGGCCACGTCGTCGGTCCGCAGCCACGAGGCGTTCGTGGTGGGGACCCCTTCCGCGTCGAAGATGTCCTTCAGCGCGTACGGGATCCCGTGCATCGGACCGCGGTCGGTGCCGGCCCGCAGGTCGCGGTCGGCCGCTTCGGCCCGCTCCAGTGCGGTCCGCTCCGTGACGAGGATGAAGGCGTGCAGCGCGGGGTCGAGCCGCGCGATCCGGTCGAGGGCGTGCCGGGTGAGCTCGACCGAGGTGAGCTCACCCGACCGCAGGAGCGCTCCCGCCTCGGGAACGGACAGCTCGTGCAGTGCCGTTGCCTGCCGAGCCGAGGGCATGTCAGGCACCCGGTCTCTCCTCGTCGTTGCCCGTACGGTTGTCCCGGCCGCCCGGCCGGCCGCGGTGGCCGGTGTCCACGCCGCGCAGCAGCACGGTCATCTCCCGCAGCCCCCGGTAGCCGGCCAGGACACCGCCCTTGAGGTCGGCCGGGACGTCGATGCCCAGCCGGCCGGTCAGGGCGTCGAACTCCGCCTCGGCGGCGGACCGCACCGCGGCAGCGGGGTCCACCGCTGCCGCAGGGTCCGCCGCGAGTGCCGCGCCGGCGTCGTCAGTTGCCATCGAGGCCCGGCTCCCGCGGACCCGCCTCGCGCTGGGCGGCGAGCCAGGACTCGACCTCGTGCGACTCGGTCGGCAGCGCCGCGGTCAGCAGGGTGTTGCCCGTGGCGGTGATCAGGACGTCGTCCTCGATCCGCACGCCGATGCCGCGCAGTTCCTCGGGCACCAGCTCGTCGTGCGGCTGCAGGTAGAGGCCGGGCTCCATGGTCAGGACGTGGTTCTCGCGCAGGACGCCGCCGCCGTAGTACTCCGGGCGGGCGTGCCCGCAGTCGTGGACGTCCAGGCCGAGCATGTGCCCGAAGCCGTGCAGCGACCAGCGGCGGTACGCGATCGACGCCGGGTCCATCGCCTCCTCCACGCTGCCCTTGAGGATGCCGAGGCTGCTCAGGCCCTCAGCGAGCACGCGGTTGCAGGTGGCCTGGATCTCGGTGAAGGCGGTGCCGGGGGCCATCTTGGCGAGGCCCGCGGTCCGCGAGGCGTGCACGATGTCGTACACGTCGCGCTGGGCCTTGCTGAACGTGCCGGAGACCGGCAGGACGCGGGTGACGTCCGCGGTGTAGCCGTTGTTGTTCTCGATGCCCATGTCCATGAGCAGGATCTGGCCGGGCTCGACGACGGCGTTGTTGTGCGACCAGTGCAGGATCGTGGAGCGGGGGCCGCCGGCGGCGATGGAGCTGTAGCCGAGGCTGTTGCCGGCGATGCGCGCGCGCCAGGTCATGATGCCCTCGATGTACCGCTCGGGGGTCGGGGCGTCGGGGCGCAGGCGGCGGGCGATGTCCTCGAAGCCGAGGATGGTGGCGTCGACCGCCTCCTGCAGCTGGGCGATCTCCCACTCGTCCTTCTCCAGCCGCAGCTCGGAGAGGACGCTGGCGAGCATGGCGTCGCGCTCGGTGTTCTCGGGCGTGACGGGCAGCGCGCCGCGCTCCATCCCGCCGTCGATGTGCGTGTCGTAGCCGCGCAGGACGCGCACGCGGTCGGAGGTCGCCAGCGACGCGAGCACCGCGGGCAGTTCGCCCAGAGGGCGCGTGGCGATGCCGAGGATGGCGGACTTCTCCTGCGGGGAGAGGCGCCGGCCGTGCCAGATCTCGCCGTCCATCCGGTCCAGGTAGTCGGCGCCGGCCGTGTGGTTCAGGCGGGGCTGTACGTAGAGGACGGCGTCGTGGCCGGTGGCCGTCGCGTGCATGACCAGGACGGCGTGCGGCTCCTGATCGCCCGTCAGCCACAGGAAGTCGCTGCCGGCCCGGAACTCGAAGGGGGCGCCGAAGGTGCGCGAGCGGTGGCTGCCCGTGGGGATCACGAGGGTGTCGCCCGGGAAGGCCGCGGACAGCTGGTCCCGGCGGCGGGCGAGGTGCTTGACGTGCGGGACCGGGGTGAGGTCGAGGTCCTCCTCCTCGCGCCAGCCGGTCGCCATCAGGTCGAGGAACTTCTGCGGGATCCGCGCGTCGTGGGCGCCCGAGATCTCCTCGCGCCCGATGTTCGCCCGGTTCGCCTTGCTTGCCATGCGATTCCCTCCCTTGGTCGGGGGCGTACCGGCGGTCACGGGGCAGCACCCGTCAGCCGGAAACCCTCGAAGTCGTCGCGCCCTGCCAGATGGGCACAAGTGATCAAATCAAGATACGCGCACCCGGTCGAGGCGAAGATCGTCCCCTGCTGCGCGAACTCCTCGGCGCCCGGGGCGAAGAGGGCGTCGAGCTCGATCGCCCCGGCGTGGCTCTCGCCGGCCTCGGCGAGCGCGGTGCGCAGGTCCTCGACGATCACCACGTTGCTGCGGAGCAGCTCGGCGGACACCTCGCGCGACTCGGTGGTGTGGGCCCCCATGCAGTTGATGTGCACGTGGGCGGGCAGCCCGTCCGGGATCGGCAGCGGGCGGACCGAAGTGGTCGCCGTCGACAGGATGTCGGCGCCCCGGGCGGCCTGCCCGGCCGACCCGGCCACGACCACGTCGGTCTTCCGGCCCGCGGCGGCCGCGGTCTCCTCGATGTCGCGGGCGAAGTCCGCGGCGCGGGCCGGGTCGCGGGACCAGACCCGGACCTCGGCGAGGTCGCGCACCGCGGACACGCCGAGGAACTGCTGGCGGGCCTGGACGCCGGAGCCGATGATGCCCAGGACGCGGCTGTCGGGCGCTGCGCACCGGTCCGTCACCAGGGCCGTCACGGCGGCGCACTTGAGGTTGGTGACGGTGTCGCCGTCCAGGGTGCCGAGGAAGCGACCGGTGGAGGCGGAGAACACGGGCACGACCGAGGTGACGGTCGCGCGGCGGCCCGGCACGGGGGACGACACGATCGTCGCGACCTTGTTGACGTAGAGGTCGTGGTCGGGGGACACGGCGGGCATCGAGATGAACTTCGCGCCCGCCGCGTCCTCGACGGTCTCCCGCGGCGGGACCAGCATCCGGCCGACGGCGCCGCTGCGCAGCGCGTCGCGCATGGCCCCGGCCAGGGACCGCACGAGCGCCGTGGACGGCTCGGGGCCGGCCCCCGGAGCCGCGGTCGCCGCCGTGCGGTCCGCCATCCGCATGCAGTCCGTCATGCGGCCCCGTCCAGCACGTCGTCCAGGACGTCTTCGAGGACGGTGACGAAGTCCTCCGTCATGGCGGTGGTCATGTCGCCGCGGAGCATCAGCCGGACGCCGGCCTGACCGCGCGGCACGACCGGGAAGAACATCGCCGAGCAGTAGTAGCCGCGCCGGTAGAGCTCGGTGGAGAGCCGCACCGCCTTCTCGTTCTCGCCGACCGTGACGAACTTGATGTGCGATCCGGTGCCGCGCACGTCGCGGCCCTTCATGCGCCGGTCGAAGGTGGCGATGTTCTCGGCCAGTTGGCGCTGGCGCACGCCGAGCTCCGGGGAGCGGTGGACGGCGATGCTGCCCAGGGTCGTGCCGATGGCGCCGGTGCGCATCCCCTGGGACCAGCCCATCGGGCCGGAGCGGTAGAGGAAGTCGAAGACGCTGGACGAGCCGAGCATGGCGATGCCGCCGGTGCTGCCGAAGGCCTTGGCGGTCGAGGCGACGATCATGGTGCGTTCGTCGAGCTCGCGGAAGACCGAGCGGGCGTAGCCCTCGCCGTTCGGGCCCTGCGTGGAGAGGGCGTGCGAGTCGTCCAGGTAGACGTACATCCCGTACTTCTCCTGCAGGGACTTGATGCCCTCCAGGTCGGCGAGGCCGCCGGTGGAGTACGCGCCCTCGCACACGTAGGCCACGCGCGGGTACTTCCGGCACACGTCCTCGAGGAACTGCATGTCGTTGTGCGGGCTGGTCAGCACCATCGTCTCGTCGGCGACGACCGGCTTGACGAAGTTCATGGAGAAGTGCGCGAACCGGTCGAACACCATGACCAGCGGCTCGCTGTCGGTGAGGTGTCCCGAGGCCAGCAGCGGCAGCACGGCGGCGCTGGTCACGCCGCAGGAGATCGACGGCAGCACGGGCCCGCCGAACAGGCCGGCGAGCTCCTCCTCCAGGCGGTGCGCGGCCTCCAGGCGGATCCGGAACTCGGCCATGGCCAGCCCCGTGATCTGCTCCTCCCGCAGGGCCGCGACGCCGGCCTCGACGACGGTCGGGTGGCTGTTCAGGCCGAGGTAGGAGCAGGAGGAGAGGTTGAGGAACTCGTGCCCGGTGCGGACGTCGCGCAGCCGGTTCTGGCCGTTCGTGGCGTCGACGCGGATGTCGAGCATCCCGTGGTCCCCCGCGAGCTTCCACGCCGCCTCGCCGGCCGGGACCATGCGCTGGTTGTTCCGGAACCGGTGCGGTCCCATCACCGTCTCGGCCTCCGGGCCGGTCACGGTGCCGTCGCTCATGAGTTTCCCTCGTTCCGTGCGCCCTCGCGGGGCGCCGCCGTGCCGGGCTCGCGCAGGAAGGCGCCCAGGCGCGCGAGCGCCTCGCGGGCCTTGGCCAGGCGCGAGTGGTGCAGGTGCCAGACGTGGACCATGCCCGGCCAGACCTCGATGGAGACCGGGGAGCCGGCGGCGGCGAGCTTGGCGGCGAACCGCTCGGAGTCGCTGTGCAGCATCTCCCGCTCGCCGACCTGGATGAGCACCGGCGGGAAGCCGTGGGGGTCGCCGTAGTGCGGGGAGGCGTACGGGGTCTCGGGGGCGGTTCCGTCGAGGTAGGCCTCGGCGACGTCGTCGACCACCGACCGGGACAGCAGCGGGTCGATGTCCTCCTTCGTCGTGAAGGTCTCCCCCGTGCCGGCCAGGTCCGTCCAGGGCGAGACGACGGCGGCGGCCGCGGGCATCGGCAGCCCGCGGTCCCGGGCGGCGAGCAGGGCCGCGAGCAGCAGGCCGCCGCCGGCGGAGTCGCCGGCCATGACGATCTGCTCCGGCGCCCGCCCCTCGTCCAGCAGGGCCGCGTAGACGGCCACCGCGTCCTCGACGGGCGCCGGGAACTTGTGCTCCGGGGCCCTGCGGTACTGCGGGTGCAGGAACGCGCAGCCGGCGCTGCGCGCGGCCTCGGCGACCATGCTGCCGTGGCTGGTCTGCGAGCCGAACACGTAGCCGCCGCCGTGCAGCCAGATCCCGATCCGCGCGGGGTCGGCGTCCGGCGGGGTCAGCACGTACGCGGGCACGCCGCCCGCCTCGCGCTCGGTGACCCGGACGTCCGCCGCCACCGGGGTGCCCCACTGGTCGTAGAACGTGCGGCCCTCGAAGAGGTCCTCGGGCCACTCGTCGGCGTCCAGCAGGTCGAGCAGCGCCGCCAGTTCGGCCTCGTCGGCGGGGCTCATGGCCGGGGCGTCCGGCCGGTGCAGCAGTGACATGGCGTGCCTCACTTGCCGGACGCGGCGGGGCTCTGGGCCGCGAGGGCGGTGTCCACACCACGGTGGTAGCGGTTGTGGTCCGGGGTGTCCAGGTCCGGCACCTCGACCTTCACCTCGGGGATGTCCAGGCGGTAGTGGCGGTACCAGTTGTTGAGGTTCTCGCCGTCGGTGAACTGCAGCTCGATGTGGCGCAGCGGGCGCTTGCCGGGCTTCGCCGGGTCGGCCAGGCGCGGCGTGGAGCCGGCGTGCGCCAGGCCGCCGTCGACCTCGTTGTTGAGGACGACCATGACCATGTCGTCCTTGAGGTCGACGTCCACGGCGACCGCGTGGCGGGCGAGGACGGCCTCGGTGTGCTCCTGCTTGACCGCGACGTTGTAGCTGTGCGGCATGAGCTCGATCAGGTCGGCCGGGTCGACGCCGTTCTCGCGGCAGTACGCGCGGGTGTCGCAGACGATCGGCAGGCCGCCCTCGATGTTCGTGTTGGGGCCGTAGACGTTGCCGATGAACGTCGTGGCGGAGTCGAAGTGGACGCACTTGGTGGTCAGGAACTCGCGCGACTCGGTGTGGTCCGAGTTGGGCGTGAAGCTGGTGTTCTTGTTGAAGCCGTCCACGTCCATGCTCGCGACCTGGTCGTAGCCCATGGGCAGCGGCGAGTACGGGGTGGGGTCGACCGTCGCGGCGAAGGCGCGGAAGACGGCCTCGAAGTAGTCGCGCGCGGCGGCGGCGTCGGCCTCCTCGTGGATGTCCAGGCCGTGCCGGGCGAGCAGGGTGCTCGCGCCGTGGCAGACGGCCAGGCCGGCGCCGTCGGCGACCAGCTCCACGAGGCGCGCGACGAGCTCGCCGGGGACGCCGGCGAAGCGGCCGTCGGCCAGCTCTACGGGGTAGGCGGAGACGTCGACCATGGCCTGGTTCGCGACGTCCGTCATCGGGGTGCTCACTATGTCCTCCACGGGTGCCGGTCCGGCCGTACGGGGCCGGGGCCGGCGTAGGTTCGGTGGGTCAGCGGATCGGGCGGGCGATGCCGTCGTGCAGCTCGAGCATGCGCCGGGCCCGCAGGACGAAGGGCGGCGCAAGCACCCTGTCCTTGCTGACGGCGAAGCCGCGTTCGTTCGCCTCGTAGTCCTTGATCGTCTGCCGGTAGTCGTCCAGCTCCGCCGCGGGGACGCTGAACGTCTCGACGATCGTGTCGACCTGCTTGGGGTGGATGGCGGCCTTGCCGGTGAAGCCGCACCGCTTCGAGGCCTCGCACTGGGCCCGGACCAGGTCCATGTCCCACAGCTCGAAGGAGTTGGTGTCGATGACCGGCAGGCCGTAGCGGGAGGCGGCCACGCACATCCGGGACCGCGCGTGGGCGAGGTAGGCCTCGTCCTGGGCCCACATCTCCGCGACCAGGTCGGCCTGCCCGAAGCAGAGTCCCTCGCTGGCCGCGGCGATGTCGAAGGCGTTCTCGACGGCGTCCAGCGTCTCGATGAAGCTGCAGATCTCGGGCGGGTCGTCCAGGCGGGACAGCAGCGACCGGTAGATGGCGACGTCGCGGCCGGCGGCGACCTTGGGCACCAGCACCGTCTGCAGGGGCAGGCCGCCGATCCGCCCGCCGAGGGCCAGGATGGTCTGGATGTCGAGCAGGCCGTCGGGGGTCTCGATGCTGTTGACGCGCATGGAGACCCCGGTGAGCCCCGTCCCGGTCAGGTCGACGGTGCCGAGCCGCTCGCGGGCGGTGGGCTTGGCCTCCTTGGGGACGGAGTCCTCCAGGTCGAGCACGAGCGCGATCGAGTCCCGGGGCACGTTCTTGAGGAGGGTGTCCACGCGGGACGCCGGGACGTAGAACAGGCACGGGTCGACCTTCACGAGCGGGCCTCCCGTCCGAAGAGCGCGTCCATCTTCTGCAGCGAGAACGTCTCGTAGCGGATGGGCTCGTACGTCGCGGGGCGCTCCCGGGTGAACTTCGGGAAGGCCTCGATGACCGCGTCGTCGTTGGCCAGCTTGAAGAAGACGATCGACTGGCGCGGGCGGTCCACGAGCCGCACGCGGTGCGGTGTGGAGACGTACTCGTCGTTGGACCAGCGCGCCATCAGGTCGCCGATGTTGACGATGAAGTGGTCGCGCTCGGGGACGTCGACGTCGATCCAGTTGCCGGACAGGTCGCGCAGCTGCAGCCCGGGGCCGTCCTCGGTGAGGAGGGTGATGAGCGTGCCGTCGGTGTGCTCGCCCATGCCCTGGTCGTTGAGGAACTCCCGCTGCACACCCGGGTAGTACTGCGAGCGCAGCGAGTCGTTGGAGCGGTCGGTGCGGGTGGCGAAGAAGTCGCGCGGCAGTTCCAGGGCGATCGTCAGCAGCTCGGTCACCCGCGCGGAGACGGTCTCGCACGCGGCGAAGTAGGCCTTCAGCGCGGCGCGCAGCGCGCTCCCGGACTCGTCGGCGGGGAAGGGCAGGTCCTCGGCGTCGTCGAGGACGAGGCGGCCGACGCTGAACTTCTCGACGTAGTCGGCGGGCATGCCCTGCTTGCCGGTGTAGGCGTAGGCGTTCTCCGACAGCAGCGCGCTGTAGCCGTACGGGCTGTAGTCGTTGTCGCCGCGGGCCGTGCTCGTGCGCATCGGCAGGGCGTCCTTCTCGGCCGCGGGCCGGCCGAAGAAGCCGAGGGAGAGCTCGTAGGCGTCGTCGAAGACCTTCTTGCCGATTCCGTGGCCGCGGACGATGAAGAACCCGACCTCGGTGCAGGCCCGGGAGATCTCGTCGGCGACCTTCTCCTCGTTCCCGTCGAGGGCGTCTTCCAGGTTGATCACCGGTAGGACGGTCATGGCGTCTCCTGTCTCAGGACTGGGGGTCGGGGGCCGGGGTGCCCGCGTGGCGCATGGCCGCCAGGACGGTGCGGTCGAACTCGATGACCTGGACCCCGTCCTGGTTGCGGCCCACGGTGTGGACGGTGACGATGCCCTCGCCGGGCCGGGAGGAGGACGGCCGCTTGCCGGTGATCGTGGTCTCGGCGTAGAGCGTGTCCCCGACGAAGACGGGGGCGCTGAGCCGCACCTTGTCCCAGCCCAGGTTGGCGACGGCCCGCTGGCTGATGGTCTTGACCGTCATGCCGTTCACGATCCCGAACGTCACCAGGCTGGACACGAGCAGCTTCTTGAACTGCGTCCCCGAGGCGTAGACGTCGTCGATGTGGAGCGGGTGCAGGTTGAGGCAGAGCAGCGAGCTCCAGATGTTGTCCGTCGTGGTGATCGTGCGGCCGGGGCGGTGCTCGAAGACGTGGCCGACGACGTAGTCCTCGTAGGCCAGGCCCGTGTCCTCGCGGAACCGGCCGGGCTCCAGCTCGACGTAGGCCGGCAGCGCCGGGTCGCTCATCGGGTTCCTTCCTTGGGCCCGGCCGGCTGCGGCTCGGGCGCGATGTCCTGGGGGCGGGCCCCGCTGCGGTGCAGGGCCGACAACACCGCGTTCGCGGCCGCGCCTTGGGCCGTCCCGCCCAGGCCGACGCCCCACACGGGCCGGTCCTCGACGAGGATCCGGGCGTAGCAGGCGTGCGCGGCGCCCGTCGCGGGCCCGGCGCCGTCGTGGTCCAGCCGGTCCGTCTCGGCGTACACGCCGCGCTCGCGGGCCGCGGCCAGCAGGGCGTCCGCCGCGTCGCCGGGGCCGCTGCCGGTGTCCGCTCCGGGAGCCGTGAAGCCGGCCCAGGCGCCCGGGTCGCAGTACTGGGCGCGGAAGGCGTCCCAGATGCGCTGCGGTTCCAGCTCGGCACCGGTCGCGTTGGTGACCTGCTGGACCGCCGCGGCGAATTCGACGCGCAGCTCGACGGGCAGGTCGAGGCCCCAGCCGCTGCGCAGGACGTAGGCGATGCCGCCCTTGCCCGACTGGCTGTTGACGCGGATGATCGCCTCGTAGCTCCGGCCGATGTCCTGCGGGTCGATCGGCAGGTACGGCACGTCCCACGGCAGTTCCGCGGGCGCGCGGCCGGCCGATGCCGCCTGGTCGCGCAGGTGGGCGAGGCCCTTGGCGATGGCGTCCTGGTGGGTGCCGGAGAAGGCGGTGAAGACGAGGTCGCCCGCGTAGGGGTGGCGGGGCGGGACCGCCATCTCGGTGCACTCCTCGACGGTCCGGCGGACCGCCGGGAGGTCGGAGAGGTCGAGCTGCGGGTCGATGCCGCGGCTGAAGAGGTTCAGCGCGAGGGTGATCAGGTCCACGTTGCCGGTGCGCTCGCCGTTGCCGAAGAGCGTGCCCTCGACGCGGTCGGCGCCGGCGGCCAGCGCGTACTCGGCGGAGGCGACCGCGGTGCCGCGGTCGTTGTGCGGGTGGACCGACAGGATGACCGAGTCCCGCCGGTCGAGGTGGCGGTCCATCCACGCGATCTGGTCGGCGAAGACGTCCGGCGCGTGCATCTCGACGGTGCTCGGCAGGTTCAGCGTCAGCGGCCGTTCCGGGGTCGCGTCGACGATCTCGGCGACGGTGTTCGCGATCTCCAGGGCGAAGCCGGGCTCGGTGACGTTGAACGTCTCGGGCGAGTACTCGAAGCGGATGTCGCCGCCGGCCCGGTCGGCCAGCCGCACCATGCGCTCCGCGCCGTCGCGGGCCAGTTTGATGACCTCGGACGGCGTCATCCGGAAGACGACCTCGCGCCACAGGCACGCCGTGGCGTGGCAGAGGTGGACGACGGCGCGGTCGGCGCCGCGGATCGCCTCGAAGGTGCGGTCGATGGCGTCCGGGCGGGCCGCGGTGAAGACCGAGACGGTGACGTCGTCGGGGATGTGGCCGCCGGTGACGAGGTGGCGGACGAACTCGAACTCCGTTTCCGCTGCGGAGGGATAACCGACCTCGATGTCCTTGAGCCCCAGGCGGACCAGCAGGTCGAACATCTTCCGCTTGCGTTTGCCGTCCATCGGGTTCGCCAGTGCCTGATTGCCGTCCCGCAGGTCGACCGAGCTCCACAACGGCGCCCGGTCGAGCGGCCGGTCGAGCCACGGGCGCGGGGTGCCGGGCCCGGGCAGTTCCTGCGGTGCGGCGCGCCGGTAGCGGTGGACCGGCATTCCGGAAGGCTGCTGGGTATTCCACCAGGGTTGGCCGGCCGACCGGTCGACGGCAGACGACGACGCCCTCATAAATTCCCCCTCGGCGTACCTGTGCGCTGTTCATGAACATGGGAACTCCCGGGCTCTCGTACCACCCGAGCAGACGAACAGAAGGGGAAAGGCCGGGACTCCGGGCCATAGAACGGGCAGCCCGGACCGGCAGAAGAAAAAATTCCCCCGTACAGCGACGGCGGCGAGGCCCCATACCCTGCGCACTATTGCGCCCCGTTGGGGATGAATTCCCTCGCTCCCCAGCGAACGTATCGACAGCGGTTCAGCACTGTCAAGGGATCAGCGGCGCAGTACTTGCACCGTACTTAACACCCCGGCACGGGCCGGAATTTTTCGCGATACGAAAGCGGAATCAATTATTCAGGGCGTGTGATCCAAGCCACTCTGACCCATACAGTGTCACAAAGGCCGGTGGACATAGAGGGACATCCGCGCTTATTCCACTTTCCTGATGTCTCATCATGCGGACACGATCTTGTTGGCGTCCGCGGGCCCGCCCCTACCGTGATCTTGCCCATGCAGGAGAGGGAATCCCTCAATGACCACCGGCGGGGCAACGCCGGGGGAGGACTGTCATGTCGAATAGCAGCGTTCCCGAGTCCATTGCGCGGATCGGTGTCGACTGCCGCGAAGAACTGCGCGAGCAGCGGTACGCACTGATTCCCGCCGGAAAGCTCCGGCTGTCCGGCGAGCTCTCCGGAGCCTTCGCCGAGATGGCGGCGTCATGGGACCGGCTGGACGTCGACCCGCACTTCGGCGGCGGCGAGCTCGCCACCCGCACCCGCCGCTACAGCGACTTCGATTACGTGCCCGCCACCGGGGAATTGACCCCGCGCAACCACGTCGCGTACCTGCAGAGCGAGGAGATGAACTCGTTCGTCGGCGGCCTGGAGCGCCACTTCGGCGACGTCGAGCCCGCCATCGTCGAGAACCCGCTCTTCAAGGCGCTGGTGGAGTACGACTTCGACAGCCTGCCGATCGAGGAGGAATACCGCTCGCAGAAGTGGATCTGCCAGATCCACCAGATCCGCATCGTGGTCAACGCCGGCAAGACCTACGAGGTCGTGCCGGAGGGCATCCACTCGGACGGCTACCCCTTCGCCGGCCTGCACCTGATCGGCCGCATCGACATCGACGGCGGCGAGAGCACCGTCTTCACGTGGGAGGAGGAGCCGCTGGCGAAGGCCACCTTCCTCGACCCGCTGGACACGCTGATCTTCGAGGACCGGAAGATGAAGCACCACGTCACGCCGATCAGCGCACCGAGCGACCGGCAGGGACAGCGGGACGTGCTCGCCATCTCCTTCTCGCTGCCCGGCTCGCCCTACGAGACCGTGGTCTGATGAGCGCCACGGCAGTGCGCGAGACCGTCGGGACGGCCTCGCATCCGATGACCACCGGTGACATCCCGGATGTCATCGGCCTGCTGCGCGCGGCACCGCAGACGGCCTACTGCGAGTGGGAGGACGAGCGCCTGCTCCGGCAGCACCTGGCCCAGGCCTCCGACATCTGCCGGGTGATGCGGGACGGCGCGGGCGGCGTCGTCGCCGCCGTCATCGCGGGCAGCTTCGGCGTGCGCGGCACGATCAGCCACGCCGTGGTCGCCCCCGGGCACCGCCGCTCGCACCTGGCGCAGAAGCTGGTCGCGGACACGCTCTCGGCGTTCCGCGAGCGCGGGGTGCGCAGGGTCTTCCTCTTCGTCCACGACGACAACGAGGCCGCGGTGCGGCTGTGGTCCGCCGCGGGCTTCTCGCCCACCGCGGGCGAGAGCACGCTGGAGCGCGACCTGTAGCGGGGAGCGGCTGCGGCAGGGGGTCACCTGCGGGGCTTCACCACGCGCATGGTGAAGTGGGAGCTGACGCGGGCGACCGCCGGCAGGTCCATCAGCTTGGCCGTCAGGAAGCGCTCGAAGGACTCCAGGTCGGCCACGGCGACCCAGATGAGGTAGTCGGGCAGCCCGAAGAGGCGCCGGCACTCGACGACCTCGTCGAAGGAGGCCACCCGCTCCTCGAACGCCTCGACGTTCTCCCGGTTGTTGACCCGGAGCTCCGCGGTGACCATCACCTCGAAGCTCCGGCCCGCGGCGACGGGATCGATGCGCGCCTGGTAGCCGGTGATCACACCGTCCTGTTCCAGCCGCTTGACCCGTCGCAGCACCGGGGAGGGGGTCAGGCCTATTCGCTCGGCCAGCTGGCTGTGCGTCAGGCGGCCGTCCTCTTGCAGGTGCAGAATGATTGCGCGATCGAGCTCGTCCATGCAGGAATCATGCCCAGTGGGCTCCCCGAGCGCAATATTCCGCAATCAAACTGCGTCTGACCTGCACTAATATTGCCCGCATGGATACGACGTCGCCTGACATACGCCAGGTGCACACCGGCACCACCGCCTCCGAACCGGCCTCCGTCACCGCCCCCGAACCGGGAAATCTCGCCGGTGCGCTGCGGGACACCATTTCCGTGGGAATCGGCATGGTCCCGCTCGGCTTCGCCTTCGGCCTGCTGGTCATCCAGTCCGGTCTCGCATGGTGGTGGGCCCCGGTGTTCTCCCTGATGATCTATTCCGCATCGCTGGAGTTCCCCGCCCTCGCCCTCATCCTTTCCATGACGTCGTTGCCGCAGCTGGCCGTCACCGCATTCCTGGTGAATTTCCGGCACGTCTTCTACGGCCCGGCCTTTCCCCTGCACCGCGTCAAGGGAAAGGCCGCGAAGACCTACAGCATGTACGCGCTGACCGACGAGGCCTACGCCCTCACCGCCACCCGGCCGGCCGAATCGCTGACCAGCGGCCGCATCCTGTGGATCCAGGTCCTCCTGCAGTCCTACTGGGTGCTCGGCGGCATCACCGGCGCCCTTTTCGGCGCCCTGATCTCCCTCGACCTGGCCGGTCTCGAATTCTGCATGGCCGCCCTGTTCACGGCCCTCGCCATCGACACCTTCCGCGCCGGGCGCGACATCCCCTCGCCGCTCCTGGCCCTGGGCTGCGCCCTGCTCGCCCTGGCCGTCGCGCCCGGCCAGATGCTCGTCGTCGCCATGAGCCTGTTCGCGGCCACCCTGGTCGTCCGCTACCTGCTGCACCGGAGGAAGGAGCAGTCCCGTGCCTAGCGCCCCCCACATGATCGCCGCCCTGGCGACGATGCTCGCGGTCACCTTCATGCTGCGCGCGCTCCCCTTCGCCGTCCTGAAGACGCTGCGCAGCTCCGCCCTGGTGGCCGACGTCATCGACTTCCTCAACCGGTACATGCCCGTCGGCATCCTGGTCATCCTGGTCACGTACAGCCTGCGCGACGTCTCGCTGACCAGCGCGCCGCACGGGACTCCCGAGGCCCTGGGCCTCCTGGCGACCGCGGGCCTGCACCTGTGGAAGCGCAATCTGGTCCTCAGCATCATCGGCGGGACCGCGGTGTACGTGCTGCTGGTGAACCTGGTCTTCCCCGCCTGACCGCCTGACCGCCGGAATTCAGGATGCGGGGAGGGCGATCAGGGACTTCTGCCGGGACTTGATGCCGGTTCCCGGCTCTTCCGTCACATAGCCGGCCGAAAGGTAGAGCGTGCGGCCGTGGGTGACGGGGTAGGGGTCGGAGCCGATCCAGGCCTTCGCGGGGGTGGGACGGTAGCGGCGGACCGCGGTCCGGGCACCGGTGTCCGCGTCGAAGCGCACCAGGGTCGCCGCGTCGTGGATGTTGCCGGCGACGTAGGCGAGGACGTCGTCCGACTCCGAGGCCACCAAGTGGAACGTCTGCAGGTATCCGGTGGCCCGCTTCTCCCACAGGCGCTTTCCGGTGGTCAGGGACCAGGCCGCCATGCGGTTGTTGTCGTCGCCGGAGTCGTCCTCCTCCGCGTCCAGCGTCATGACCAGCTTGTCGCCCTTGACCTGGACGTCGGAGGCGGGCGCGCTGCCGTCGCCCCCCGAGAGGGCGTAGCGGCGCTCGGCGTCGCCTTCGAGACGGGTGCGGACGGTTCCGTCGTCCCCGAGGACGGTCAGGCGCATGCTCGCGTAGGGCCGGTCGGGGTCGTCGACGACGATCGGCGAGGTGGCGAGGACCTGGCCGTTCATGCCGTGCTCGCCCAGCCGGTGGCGCCACTTGGCGCGGCCCGTCGCGGGGTCGACCGCCTCCGCGTACGAGGCCGTGTCGGCGCTGCCGACCAGGCAGCGCCGGATGCGGACCAGCTGCTTGCCGCCGGTGTGGCCCTGGCCCCGGCAGGTGTCCTTGTCCTCGGCGCCCTCGTACAGGCCCTTGTCGCCGTCCTTCCACAGCTGCTCGCCGTCGCTCACCCGGAACGCCGTGGTGAGCCTGCCCTTGGCCGAGACGACCACCACGTCACCGCTGCGGGCGATCCGGGGCGTGTCGTCGGGCGCCCACTCGTCGGGGTCGAGGGAGTGCTCCCACAGGGTCCTGCCGGAGGTCAGGTCGACGGCGTAGAAGGTGTGGCATTCGTCCCCCGAACCGCGGGCCAGGACCGCGACGTTCCCCGTCGCGTCGGTCGACGCCTGGCACATGACGCTGCCCGATCCGGGCGTGGGAGCCTCCCACAGCTGCCGGCCGCGCTTCGGGTCGAGCCCGACGACGCGGTCCGGAAGCGCCTTGACCACCGCCTCGTCGGTGAACCACAAGCCGCGGATCATCCTGGGGTGTTCGAGCCCGGACCGGGTGTACGGCAGGCTCCACGACACGCTCCGGCCCTTGCCGGCGCGCACCGCCTTCTTGGAGGCCATGAACATCCAGACGCCCGCGCCCAGCGACGCGACGAGCAGCAGCGCGAGCGCCGCCGCGAGGACGATCAGCCCCGTGCGCCTGGGGGAGGAGGGGCGCACGGGTGACGGCGCGCCCATCGGCATCGGCGGTACCGCCGGCAGCTGTGGTGCGGGCGTGATCGGTGGCGCTATGACGAAGTCGTCCGCGCCGGTGCCCGCATCGGTGCTCGTGTCCTTCTGCTTCGGAGGCTCGCCCATCCGGCTTCGGATCTCCTTATTCTCCGTCAATAAAGGAACAGTCATACCAAGTCGGGTTTCCCGGCGGCCCGCCGGGCGGGTGCGGGCGCCGGGTGCTGCGGTGGCCGGGCCGCCTACGACGCGTTCCTGCGCATCGGTGCGAGCAGCGTGAGGTGCGCGCCGGGGCGGGTGCCCGGGCGGCCGTCGCGGCGGCCGTTGGTGGTGCGGTAGACGTCCACGGGTCCGGCGGGGCGCCAGTGCTGGCCGAGGCGCTTGGCGGTGTACATCGCCTCGTCCGCGCCCCGCAGCAGGTCCGACAGCTCCGCACCGGGCCGGTGGCTGGTGCGGCAGACGCCGATCGAGGCGCGCGGGGAGAGCGTGACGCTGTCGGTCTCCAGGGGCGCCGAGAGGCGCGCGGAGAGGCTGTACGTCAGCTCCGAGTCCAGGTCGGCGTCCGGCGCGAGGCGCACCACGGCGGTGAACTCGTCGCCGCCCAGCCGCGCCGCGAACCCGCCCCGCTCCCGGCACCACACGGACAGGCGCCGGCCGACGGCCGCGATGACCTGGTCGCCGACGGCGTGCCCGTGCGTGTCGTTGATCTGCTTGAAGCCGTTGAGGTCGAGCAGCAGCACGGCGGCGTGCGGCCGCTTCACGGCCCGCTGTGCCCGGTGGGTGAACTCCTCGCGGCGCATGAGGCCGGTGAGCGGGTCGGTGCGGGCGGTGCGCAGGCGGCGGGCGAGGACGAGGGCGTGGGCGGCCCAGCCGAGCGTCGGAGCGGCTATCGGTAAGGCCTGGAGCAGGAGGTTCATCGGGCACCTTCCGGAACGTAAGCGGCGGCCCGTCGCTTCCCTCGCCGTGGACGTCAACGCCGTCGCGGTGGGGCGCGAGCGGGCCGGTGGGTGGGTCCGGTCATGCTGGAGATCCCCCGTTTCCCCGGGTTCGCCTCTGGCGGGCAGGAGCCGTCCCCGGCAGGCTGGGCAGTCGCAGTCCGTGCCGTCCCACGGGAAGGAGATCCACCGTGAGCCCGCAGCCGACCCGCGTCTCACGCGTCGCCCTCACCCCCGGCGCCGCGCGCCTCCTGCGCCTCCTCCGCGAGCGCCACGGCCCCCTGATGTTCCATCAGTCCGGCGGCTGCTGCGACGGCAGTTCGCCGATGTGCTACCCCGCGGGCGAATTCCGGACGGGCGCCTCGGACGTGCTCCTCGCGGAGCTGGTGGTGGAGGGCGTCGCGGAGCCGGTCGGCTTCTGGATGTCCGCGGACCAGTTCGAGCGCTGGCGCCACACGCACCTCACCGTGGACGTGGTGCCCGGCCGCGGCAGCGGCTTCTCCCTGGAGGCGCCGGAGGGCCTGCGCTTCCTGGTGCGGTCACGGCTGCTGACGGACGACGAGGCGCGGCGCCTCGGCGAGGGCGCGGGCGTCCGCGGTCCGGTGCGTCAGGACGCCGCGTCCACCAGCGACAGCGTGTGCAGCCGCTCCGGCGGGCCCGGCCGCGCGTAGTACCAGCCCTGTGCCGTGTCGCAGCCGAGCACCCGCAGGTGCTCCGCCTGTGTGCCCGTCTCCACGCCTTCGACCGTCACGGACAGGTCGAGGGTGTGGGCGAGCGAGACGATCCCCTCGACGATCTTCACGTCGACCGGGTCCGCGGGCGCGCACTGCATGCCGCGGGTGAAGGAGCGGTCCAGCTTGAGCGTGCTGACGGGCAGCCGGCGCAGGTAGGAGAGGTTGGAGTAGCCGGTGCCGAAGTCGTCGAGGGCGATGTCCACGCCCAGGTCGGCGAGCTGGCGCAGCGGCCGCAGCTCCTCCTCGTCGGCGCCGATGAGGGCGTTCTCGGTGACCTCCAGGCACAGGGCCGACGGGTCCAGGCCGGAGCTGTCGAGGACGGCGACGGTGTCGGCGACGAGGGCGGGGTGGCGCAGCTGTGACGGCGAGAGGTTGACGTTGACGCGCAGGGGGCCCTCGCAGGTGCCCTCGGCGCGCCAGGCGCGGGCCTGCCGCGCCGCTTCCTGCAGCACCCAGCGGCCGAGGGGCACGATGAGCCCGGTGCTCTCGGCGAGGGGGATGAACTGGTCCGGGCCCAGCACGCCGTGGACGGGGTGCAGCCAGCGCACGAGCGCCTCGGCGCCGCGCACCGTGCCGTCGTCGAGCCGGACGAGCGGCTGGTACTCGATGAAGAACTCGCCGTTGTCGAGCGCCGCCGGCAGGCAGTTGGTGAGGCTGTGCCGGGCGATGACGCGGGCGTCGGAGTCGGCGTCGGCCAGTTCGTAGCGGTTCCCGCCCGCGGCCTTGGCGCGGTACATGGTGATGTCGGCGCTGCGGAGCACCTCCGCGGGGCCGCACTCGCCTGCCGCGCCGTCCACGATGCCGATGCTGGCCCGTACGGACAGATCCCGGCCGTCGAGGCGGACGGGTTCGGCGAGGGCGGCCAGCATGCGGCGGGCGAGGGCGGTGGCGTCGCTCTGCGCGGTGGGGCCGGTGAGCAGGGCCACGAACTCGTCGCCGCCGAGGCGGGCGACGAGCTCCGCGGGGGTGCCGGTGCAGGTGCGCAGCCGCTCGGCGACGGCGACGAGCAGCCGGTCGCCCACGGCGTGGCCCAGGCTGTCGTTGACGGCCTTGAAGCCGTCGAGGTCGAGGTAGCAGACGCCGAAGCGGTCGCCGCCGGGGGCGAGGGCGCGGTCGAGGCGCTCGAAGAACATGGTGCGGTTGGGCAGGCCGGTGAGGGCGTCGTGCGTGGCCTCGTAGCGCAGCTGCTCGTGCAGCAGGCGGCGTTCGGTGATGTCCTCCATGAGGGCCAGCTGGTACTGGGGCCGGCCGTGGGCGTCGCGCAGGAGCGCGACGGACAGGTCGGTCCACAGGACGCTGCCGTCGCCGCGGTAGTAGGCCTTCTCGACGCGGTAGTAGTCGCGCTCGCCGCGGACGAGCTCGCTGTAGAGGCCCCACACGTCGGGCGAGTCGTCGGGGTGGACCATCTCGCCCACGTTGCGGCCGGTGACCTCCGCGGGGCGGGTGCCGAACATCCGGCTGAGCGCCTCGTTGACGTCCATGATGCGGCCCTCGACGTCCGCGATGCCCACGCCTATGGCCGCGCCTTCGAACACGGCGCGGAAGCGTTCCTCGCTGGTGTGCAGCGCCCGCTCCGTCTCGGCCTGCGCGGCGAGGGCTGCGCGGGAGAGGGCCTCCTGTTCGGCGAGGGTCCGCTCGCGCAGCGCGCCGGCGAAGCCGGCGGCGACGGTGTGCTGCAGGCGGGCGCAGCGGGCCCGGGCCTCGTCGTCCGTCAGGTGGCGGCCCGGCGGGCAGTAGAGCAGGAGGTACGCGTCGATGGCGCCCAGGAGCGGGGAGAGGGCGTCGGGTTCGGTGCAGTGCGCGCGGACGATCGCGGCGCCGACCTCGGCGGCGGGGGCGGGGTCGAAGGGCTCGGAGCGCAGTGCGTCGCGGAGCCGGCCGGCGAGCGGGACGAGGTGCTCCTCGAACTCGGCGCGGGTCATGGACGTGGCCGTCGCGGGATAGACGGCCCGGCTCCAGACGGCGGCGAAGCGGCGCAGCGCGGCGTCGCCTCCCGGCGGGGGGACGACGGCCGCGGCGGTCCCGGCGGAGCCGGGCTCCGTGTCCTCCGGGCCCGGTGGCGCTCCCGCGTCCCGCGCCATGTGTGCGTGGGCGTTGCGCGCCCCCGGTCGCCTCGTGCCCGGAACCACGTCCGAACTCCCGATCCCCACCCCGACCTCGGTTCCGCTTCCGCTTCTGATTCCGTTTCTGGTTCCGCTTGCGCCGTCGGTTCCGGCCTCACTCCCCCTGTGAGGCCTTGTGACTTCTGCCCCAGTGGAACCGCCGGTAATCGAGCCCGGCGTTCCGTCTCCGGATCCGCTCGGCTTCCCGCCGTGCGGCGTCGAGGTCATGGTTTGCGCCCCACGCCCGCGAAGCCGACGTACATGGCGCGGTCCTCGTCCGCCGCGGCGGGAGCGTCCGCCGGGTCGGGCCGCCAGTCCGGCATGGCCACGAGCCCGGGCTCGGTCAGCTCGAAGCCGTCGAAGAAGCGTGCCACGTCCCGGTGCGTGCGCATGAGCAGCGGCGAGCCCACGTTGCGGTAGACGCCCTCCACTCCCTGCCCCTCCTCCGGCCTGATCGGACCGGTGTCGGTCGTCGCGTGCGTGAGGACGAGCAGGCTCCCCGGCGCGAGCGCGTCGCGCAGCTCGGCCACCGCCGCCCAGGGGTCGTCCCGGTCCTCCACGAAGTGGAGGACGGCCACGAGCAGCAGTGCGACCGGCCGGTCCAGGTCGAGGAGCCTGCCGACCTCGTCACTGGTCAGGATGTCATGGGGCTTGCGGAGGTCCGCGGGCAGGACGGCGGTGTGCGGGTCGCCCTGCAGCACGGCCCGGCCGTGGGCGACGGCCACGGGGTCGTGGTCGACGTAGACGACGTGCGAGCGCGGGTCCGCGGCCCGCGCGATCTCGTGGACGTTGCCGAAGGTCGGGATGCCCGAGCCGATGTCGAGGAACTGGGTGACGCCCTCGCTCACGGCGTGGCGGACGGCGCGCCGCATGAAGGCCCGGTTGGCCTGCATGATCTTCGGCAGCCCGGGATAGGCCTCCATGGCCCGCCGGGCGGCCTCCCGGTCGACCTCGAAGTTGTGCGAGCCGCCCAGGTAGTAGTCGTAGATCCGGGACACGCTCGGCACGGAGGGGTCGATGCCCGGGGGAACCCAGGTGGGGCGCTCCATCAGTCTGTTGCTCCAGCTCGTCTCGGGGACCTGTGAGCAGAGGCTACTGATCATTCGTTCGAATGGAAGCGTCAAGCGGAAATCAGCCATCCGCATGCAGCTGCCATCCGCCCGCGTCCGCACGGTGTCGATCATGCCAATAAATGACGATGAGGGGAAATATGCACCGATGCAGGCCCGCACCGGTGGCCGTCCCGGGGCGGCAGGGCGCCCCGGGCAGCCGCCGGGCACGCGCGTCAGCCCCGCGGCTCGCGCCACATGGGCCACATCCGCGGCCCGCTCTCCGGCAGGTCGATGGGCGTACCGGTGAAGACGAAGCCGAGGCGCTCGTAGAGCGCCTTGCTCCGGCCGTTGCTCGCCTCCAGGTACGCCGGCATGCCCTCGCGGTCGCACCGGTCGAGGACGGGTGCGAGCAGCGCCCTCCCCCGGCCCTCTCCGCGCCGCCCGGGGGCGGCGACGATGTTCGGCAGGTAGTAGTGCGAGCGGTGCCCGGGGTGCGCCGCGCCCGTGAGCTCGCCGACGATCCGCGCCCGGTCGTTGCCGGGGGCCGCCTGCGCCAGCCGCTCACCGATCCCGCCGTCGTCCGCGCCGCCGTGGCCGTCCTCGCCGGCCTCCTCCACGCGCATCGGTATCCACAGCGCCGCCGCCGAGAGGTCGTCCGTCACGTCGACCCACCCGGCCCGCAGCGCCGCGTCCAGGAACACCCCGAAGAAGCCGGGGTGGACGGCGCGCCGGTGCCCCTCGTCGGGGAAGACCCAGCAGCTGACCGGGTCCTCCATGAAGGCCTCGCCGAGCAGCAGGCTGATCGCGTCCCGCTCCTCCGGCCGGGCCCGGCGGATCTCCGGTACGACGGCGGCTGCAGCGCTCTGATGCACAGTCATGGTTCCTTCCGTACGGGGTACGACGCACACGTCTGTCCGCGCCGATCGTACGGAGGTCCACGCTCCGCGCGTCAGCGGATCCCCAGCTCCTGCAGCACCCGGCGCTGCCGCTCCTCCGGCTCCACGGGGAAATAGAGGTAACAGACGCCGCCCGAACCGCTCCTGACCTCGCCCTGGGCGTTGTGGCGCTTGGTCCGCAGCCAGATGTTCTCGAACTGCCGGCGCTTGTAGACCCGCCGGACCGCCGCGTCCGAGGGGCTCGCGGGGTCGTTGGCGACCACGTCGCCCTGCGCGGTGAAGCCGACGACGCACATCAGGTGGCCGGCGGTGCCGTAGCCCGCGCCGTCGAGCTCGGAGGCGAGGAAGGACTGGGAGGTGATGACGGGGATCCTCGCGCGGATCAGCTTCTCGGCGTCGCCGAGCGAGCGCAGCCGCGTGACGACCGCCTGCATGTCCCGGTACGTCGCCGCGTAGGCCGCGTTGAAGGGCCAGTTGCCGCACCCCTTGTACTGGTGGTCGTAGGTGAAGCGGGCGGCGTGGCAGACCTGCGGGTCCGCGTAGCCGGGGTCGACCCAGGCCAGGTCCGCGGCCGTGGGCCGCCGCCCCCAGTACTCCAGGACCATCTGCGAGGAGGTCGGGCTGCACCAGGCCTCGCCGCCGTTGTCGTACTCCGGGTACTGCCCCTTGTGGATCTCCTGCGAGTAGCGCGGCACGTGCAGTTCGTGTCCGGCGCCGGGCCCGGGCGCGGAGGCGGGCACGGTGAAGCGGTCGGGGACGTCGGAGCCCATCACGCCGAGCCGCCACACGGTGGGGGTGAGGCGGGTGCCGGGCCTGCGGAAGAGGGTCAGGCGCAGTTCGTACGCGGCGATGCGCAGTCCGGTGGCGGGCTTGTCGATGGCGAGCGTGTCGGTGGAGACGCTGCTGCGGCCGTCGCCCTGGCCGTCGACGGAGGTGCGGCGGATGTCGCCGGAGGCGTCGCCGGCCGTCCAGCGGCCCATGACGTACCAGGGCGTGCGCGTACCGTCCGGGTACCTGCCGCGCACCTCGGTCTGGAGCCAGGTGCCGGCGGGCGCGTGCGCGTTCCAGGACGCGATGACCTCGCTCGCGGGGGCGGGCGGGGTGTGGAGCGGGGAGGTCCAGGTGGCGTACTCCCAGGTGGCCTTGGTGCCGGTGTGCGGGTCGGTGTGCTCCAGGGTGCCGGCCGGGCGGTCGACGACCAGGCCCGGCCGCCGGCCGCCGGCGGCACGGGTGCCGTCGGCGGTGCCCCGCTGCCAGTCGCCGCGGGAGGTCCAGGCGTGGTAGTCGACGGCCGCGGCGCCCGCGCGGGCGGGCCGCGGGGCCCCGGAGGAGGCGAAGGCCGGCGAGGGCGAGGCCGCGAGGGACGTGGCCGCCGCGGCGCCCAGGGCGGCGGCGAGCACGGTGCGGCGGGGCGTGGGTCTGCTGGGCATGCTGCTGGACATGGCGCTGGTCCCCCAGTCGTCTGCGGATGGGGCGCGCGCACGGGTCCGCCGCGCGCCGGTGCGTGCCAGTGATTCCCCGTGCGGCCGGTCCCGATGCCGGCGGCCGGGGGGATGGGGCCGTTGGAGGGCCGCCCGGACCAACAGGGTCGTCAACACGACTCCCCTCGCGTCCCGCCATAGGGTGGTCCGGTGCGCGCCCACCCCCTTCACGGCCCCCACGGCCCCGCCTCCTTCGACGACCTCGCCCCCTGGCTGCTGACGCTCCCTCCGTCCCTGGGCCCCGTACGGCTGGTGGCCGTGGACGGGCACGCCGGCTCGGGAAAGAGCACGTTCAGCGGCCGGCTCGCGGCGGCGCTGGGCGGGGCGCCCGTACTGCATCTGGACGACCTCGCGACGCACGAGGAGCTGTTCGCGTGGACGGACCGGCTGCGCGAGCAGGTACTCGTCCCCCTGTCCCACGGGGAGACGGCGCGCTTTCGCGCGTACGACTGGGTGGCGCGGCGGTTCGCCCGGGAGCTGGAGGTCGGGCCGGAGCCGGTCGTGCTCGTGGAGGGCGTCGGGGCGGGCCGCCGGGCACTGCGCCCCCACCTCGCATGCCTGTTGTGGATGGAGTTGCCTCCTGAGCACTCCTGGGAAAGGGGTCAACTCCGTGACGGTGCAGAGCTGTCCGATTTCTGGGACGGCTGGATGCGGGCGGAGCACGAGCATTTCGCCGCGGACCCGACGCGCCCGTACGCAGAACTGCTGATTCTTCAGCGGGACGGGGGATACGAGGTGCTGCCGGGGCCGCACGGGGCGGCGCCGGCGGGCCCCGGACGGCCCTGACCATCACGCTCCGTGAGCGACTTCGAGCGGCCCGGCCGGCATCCCGGCCGGATCCCCGGGACTTACGCCAACTCGGCTTGACCGACGGGGCGTACAGGACTTACGTTCTCATTGTGCGGCCACTGGAGGCCGCCCGCGGACGCGAAGCCCCCGGTTGTTCCCCCGTGATCGGGGGCTTCGTACCCCTCCGGAATTCTCCTTTTGGGTCCTTTGCTCCACCGAGCCCCTCACCCTGGGTGACCATCCCGTGGAGGGGCCCGGCGCGCCTCCGAGGACGCCTTTCCCGCCGCTTCCCGCCGCCGTCCGCCGCGAACCGCGGTGCGGCACCCTTCGGCCCGGACCAACGGCGCAGGTACGATGCGACTCGGTGCACCTAATCGGCGGGTGCACTTGGCACACACTGGTCAACTCCCGTCCACAGCACAGCGGTTCGGCAAGGCGCGCCCGGCACTCGCCGGGCAGCACGCTACGGGGGCACGGTTTGTGGGGGACGTGATGGATTTCGGCATGCAGGGCTCACCCGCCCCGGCCGATCTCGCCTGGCTGCGCGCCGTCGACGCCTACACCATGGGCGCGTACGCACAGGCCGAGGAGGAGTTCCGGGCGGCGGTCCGGGCGGATCCCGGCATGGCCGACGCCTGGCTGGGCCTGCACGCGCTGCGCGCCGACACCACGACCGCACTCCTGCGCATGTACCGCCACCGGGACCGCTTCGGCGAGCAGCGCACGCGCCACCGCCGCACCCTCAACTCCTGGTACTGGCTGGGCTGGTGGGTCCAGCCCGTGCTGGAGACCGGCCGCGACCTGCTCCTCGCGCACGCCTCGCACTGGCTCGACGGCCGGCACGTGCCCGAGCTGGACCGCGCGCTGGCCGGCTGCCCGCCCGTCGAGACCGACCCCCAGGCCCGCTTCCTGCACGCGTGCCGCGCCTATCTCGTCAAGGACTGGGAACAGCTGCTGCGGCACACCGAGCCGCTGCTGGACGATCCGCTGCTCGGCATCGAGGCCGGCCTGTTCGGCGGCATGGCCCGGGTGCGGCTGGAGATGTACGGGCAGGCCGAGCCGCTGCTGGCCGCCGCGCTGATGCGGTGCCGCAGCGAGCAGCCCCAGCGCAAGGAGCTGCGCTACTGGCTCGCGCGCGCCCACGAGGGCACCGGCCGCAGCGCCGCCGCGCTCCCCCTGTACCGCGCCGTGCACCGCGTCGACCCGGCGTTCATGGACACCTCGGCACGGCTCACCGCCATCGCCGACGGGGACGGCCTGGACCAGGAGCTGGGCCTGTCGCCGGTGCCGCTGGGCGGGCCCGGCGAGGAGCCGGCCGCCCCGCCCCCGCCCGCCGCCTCCGCCGACGCGGCGGCCGACGCCCCGGACGTCCTCGACGGCCGCGACGTGCTCACCGGCACGGACCCGGAGCCCGCCGGCACCGCGCAGGCGGACGCCGGGCCCGACGACGCGCGCCGGACGGCCCGGGTGCCCGCCCAGCCCACCGGGAAGGCCGTGGCCGGCCCCTCCGACCCCGTCCTGCTGGCCAAGGCCCTCGCCGAACTGGAGCGGATGGTCGGTCTCGAACCGGTCAAACGGCAGGTGCGGGCGCTCTCCGCGCAGCTGCACATGGCCCGGCTGCGGGCCGTCCAGGGCCTGCCCGTGCAGCCCCCCAAACGGCACTTCGTCTTCTCCGGCCCCTCGGGCACCGGCAAGACCACCGTCGCCCGGATCCTCGGCCGGGTCTTCTACGCCCTGGGGCTGCTCGGCGGGGACCACCTCGTGGAGGCCCAGCGCGCCGACCTCGTCGGCGAGTTCCTGGGCCAGACCGCGGTCAAGGCCAACGAGCTGATCGACTCCGCGCTCGGCGGCGTGCTCTTCGTGGACGAGGCCTACAGCCTCTCCAACTCGGGCTACACCAAGGGCGACGCCTACGGCGACGAGGCGCTGCAGGTGCTGCTCAAGCGCGCCGAGGACAACCGCGACCGCCTGGTGGTGATCCTCGCCGGCTACCCCGAGGGCATGGACCGGCTGCTGGCCACCAACCCCGGCCTCGGCTCCCGCTTCACCACCCGCGTCGACTTCCCCAGCTACCGCCCCGCCGAGCTCACCAGCATCGGCGAGGTGCTGGCCGCGGAGAACGGCGACAGCTGGGACGAGGAGGCCCTGGAGGAGCTGCGCAGCATCAGCTCCCACGTGGTCGCGCAGGGCTGGATCGACGAGCTGGGCAACGGCCGCTTCCTGCGCACCCTGTACGAGAAGAGCTGCGCCTACCGCGATCTGCGGCTGTCGGGCTATCCCGGCACGCCGACGCGCGACGACCTGGCCACGCTGCGGCTGCCGGACCTGATGCAGGCTTACGGGGAGGTGCTGTCGGGCCCGGGCTGGGGCGCGCGGCGGGACGGGTCTCGCGACCCGCAGGATCCGTCCGCCACGTGACGGTGGCGGCCGCCTCCGATTCCGCCGGACCCTCGCCGTGGGGGCGAGCCGCCGTGGCGGCGGGGGCAGTCCTGTTGCCGTCGCGGCCGGCACTTTTCTGCCGCCGCAGCGGCGAGGAACCACAACGGCGCAGACCGGCGGTGCCGGAACCGCCTTATCCGGCGTCCTTCTCCCCCGCGACAGCGGAGTCGTAGCTGCTCGTCCCCTCGTCCAGCAGGGGCTCCTGCGCCTTGAGGTGGGCCGGGGCCAGGGCGCGCAGGACGTGGTAGCCGGAGAGGACGACGATCGTGCCCAGGGCGATGCCGCTGAGCTCGAAGTTGGCGCTGATCTTCAGGCTGACGCCGCCGATGCCGATGATGACCCCGGCCGCGACGGGCACCAGGTTCAGCGGGTTGCGCAGGTCGACCTTGTTGTGGACCCAGATCTGCGCGCCGAGCAGGCCGATCATGCCGTAGAGGATGACGGTGATGCCGCCGAGCACACCGCCGGGGATCGCGGCGACGACGGCGCCGAACTTCGGGCAGACGCCGAAGAGCAGGGCGAAGCCGGCCGCGGCCCAGTACGCCGCGGTCGAGTAGACGCGGGTGGCCGCCATGACGCCGATGTTCTCGGAGTACGTGGTGTTGGCGGGGCCGCCGACGGCGGTGGAGAGCATGGTCGCGAAGCCGTCCGCGGAGATCGCCGTGCCCAGCTGGTCGTCCAGCCGGTCGCCGGTCATCTCGCCGACGGCCTTGACGTGGCCCGCGTTCTCGGCGATCAGTGCGATGACGACGGGCAGCGCCACCAGGGCGGCGGACCAGCCGAAGCTCGGCGCGTGCAGCGACGGCAGGCCGATCCAGTCGGCCTTGGAGACGCCGGACAGGTCCAGGCGCCAGTGGTCTGTGGCCTCCGGGCCGCCGTTCACCGAGTGGATCTTTCCGAAGACGCGGTCGAAGAGCCATGAGATCGCGTAGCCGAAGACCAGGCCGAGGAAGATCGCGACGCGCGACCAGAAGCCGCGCAGGCACACCACGGCGAGGCCGGTGAAGAGCATCGTCAGCAGCGCCGTCCACTGGTCCTGCGGCCAGTACGTACGGGCCGTGACCGGAGCCAGGTTGAAGCCGATCAGCATGACCACGGCGCCGGTCACCACCGGCGGCATCGCCGCGTGGATGATGCGCGCTCCGAACTTCTGTACGACCAGGCCGCTCAGCAGGAGCGCCACGCCGACCACGAAGATCGCGCCGGTGACGGCCGCACTGCCGCCGCCCTGCGCCCGGATGATCGCGGCGACGCCGACGAAGGAGAGGCTGCACCCCAGGTAGCTGGGCACCCGGCCGCGGGTCGCGAGGAGGAACAGGATCGTGGCGACGCCCGACATCATGATCGCGAGGTTCGGGTCCAGGCCCATGAGGACCGGGGCGACGAACGAGGCGCCGAACATCGCGACCACGTGCTGCGCGCCGAGGCCGGCGGTGCGCGGCCACGAGAGCCGCTCGTCGGGCCGGACGACGGCCCCAGGGGCGGGGGTGCGCCCGTCACCGTGCAGGGTCCAGCGCACGCCGAGGCCCATGGAAGCTCCCGAAAGGTCGTGTGGGGGGTGATGATCCGGTTCATGCTAAGCCGGGCCGGACGGTGCTCCGGTCCACACAGGCCCGGCCGCCGCCGCGGGGGTTTGCTGCAACCGGCGCAATCGGTCGCCCGTAGGACTGTATGACCGACTTCTCATGCTTTTCTCAGCTCTCCACACGGTATCGGTCTCATTGTCCGATTCCTGCAACTCAGGAGACACATATGCGTAAGCTCGCCGGCCGCGCAGCGGCCGCTGCCGTCATCGCCGCAGTCGCCATCGTCCCGGCCGCCGGGGTGGCGCAGGCCGCCCCGGCCACGCCGGCGGTCCAGGCCTGGGACCACGACCACGACCGCGACGATGACGACCACGGGCGCGACCACGGCCGTGACCACGGGCGCGACCACGGCCGCGACCGTGACTGCGACCACGGCCGCGACCACCACGGCCGAGGCCACGACCACCACGGCTGGGGCCACCACCGCGACTGCGACGACGACTGCGGCTGGGGCTGGGACGACTGGGGCTGGGGCGGCGGCTGGGGCGGCGGCTGGGGCCACCACCGCGGCGGCCACGGCGGCTGGGACGACTGCCACCGCAGCTGCGGCTGGGGCCACCACGGTGGCTGGGGCGGCTGGGGCGGCTGGGGCGGCGGCTGGGGCCTCCTCGGCGGCATCCTCTAACCGCAGCGGCACAGCACAACCACGGCACGGGCTGTGGCGACGGACCCTCGTGGTCCGCCGCCCGGCCCGTTCCGGCGTTCCGCCCTCCGGGGAAGGTCACGGCGACCGTACGGGGTGCCGCGACCGCCCCGTCCGCCGGACCCTCGCCACCGGGCTTCTCGCCGTTGCGGCGGGGGACGTCCCGGCCGAGGCTCCCGGGAACGTTCCCGGCACCGGCAACCGCCGCGGACGCTCCGGCGTCACTCCGCCTTCGACGGCGCCCGCACCTGCGCTGCCGCCGCCGTCCGTTCCGGGACGCGCAGCACCCCCGCCCCCGCCACCAGGCCCACCGCCAGGGCGGTCACCAGGCCGAACGACGTGACGAGCGAACTGGCCTCCGCGATCTGGCCGATGGCCGCCGGGGCGACGAGCCCCGAGGTGTAGGTGATCGTCGCGACGCCCGCGATGGCCTGGCTCGGCGCCGGCCCGCTGCGCCCCGCCGCCGCGAAGGCCAGCGGGACGACGACGGCGACGCCCACGCCGATGAGGGCGAACCCGGCGATCGCGGACGGCGCGCCCCCGGCCGTGACCACCAGCAGCCCGCCGGCCGCGGCCAGCACCCCGCTCGCGCGCACGGTCCGCACGGGCCCGAAGCGCCGCACGGCCGGGTCGCCCGCGAACCGGGCGAGGGCCATCGTGCACGTGAAGGCCGTGGTGCAGGCCGCCGCCACGCCCGGGTCGGAACCGACGACGTCCCGGAGGTAGACCGCCGACCAGTCCAGGCTCGCGCCCTCGGCGAAGACCGCGCAGAAGCCCACGACGCCGATGACCAGTGCCGCGCGCGGTGGCAGCGCGAACCGGGGCGGCGGGCGCTCGTCCCCGGCGGCGCGCAGGTCGAGGACCCCGTGGCAGGCCGCCGCGCCGAGCACGGCCAGGGCGGCGGCCGCGGCGCCCAGGTGGATCCGGGCGTCCAGGTCCGCGTGCGCGGCGGCCGTGCCGGCGGCCGATCCCACGAGCGTGCCCGCGCTCCACATCCCGTGCAGGCCCGACATGATCGAGCGGCCCAGCCGCTCCTCGGTCTCCACGCCGAGCGCGTTCATGGCGACGTCCGCCATGCCGGACGTCGCGCCGTAGACGGCGAGCGCCCCGCAGAGCGCGGGCAGCCCCGGCGACAGGGCGGGCAGCGCCACGGAGGCGCACCACAGCACGATGAGCAGGCGGAGCGCGGCCCGGGAGCCGAGGCGGTGGCTGACGCGGCCCGCGAGCGGCATGGCGCACGAGGAGCCGATGGCGGGGAGGACGAGCGCGAGGCCCAGCGCGCCGGAGCCGAGGTCCAGGTGGCTCTGGATCCAGGGGATGCGGGTGGCGAAGCTGCCGGTCACCGCGCCGTGCACGGCGAACACCGCGGCCACGGCGAGCCGTGCGCGGCGCAGCCGGCCGGCGTCGGTGCGGCCCGTGTCCCGCTCGCTGGCGCCCATGGGCTCCCATCCTTCCGGACGGGGCCCGCGCGGGTCGACCCCGCACGGGCCCGGTCGCCCTGCGGCCCGGGGGTTCAGCAGGCGCCCTGGTCCTGCCACACCCCCCATTCGCCGGTGGTGCCGGGCTCGTCGCCCTGGGTCCACCACTTGGCCTTCCAGGAGCGGGACTTCCAGGAGACGGTGGCGCCGCCGTTGTAGACGGCCGCCTTGTCCCACTGCGGTGCGGTGCAGGTGCCGCCGGTCGGCTTGCCGGTGGGGGTGCCGGTCGGCGTGCCCGTCGGGGTGGGGGTGGTGCCGCCGGGGTCGACGACGGTCGTGCCGCGGGCCAGGTCGCCGGCGAGGGCGTACGTCTTCCCGCCGAAGGTCACGCTCCAGTTCGAGGGGGTCGCCGCGGGCAGGTAGTAGACGTAGTCGAGGTCCGCCGAGGCGCCGGGGGCGAGCGGCTGGGAGGCCGGGAGCTTCACGGAGACCCGGTTGTAGTCGCCCTTGAGGCCGCCGATGTTGTCGCCGGCGGTGTGGTCGCTGCGGATGACCCTGAGGCCCCAGCCCGACTGGTCCTTGGCGTTTCCGGGCGCGGAGCTGCCGTAGTCGAACTGGAACTCCGTGCCGCCGGGGAGGGTGGCCTTGGTCCGGTTCGTGATGTGGATCTTCGGGTTGATCGGGTAGTTGCTGTCGCCGAGCGGGAAGTTCGTGAGGCTGATGTCCACGTCGAGGGCCTGGGCGGGCAGCTCGGTCGTCGCGCGCCGGGCCCCGTAGGCGGGTGCCGCCTTGAACGCGTCGTCCATCGCGGTGGTGAGCGTGGTGCCGGGTTCGTACTGGCCCTTGGCGGCGTTCCAGCCGTAGTCGCCGGCGAGTTCCCAGATCATGGTGCCGCCGAGGCCCTTGTCGACGACGTACTGGGCCTTGGCCCTGACCGACTGCTCGTCCTCGGTGGAGAGGAAGACCTTCTTCTCGGCGTTCCAGAGCCAGGGCGCGGTGAGCGTGGCGTCGTAGTTGCGGGCGTAGGTGCCGGTCAGCCTGGTGCCGGCCGGGAAGCCGTACTTCGCGGCGTAGTCGCCGACGACGCCCTTCTCCAGGTTCTTGGCGTGCCACATCGGGTTGGAGCCGGCCGGGGACTCCTTGCCGTCGTCGTCCTTGTCGTGCCAGAGGTTGTCGATGCCGACGGCCCCGTCGCCGCAGGTGGTGAGGCCGGACCCGGCCGGGCACGCGGTGGTCTTCGCGGTGCCCCACAGGCCGTTCGTGCCGCCGGTGACGTTCTTCCAGCCGCGCGTGTAGTAGGGCAGGCCGAGGTTGATGCGGCCGGGGGGCAGGGCGCCGCGGAAGTAGTGGTACGCCCAGTCGCCGTTGAGGTAGCCGGTGCCGCCGTACTGGGGAGTGGTGTAGACGCCCCATTTGGCGAGTTCGGCGTCCTTGCCGTCGTCGTAGAGCGCGGCATTGGGCCCGACGAATTCGTTCCAGGCGCCGTGCAGGTCGTACGACATCACGTTCACGTAGTCCAGGTACTGCGTGGCCTGATACGTCTCCATGCCGCGCAGCAGGTATCCGGAGGAGGGTGCGGCGACGGAGAGGAGGTAGTGCTTCCCGTCGGCCGCCCCGGCCCGGTCGAGCTTTTCCCGGAGCGTTTTCATGAGGGCCGCGTAACCCTTGTTGAGTCCGCCGCGGCGGGCGTTGGCGAGGGCCCAGTCCTTGGGGTTTCCGGCGTCCTTCATCGACGTCGGGTACTCGTAGTCGATGTCGACGCCGTTGAATCCGTAGGTCCTGAGGAACGCGACGGCCGATTCCGCGAAGGTGTCGATTCCGGCCTGGTTGACCGAGCCGTCGGCGTTCGTGGCCGTTTTGTAGAAGCCCCCGGAATCGACGCGCTTGCCGTTCTCGTCGAGGTAGCCGCCGGTCTCGGCCCAGCCGCCCACGGAGATGAGGGTCTTCACGTCCGGGTGCTGCTTCTTGTACGTGGTCAGGAGGTTGAAGTGGCCCTTGTACGGCAGGGCCGGGTCCATCTCGGCGCCGGCGGTGCCGGGCCAGGTCATGCCGGTCGCGGGGTTGTCCGGGCCGTCCGCACCGACGGAGATCTTGTCGTCGGGGCCGACGTGCGCGAAGGCGTAGTTGAGGTGGGTGACCTTGCCCCAGGGGATGTCGGGGACGAGGTAGGCGGGGGTGCCGTCCTTGCCGGTGCGCCAGCCGGTGAAGTAGCCGATGACGCGGCGCTGGTGGCCGGCGCCCATCTTCTCGCGGCCGGCGGAGTCGTAGACCGAGCAGTAGGGGACGTCGGTGCCGGGGGTGGCGTAGAGGCCGTCGGGGCGGCAGCCGGCGTTGTCCTCGGCGTGCGAGGTCGCCGCCGTGACGGTGCCGATCAGCAGCCCGGCCAGGGCGGTGCCGGCGGCGGCGAGGGTGATCCCGCGGCGGGTGCGGGAGCCGGTACAGGATCTCGCCCGGGACCGCAGCTCCCGGGTGGGCTTCTCTCGGAACAACACGATCAGGTCCTCCAGTGGGGCCCGGCACGGCCGGGCGGCGGGGGGTGTGTGCGTCGTGCTGTGGCCCGCCGGTGTGCGCCCACCGCCGGGCCGTACTCCTCGGAGGTGTGCCAGAGGTTAAAAGGACTAGACCAGTGCGTCAACAGGTACGGACCAAGTCCGGGAACCGGAGTCCGAGGCTCCGAGGCGGCCGCCCGCACGGACCCCTCGCCGCCGGTGCCCGGTGCGTCACATCGCCGTGGACACCGCGCCGCGGCCCGGCGTACGCTCGTCCCGTCGACCAGCGGTTTTGAGGAGCCGCCGGCCGACCGCATGTAGCATGACCTGAAATTACTGATACGCAGCGCACTCCGGGGTCGGTGAAATTCCGAACCGGCGGTTACAGTCCGCGACCCGTCCGCAGCCAGCGGCCGGTTGACCAGGTGAAATTCCTGGACCGACGGTTAAAGTCCGGATGGGAGGCAGTGCGCGGCGGGTACGCACCGGCACACCGTCGCAGGTGGCCGCCCCTCACCGGGCGCCCCTCCCGTACGGCTCCGTCAGGGGCCGTGGTGTCCCCCGTTGCGGTGTACCCGCTTCCTTCGTCGTCCCGTACGACAGCCCCGGAGTCCGTGCCCGAAGAGGCAGGAGGACCCGGTGGCCACCGCGACCGAAGCAGACGCGATGCGACGCGCCGTTGCGCTCGCCGCTCGCGCCCTTGGCGCGACGAGCCCCAACCCCGTCGTCGGCTGCGTGATCCTCGGCCCGCGGGGCACCGTCCTCGGCGAGGGATGGCACCGCCGGGCCGGCGGGCCGCACGCCGAGGTCGAAGCCCTCGCCGCGGCCTCCGCCGCGGGCCACGACGTGCGCGGCGGCACCGCCGTCGTCACCCTCGAACCCTGCAACCACACCGGTCGCACGGGCCCCTGCGCCCGGGCCCTGATCGACGCCGGCATCGCCCGCGTCGTCTACGCCGTCGCCGACCCCACGGACACCGCCACCGGCGGCGCGGCCACCCTGGCCGCCGCGGGTGTCGCCACCGAGGGCGGCCTCCTCCAGGACGAGGCCGCCGCCGGCAACGCCGCCTGGCTCACCTCGGTCCGCCGCGGGCGCCCCTTCGTGCTGTGGAAGTACGCCGCCACGCTCGACGGGCGCAGCGCGGCCGCCGACGGCACCAGCCGCTGGATCACCTCGGCCGCCTCCCGCGCCGACGTCCACCGGCTGCGCGCCGAGGCCGACGCGGTCGTGGTCGGCTCCGGCACCCTGCGCACCGACGACCCGCACCTCGCCGTACGGGGGCGTCTCGTCGAAAAGGGCGCCGCGGTGCAGCCGCTGCGCGTCGTCGTCGACACCCACGCCTCCGTCAAGCCCGGCGCGCGGGTCCTCGACGACGCGGCGCCGACCCTGATCGCCGTCGGCGAGGACGCGGACACCGGCCACCTGCCGGGCGTGGACGTCGTCCGCCTGCCCCGCGCCGGGGCCGGCCGCGGCGGGCTCGACGTGCCCGCGCTGCTCGCCGAGCTGTACGGGCGCGGCGTCCGCTCCGTCCTGCTCGAAGGCGGTCCCGCCCTCGCCGGCTCGTTCCTCGCGGCCGGTGCCGTCGACCGCGTCGTCGGCTATCTCGCTCCCGCCCTGCTCGGTGCCGGGCCGGCCGCCCTCGGCGACGCCGGCGTCGGCACGATCGCCGGGGCCCTGCGCCTGGACGTGACCGACGTCGCCCGGCTCGGGCCCGACCTGCGGATCACCGCAGTCCCCACCGCTTCCGCCACCGCCCCTGAGGAGAACTGACAGTGTTCACCGGAATCGTCGAAGAACTGGGCGAGGTCGTCTCCGTCGAGAACCTCGGCGACAGCTCCCTGTTCCGGCTCCGCGGCCCGATCGTCACCGAGGGCGCCAAGCACGGCGACTCGATCGCCGTCAACGGCGTGTGCCTCACCGTCGTGGAGACCGCCGGCGGCGAGTTCACCGCGGACGTGATGGCCGAGTCCCTCAAGCGCTCCAGCCTCGGCGCCCTCGTCCCGGGCTCGCGCGTCAACCTCGAACGCCCCATGGCGCTCGGCGGGCGCCTCGGCGGCCACCTCGTCCAGGGCCACGTCGACGGCACGGGCACGGTGCTGGAGCGGATCCCCGGCGAGCACTGGGAGATCGTGAAGATCGGCCTGCCGCGGGAGCTCGCCCGCTACGTCGTCGACAAGGGCTCCATCACCGTCGACGGCATCAGCCTCACCGTGGTCGAGGCCGGGGACGACTTCTTCACCGTCAGCCTCATCCCCACCACCCTCGAACTGACGACGCTCGGCATCAAGCAGCCCGGCGACCTCGTCAACCTGGAGGTGGACGTCCTCGCGAAGTACGTCGAGCGGCTGCTCGGCGGCGGCGCGGGCAAGGCCGGGGGTCCCGTCGCATGAGCGCCCTGGACCGGCTCACCGCCGAGGCGTTCAGCGTCTTCGGGCAGCACGTCATCTGGTCCGACCTGATCGGCAACAGCATCGGGCTCGCCGCCCTCGCCCTCGGCTGGCGGCGCTCCCTATGGACCTGGCCCGTGCAGTTCCTGTCGGGCGTCATCCTCGTCGCCGCGTACGCCTCCGCACACCTCAGCGGCGGGGTCGGCAAGCAGCTCCTCGTCATCGGCGTGGCCGTGTGGGGCTGGCGGCAGTGGCACCGCGGCAGGCAGGAGGCGCAGGACGGCTCCATCGCCGTGCGCTTCGCCACCTGGCGCGAGCGCGCGGCGCTGCTGGCCGGCACCGCGCTCGGCACCCTCGCCGTGGGCGGTCTGTTCACGGCCGTGCCGGAGCTGTCCTGGAACCCCTGGCCGGACGCGTACATCTTCGTCGGCACGCTCGCCGCGATGGTGGCCCAGGCCCGCGGGCTGATCGAGTTCTGGGTGGCCTGGCTGCTGGTCGACGTCGTGGGCGTCCCGCTCGCCTTCAGCAGCGGCCTCGCCTTCTCCGGCCTCGTCTACGTCTTCTACCTCGCCCTCGTCCTGTGGGGCATGCGCGACTGGTGGCTGCGCTCGCGCACGAGCACCGCCGCCCTGGAAGGAGCAGCAGCATGACCGTCCTCGACACCTTCGCCCCGGTCGGCGAACTCGCCCTCGACTCCGTCGAGCGCGCCGTCGCCGACATCGCCGCCGGCCGGCCCGTCGTCGTCGTGGACGACGAGAACCGCGAGAACGAGGGCGACCTCGTCGTCGCCGCGGAGAAGGTCACCACCGAGATCGTCGCCTTCATGATGAGCGAGTGCCGCGGGCTGATCTGCGTGCCGCTGGAGGAGGCGGACGTCGAGCGGCTCGACCTGCCGCAGATGGTGGCGGACAACACCGAGTCGATGCGCACCGCCTTCACCGTCTCAGTGGACGCCTCCCGCGCGCACGGCACGGACACGGGCATCTCCGCCGCGGACCGGGCCACCACCATCCGGCTGCTCGCCGACCCGGCCGCCGTCCCGGGCGACTTCGTCCGTCCGGGGCACGTCTTCCCGCTGCGCGCCAAGCCCGGCGGCGTGCTGGTCCGCAACGGCCACACCGAGGCCGGCGTCGACCTGGCCCGGATGGCCGGCCTGCGGCCCGCCGCCGCGATCGTGGAGATCGCCGGCGAGGACGGCGCGATGCTGCGGCTGCCGGAGCTGGTCCCGTTCGCCCGCAAGCACGGCCTCGCGATCATCTCCATCGAGGACCTGATCGCCCACCGCCGCGCCGCGGAGGCGGCCGCTCCCGGGGCGCCCGAGGCCCCCGAGGTGCCCGCCGTGCGCCGCGAGGCCGTGACGCGGCTGCCCACCGCCTTCGGCGACTTCCGCGCCCACGGCTACCGTTCGGCGGCCGACGGCGTCGAGCACATCGCGCTGGTGGCCGGTGACCTCGGCGACGGCGAGGACGTGCTGGTGCGCGTCCACTCCGAGTGCCTCACGGGCGACGTGTTCGGCTCGCTGCGCTGCGACTGCGGCCCGCAGCTGCAGGCGTCCATGGAGCGCATCGCCGCCGAGGGCGGCGTGGTCCTCTACCTGCGCGGGCACGAGGGCCGCGGCATCGGCCTGCTGCCCAAGCTGCGCGCCTACGAGCTGCAGGAGGACGGCCGCGACACGCTGGACGCCAACCTGGAGCTGGGCCTGCCCGCGGACGGCCGGGACTACGCGGCGGGCGCGGAGATCCTCGCCGACCTGGGGATCCGCTCGCTGCGCCTGATGACCAACAACCCCGACAAGAGCGCGGCCCTGGTCCGCCACGGACTGACCGTCACCGGCCGGGAGCCCGTGCCCGTCCAGGCCGGGGAGCACAATCTGCGGTACCTGCGCACGAAGCGGGACCGCATGGGCCACGACCTGCCCTGGCTGGACGGCGGGCCCGTGTCCGCCTGCGACAACCAGTGATCACCACACCCACCGATCCCCCACCGACCGAGGAGACGAGAACGTGAGCGGCAAGGGCGCCCCCGAGCTGAGTGTGAAGAACTGCCAGGACCTGCGGGTGGCCGTGATCGCCGCGCAGTGGCACGAGAAGGTCATGGACGGCCTGGTCGACGGCGCCCTGCGCGCGCTGCACGACCTCGGCATCGACGAGCCCACGCTGCTGCGGGTGCCCGGCAGCTGGGAGCTGCCGGTCGCCGCCAAGGTCCTCGCGGGCCGCGGCTACCACGCGATCGTCGCGCTCGGCGTCGTCATCCGCGGCGGCACGCCCCACTTCGACTACGTGTGCCAGGGCGTCACCCAGGGCCTCACCCAGGTGGCCGTGGACACGGGGGTCCCGGTGGGCTTCGGCGTCCTCACGTGCGACGACGACGCGCAGGCCCTGGACCGGGCCGGTCTGGAGGGCTCGAACGAGGACAAGGGCCACGAGGCCGTGACCGCCGCGGTCGCCACGGCGGTGCTCCTGCGCTCGGTGTCCGAGCCCTGGCACTGACGGCGGGGGCGGACCCCGTAGGGTAGGACGCACCATGTCCAAGAAGACGTTCGAGGAGCTCTTCGCCGAGCTCCAGCAGAAGGCCACCGGCGATCCCGCCGTCTCCCGCACCGCCGAGCTGGTGGGCAAGGGCGTCCATGCCATCGGCAAGAAGGTGGTCGAGGAGGCCGCCGAGGTGTGGATGGCCGCCGAGTACGAGGGCGCCGACGCCACCGCCGAGGAGATCTCCCAGCTGCTGTACCACGTTCAGGTGATGATGGTCGCCCGCGGGATCTCCCTGGACGACGTCTACGCCCACCTCTGATCAGCACCACCGCAGTACCGCATCACCCCGCACGCCCCCCGCACCATCCTCAACGCACGAAGGAAACCGACCTCATGCTGCGCATCGCCGTTCCCAACAAGGGTTCTCTCTCCGAGCCTGCGTCGGCGATGCTCCATGAGGCCGGCTACCGCCAGCGCAAGGACCGCAGGGAGCTCGTGCTGGTCGACTCGGCCAACGACGTCGAGTTCTTCTTCCTCCGCCCCCGCGACATCGCCGTCTACGTGGGCTCCGGCAAGCTCGACATCGGCATCACCGGCCGTGACCTGCTGCTGGACTCGGGCTCGCAGGCCGAGGAGATCATGCAGCTCGGCTTCGCCGGGTCCACCTTCCGCTACGCCACCCGGCCGGGCACGGCCAAGGACGTCAGCGAGTTCGGCGGCATGACGGTGGCCACGTCCTTCTCCGGCCTGGTCACCAAGCACCTCGCCGACAACGGCGTGGACGCCTCCGTCGTCCACCTCGACGGCGCCGTCGAGACGGCCATCCAGCTCGGCGTCGCGGAGATCATCGCGGACGTCGTGGAGACCGGCACCACCCTGCGCAACGCCGGCCTGGAGATCATCGGCGAGCCGATCCTGGAGTCCGAGGCCGTCGTCATCCGCCGCTCCGGCGCGCCGGCCGGCGACCCGAAGGTCCAGCAGTTCCTCCGCCGCATGCAGGGCGTCCTCGTCGCCCGCCGCTACGTGATGATGGACTACGACATCCGCGTGGAGCAGGTGGAGCGCGCCGTCGCCCTCACCCCCGGCCTGGAGTCGCCCACCGTCTCCCCGCTGCACCACGAGGGCTGGGTCGCGGTCCGTTCGATGGTCCCGTCCAGCGACGCCCAGCGCATCATGGACGAGCTGTACGAGCTGGGCGCCCGCGCCATCCTCACCACCAACATCCACGCCTGCCGCCTCTGACCGGCCCGGCCCACCCAGCGAGAGCCACCAGCGACGTGTCCACGCCCGTAACCCCGTCCGGCCCGCCCGCGCTCCCGGTCACCTTCCGCCCGGTCCGCACCCGGGTCGTGCTGATGAGCCTGGGCACCGCCCTGCTCGTCGTCCTCACGGCGGTGTCCTTCCTGCTCGACACGGCGACGGCCGGGGACCGGGCCTCCTTCATCGGCACCGGCCTGCTGGTCTTCGCGTTCCTCGGGCTGCTCAGCCGGCCCAAGGTGGTCGCCGCGCAGGACGGGGTCACGGTGGTGAACCTGACCACCAAGCGGCGGCTGGAGTGGGCCCAGATCGTCCGCGTCACGCTGCGCCCGGGCGACGCCTGGGTCCAGCTCGACCTGGCCGACGGCACGACCCTGGCGGCCATGGGCATCCAGCCCGGCATCGCCAAGGACCAGGCCATCGCCCACGCCCGGGCGCTGCGGGCCCTGGTGGAGGAGCACGGCACCGGGCACTCCACCACCTGACCGGCGGCAGGCAGGCCCGGCGGTGAGCGCGGTTCCTTGATTACTCTGGTGCCACGGGCACACACGTGCCCCGTCCCGCACGAGGAACCGGCCGTGGTTCGCGCACGGTCCGCGGGACACCTGCGACCCGAGGAGTGACTCCCTCCGGCAATGGACGGATCGTCCTGTAGTACCCGCGCCGCCGCCCACTTCGTGGAGGCGGCGGCATGAGCATCACCGTGTCCCTGCTGCTGCTCGCGGCAGCACTCCTCCTCATCCTGGCGAACGGCTTCTTCGTCGCCGCCGAGTTCGGCCTGGTGACCGTCGAGAAGCCGGAGGCCGAACGGGCCGCGGCCGGCGGCGACCGCCGGGCCCGCACCGTCGTCGCCTCCCTGCGCGAGCTCTCCTTCCAGCTCTCCGGGACCCAACTCGGCATCACCATCACCTCCTTGGTCGTCGGCATGCTGGCCGAGCCGGCCCTGGGCCGGCTGCTCACCGGGCCGCTGGCCGCCACCGGCCTGCCCGCCGGTGCCGCGCCCGGCGCCGCGGTCGTGACCGGCATGCTGGTGGCGTCCGCGGTGCAGATGGTCATCGGGGAGCTGGTGCCCAAGAACTGGGCGGTCTCCCGGCCCCTGCAGGTCGCGCGGTTCGTCGCCGGGCCGCAGCACGCCTTCGCCCACCTCTTCCGGCCCGTGATCACCCTGCTGAACGCGGTCGCCAACCGGCTCGTCCGGGCGCTCGGCGTCGAGCCCGCCGAGGAGCTGGCCTCCGCCCGCACCCCCGGCGAACTCGTCTCCCTGGCCCGGCACTCGGCGCGCGCCGGCGCCCTGGAGCAGGACACCGCGGACCTGTTCGTCCGCACCCTCTCCCTCGGCGACCTGACCGCGCAGCACGTGATGACGCCCCGCGTGAAGGTCAGCGCGCTGCAGTCCTCGGCGACCGCCGAGGACGTCCTCAACCTCACCCGTGCCACGGGGCTCTCGCGCTTCCCGGTCTACCGGGAGCGCCTGGACGACATCGTCGGCATGGTCCACCTCAAGGCCGCGCTGGCGGTCCCGTCCGGCGAGCGGCTGCGCACGCCGGTCGGGCGGATCTCCGTCCCGCCGGTGCTCGTGCCGGAGACGCTGCCGGTGCAGCCGCTCCTGGAGCAGCTGCGCAGCGAGCAGCCGATAGCCGTGGTCGTCGACGAGTACGGCGGCACGGCGGGGGTGGTGACCCTGGAGGACATCGTCGAGGAGCTCGTCGGCGAGGTCCGCGACGAGCACGACGCCGAGGACGCCGACCGGCCCGAACTGGCCCCCGTGGCCTGTGAGGACGGCCGGGCGGCGTGGGAGGCCGACGGCGGCTGCCGGCTCGACGCGCTGCGCCGCATAGGCCTGGAGGCGCCCGACGGGCCGTACGAGACCGTCGCCGGTCTCGTCGCGGACCTGCTGGGCCGCATCCCGGCGGCGGGCGACACCGCCGAGCTGCCCGGGTGGCGGATCTCGGTGCGCCTGGTCGCCCACCACCGGGCCGAGCGGGTGCGCTTCGCGCGCGCCCTCACGGTCAGGGGTGAGGCGCGATGAGCGTGCTGCAACTCCTCTTCGCGGCGCTGCTGGTGCTCGCCAACGGGTTCTTCGTGGGCGCCGAGTTCGCGCTGGTGTCCGTGCGCCGCAGCCAGATCGAGCCGAAGGCGGCCGAGGGCTCGGGGCGGGCCCGTACGGTCCTGACCGGCCTGGAGAGCCTGCCGCAGATGATGGCCGCCGCCCAGTTCGGCATCACGATCTGCTCGCTGACGCTGGGCGCGGTCGCCGAGCCGACGGTGGCGGCGCTGCTGGAGCCGGTGTTCGAGGCGGTGCGGATGCCCGCGGGGCTGATCCACCCGCTGGGGTACGTCATCGCGCTCGCGGTCGTGGTCTTCCTGCACCTGGTGATCGGCGAGATGGTGCCGAAGAACCTGGCCATGTCGGCGCCCGACCGGGCGGCGCTGTGGCTGGGGCCGGGGCTGGTGGCGTTCGCCCGGGTGTGCAGGCCGGTCACGCGGCTGCTGGGCGCGTGCGCGCACGGCGTGCTGCGGCTCTTCCGCGTCGAGCCCAAGGACGAGGTGGAGGCCGTGTTCACCAGCGAGCAGCTGACGCACCTGGTGGCGGACTCGCGCCAGGCGGGCCTGCTGGAGCGGGCCGAGCAGGAGCGCCTGGAGGACGCGCTGGAGCTGGGCAGCCGCCCGGTCACCGACGTCCTCCTCGACCCGGCGTCGCTGGTCACGGTCGACCCGTCCGTCACGCCCCGGCAGATCGAGGAGCTGACGGTGCGGACCGGCTACTCCCGCTTCCCGGTGTGCGCGGCGGGCGGCGCGGTCATGGGCTACCTGCACGTCAAGGACGTCCTGGACCTGGAGGACCGCGAGCGCGCGGTGCCGCAGCGGGTCTGGCGGCGCGTCGAGACCGTACGGGCCGAGCTGCCCCTGGACGACGCCCTGACCGTGATGCGCCGGGCCGCCGCCCACCTGGCCGCGGTCACGGACGCGTCGGGGCGGGTGCTGGGCCTGGTGGCGCTGGAGGACGTGCTGGAGAAACTGGTGGGCGAGGTGCGGGACCCGGCGCACCGGGAAGTCCCGGCGGCGCAGCCCGCGCGCGTGGCGGACCCCCGGGGCCCCCACGAGCGCGCCGGCGCACTGGCGAGCTGACCGGGCTCCGGCCCGTGCACTCCCCCGATTCCCCTGCCGCGAGGTGCTCGCGTGGCTAGGCTGAACGAGCCGCCGCATCACGGCCCGTGAAGCTCATGGAGGATCGGGGGAGCCCGCCATGTCCGAACCGCTGGTCCGCGTGGAAACGGTGGAGCTCGACGCGCAAGGGTCCCGGCAGATCAGCAGCCGGACCCGCCGCACCGCCTCCCTGGAGGAGCGCTCCGAGGAGCTGGAGCAGGCGATCGCCTCGGCGTCCTCGATCGCGCAGGCCGCCCTCGCGCGGATCCCGGAGCACAACGGCTGGCGGGTCGGCAGCCTGCAGGTCACCTTCGGGGTGACGCTCGCGGCCGAGGCCGGGGTGATCCTCTCGAAGGCGTCCGCGGAGGCGTCCTTCGAAGTGACACTGACGGTGGAACGCCCCTGAGGGGCCCGCTGTGCCCGGATCCGGCTACGCGGTCGACCTGTACCAGGCGGGCACGCCCTTGGGGGCGGGGCTCCTGCTCACGCGGTGCTTCGTGCTGACGGCGAATCACTGCCTGCGGTACCTGAGGGGCGACGAGGAGCGCGTCAGCGTACGTCTCGGCGACGGCACCGCGCTCGGAGGACGCGTCTGCCGGCGCGTCGAAGAGGCCGACCTCGCCCTGATCGAGGTCCTCGAACCGGAGCTGGTGCCGCCGGCCCTGCCCGTGGGGGACCTCCCCCGCCGCGGCGACCGCTGGCGCGGGCTGCACCGGCCTTCGCTGAGCGATCCCCACCTGAGCGGGCACGTGGACGAGCACTCCGTCGACTACACGTGCGTGGGCGGCGGGCGCATCCAGGCCATCCAGCTCCTGGCGGAGCAGACCCTGGGCGACTACTCGGGCTACTCGGGCGGGCCGGTCGAGCGGGAGAGCACGTTCGCGTGCGAGCCGGCCCTGCTCGGCGTCCTGATCGAGCAGTACCCCGACCGGCAGGCGCCCGAGCGGGCCGCGAACGTGCTGTTCGCCGTGCCCCTCAGGGAGGTGATGAGCCGCTTCCCCCACTTCCGCACGGACCACCTGCTGCGGGCGCTGGAGCCGCCGGCGAGCACCGCGGAACGGGCGGGACGGCAGGAGGAGCAGTCCGCTACGAGAGGGGTGGTGTCTCCACCGCCGGTCGTGGTGCCGGCGGACGGCGCTCCGGCTCCCGAAGCACCGTGCGTTCCCGTCTCCGTCGGCGCGGCAGTCGCCAAGGGCGAGGCGCTGCTGAGCGCGCTCAAGGAGTGGTCGGAGCGGGGGCTCATCGATCCGGCGCAGGTCGCGGGGTTGCAGGTGCACGTCGCGAAGAACGTCATCGATCTGGCGTTGGGGGGTGAGGGGGCATGACGGACGAACTGCGGTTGGCGATCGCGCGGGCGGAGGACGCCCTGACCGGCCGGGGCGACGCGCATGAGGTGGCCGTGGCGGCCGCAAGGGCCATGGTCCTCTTCTTGGGGCGCCCCGGCACCGTCGAGGACGTGTGTTACCTGTCGACGCTGCTCCTCGCGCTGGGGCAGCGCGGGCATGCCTTCGGGATTCTCGACACCGCCGTGCTCAGCGTCTCCGGCTCCCCGGTCCTCGGCAGCTCCGCCAAGGCCGCGGCGCTGAACAGGCTCGCGGCGAGGATGGCCGACCTGGGGAGGCTGGACCAGGCACGGCACGCGTTGGAGAGGGCGCGGGGGTTCGACGCCGAGCAGCACGTACGGGCCGAGACGCTCGCGAACCTCGCCGCCGTCCACGCGCGGGCCGGCGACTTCGAGAAGGCCGAGAGCGTCGTCGGGCTCGCGCGGCTCGCGCTCGCCGGGGGCGACGACCACGAGGTGCGCCGCCTGCTCAGCTCCGTCGACCTGGCGCTCGCGCGCTGGAGCAACGACCCGGTGCAGCTCAGCCAAGTGGCCGAAAACCTGCGCGAAACGGACCGGGAGGCGCTGGACACGCCGGGGACGCGGCAGGCCGCGGACCTCTCCGGGCTCCTCTTCCGGGCTGCCGTGGAGTTCGAATGGGCACGGTCGCTGAGCGCCCGCGAACGCATGGCGCAGATCACCGACGTGCTGGCCACCGTCGCGGCGCGGGCCGCGGCCGAGCTGGGCGCCCGCCACCCGCAGACCGTGACCGCCGTGATCGACCTCGCCTGCGCGGAGTTCGAGACGGCACGGCGGACGGGCCACGGGCCGCGGCTGCAGCATGCGGTACGGGCGCTGGAGGAAGCGGCGCTGCGCGCCTCGGACTGCTTCGGTGACCGCCACCCCCTCACGATCACCGCGCTGACGAACCACGCGTGCGCCGAACTCGACTTGGCGAGGGCCACGGAGTCGCCCGGACATCTGGAGCGCGCCGCGGAAGCCCTCGGTGCGGCTGACCGCATCACCACGGCCGGGGTCGGGGCGGAGCATCCCGCCGCGCTGCTGCTGAAGGGGGCCCTGAAGGCGTGCCGCCGGATGCAGGGCACGGACGGCATCCCGGTCGGCTACGGATCCCAGCTCACGCTGGTGCGCACCGCCGTCGGCGACGAGTGGCATCCCCGCGAGGAGCTCATGTCGCCGGACGTGGCTTCCCGGGTGCTGAGTGCGCCGCCACAGCCCGCCGCCGCCTCGCGGGAGTTGCTGGATCTCCTTGAGGAAAGCCACGAACTCGCGCTCCACCTCGGCGAACAGGGGTCCTGGACGGCGGCGCTCGGCACGCACCGGCGCGTCGCGGCGGCCCGCGAGAGGGTGCTCGGCCCGGACCACCCCGACACGCTCGCCAGCCGCTACGAGACCGCCTTCGCCCTGTCCAGGCTGGGCCGTCATGCCGACGCGCTGGGGATCTTCGGGCAGGTTGCCGGCGCCCGCGCCCGGGTGCTCGGCCCCGAACACGCCGACAGCCTCGCCGCCCGGCAGGAGATGGCGTTCGTCCTGGGCCGCCTGGGGCGGCACTTCGAGGCCTTCCAGGTGTACACCGAGGTGCTCGGCGCCCGGGAGCGCACGATGGGCGCGGAGCACCCGGACACCTTGCGCTGCCGGCACAACCTCGCGTTCTGCCTCGGCCGGCTGGGGCGCTGGGAGGAGTCCTACCGCATGGCGTGCGAGGTGGCGGAGGCCCGGTCCCGAAGGCTCGGCGCCGAGCACCCCGACACGCTGGCCACGCTGCACGAGATGGGCTACACGCTCGGGCAGCTCGGCCGGTGGGAGGAGGCCCTGGTGACGTACCGCGACGTCGCCGGTGCCCGCAGCCGGGCGCTGGGCCCCGACCACCCCGATGCGTTCACCGCCCGCTACGAGGTGGGCATCTGCCTCGGGCGCCTGGGGCGCAGCGCACAGGCCCTCTCGATCTACGACGCACTGGTCGCGGATCGTACGCGCGTCCAGGGTCCCGAAGACCCGGAAACCTTACGGGCCCGGCACGGTCGCGGGGTCAACCTCGGCCGGCTCGGCCGGTGGGAGGAGGCCCTGGCCGAGGCTCGTGCGGTGTGTGCCGTCCGTGAACGCGTCCTCGGACCGGCCCACCCCGACACGCTCGTCAGCCGCCGGGAGATCGCCGTGGCCCTGGGCTGGCTGGGCCGGTGGGAGGAGGCGCTGGCCTCGTACCGGCAGGTGGCGAGGGACCGCGAGGGCACCCTCGGCCCGGATCATCCGGACACTCTCGCCAGCCTCAACGACGAGGCTCACTGCCTGGAACAGCTCGGCCGTTCGGACGCGGCCGCCGAACTCTTCCGCCGCGCGGCCGCCCGTGCCGCCGCCCGCCCGCGCGGCGTTGACGGAGCATGAGACCACTCACCGCGTCCGCTTCCGTCTTCTTCAGGGCGCTGCTCGCCACCCTGCTCCTGGCACTCGCCTTCGCTCCTCTCCCCTCCCGCGCCGCCACCCCCTCCCCCGTCTCGGACCTCTTCGGCAAAGAGGTCAGGCTCCTGCCGGCCGAACGCCCCGTCGTCGCCCTGACGTTCAACGCGGCGTGGGACGAGGCCGGGATCGGGGACGTGCTGGCGGTGCTCCGGCGGGAAGGGGTGCCGGCGGCGTTCTTCCCGACGGGGCAGTTCGCCGAGCGGCATCCGGGGGCCGTGCGGGCGATGGCCGCGCAGGGGTTCGGGCTCGGCAGTCACTCGTACAGCCACCCGCACTTCGAGCGGCTGGACCCCGGGGAGGCGGCCGCGGAGGTGCTGCGGGCGGACCGGGCGATCCGGGCGGCGGGGCGCACGGAGCCGCTGCCGTTCTTCCGCTTCCCCTACAGCGAGACCACGCCGCGCGGGATCGAGACGGTCAACGCACTGGGCTTCGCGGACCTGGAGTTCACGGCCGACACCAAGGGCTATCTCGGCGCCTCGCGCGGCATGACGGTGGACCGGGCCGTCCGGCGGGCCCTGGACGCGCTGACGCCGGGCGCCGTCATCCAGATGCACGTGGGCAGCGACGACGGCGGTCCCGTGCTCGACGCGCTCGCGCTTCCACGGATCGTCGCGGGTGCGCGGGCACGGGGGTACGGCTTCGCGGACCTGCGCGCGTACGCGGGGAGGGCATATGCCGGGAGGCCCTGCCCGTTCATCCGTTCCGGTCAACTACCGCACCCGACCCCCTACTCTGCGTATTCACGTGTCACTCTGTGTACATGACGCTGACTTGGGCGAAGCCCGCGGCGCCGGCCGGGATCGAGGACGTGCTGGCGCAGATGCGGATGCTGGACGGAGCGCTCCCCCCGCGGGACGGGGTACATGTCTTCAACCGCGTGTATCTGACGGTCACGCAGCGGGTCGCGGAGCAGGCGGAGGCAGGGGGGTTCCTGGAGGGCGCGGCGGCCACGGAGCTCGTCGTGCGGTTCGCGGCGCGCTATCTGGCCGCCGTCGACCACGTGGCGGCGGGGCGCCGGCCGCCGGCGTGCTGGCAGCCGCTGTTCCAGCTGCGCGGCCACCCGGCCGTCCGGCCGCTGCAGTTCGCACTCGCGGGCATCAACGCCCACATCGGGCACGACCTCGCGCTGGCCCTCGTCGACACGTGCCGGGCGCTGCGCCTCCAGCCGTACGCGCTGGAGGCGGACTTCGACCGGGTGGGCGGCCTGCTGGTCGCCATGGAGGAGCGGATCCGCGAGGACCTCATGCCCGGGCCGGACCTGCTGGACGTCGCCGATCCGCTGACGCACCTGGTGGGTTCGTGGTCCCTGCAGGCGGCGCGGCGCGGGGCGTGGGCGTCCTTCCGCGCGCTGTGGGCGGTGCGCGGGCTGCCCGACGTGGCCGAGGATCTGACCGAGCGGATCGACTCGGGCATCGGGCTGGTGGGGCGCTGCCTGCTCACGCCCCTGGGGTGAGGCCCCCGGCTGGGGGGCCGGGGGCCTCGGTCAGGGGTGGCGGACCTCAGTCCTCCGGGAGCTCGACCGGCGCGAGCTCGTCGTAGCGGTCGCCGGGGCCCGGGTTCGTCGGGTCGGTCGCGCCGCCGAACTGGTGCATGACGCCCCACACGGCGTTGAGCGCGGTCTGCACGGCGCCCTCGGCCCAGCCCGCCGTCCAGGAGATGTCGTCGCCGGCGAGGAAGAGCCCGCGCTTGTCCTCCGGCAGGCGGTCCTGCATGAAGTGCGTGAACAGGCGCCGCTGGTAGCGGTAGTGGCCCGGCAGGTTCGCCTTGAACGCACCCATGAAGTAGGGCTCGTTCTCCCAGGAGACGGTGACCGGGTTGCCGATGATGTGCTTCCGGATGTCGACCTTGGGGTAGATCTCGCCGAGCGACTTCAGCATGACCTCCAGACGCTCGTTCGCCGACAGCGGCAGCCACTTGAGGCTGTCGTCGCACCAGGTGTACGAGAGGCAGATGACGGCCGGCTTGTCCGGGCCGTCGTCCAGGAGGTAGGTGCCGCGCGTCATCCGGTCGGTCAGCGTCATCGACATGACGTCCCGGCCGGTCTCCTCGTCCTTGTCCAGCCAGAACGGCCGGTCCACGGGCACGAACAGCTTGGAGGACTCCATGTAGTGGGTGCGCTCCATCGCCGTCCAGTGGTCGATGGGGAACAGCGAGTCGTCGCAGGCGATCTTCGACAGCAGCATCCACGACTGGGCGGTGAACACCGCCGCCTTGTACGTGCGGATGTCGCCGGTCGCGTCGGTGACCGTGATGTGGTTGCCCGCCGTGCGGTGCAGGCGGGTCACGGCCGGGCGGGGGTCGCCGCCGTGCAGGGAGGACAGCGAGGTGCCCGGCGCCCAGTGGATGATCTTCTGCGGCTCGCGCTCCCACAGCCGCACCGGGAGCTGCTGACTGCCGCCGACGATGCCGCGGTGGTGGTCGTCCGCCTCGGTGTAGACGACGCGCAGGATCTCCAGGATGGAGTTGGGGAAGTCGGTGTCCCAGCCGCCGGTGCCGAAGCCGACCTGGCCGAAGATCTCACGGTGCCGGAAGGACTTGAACGCCTCCGACTCGCACAGGAAGCCGTAGAAGGTCTGGTTGTCGAGCTTCTCGACCAGCTTCGCCCAGATCTCCCGGATGCGCGGCACGTCGCGCTCGCGCAGGGCGCGGTTCATGTCGGAGAAGTCCGCGCCCTCCTCCAGGCAGGCGCTCCACGCGTCGGCGACCTCGCGGTAGACCGGCGGCAGGTCGTCGATGGTCTTCGCGTAGTGCGACTCGCCCTTGAGGTCGACGACGGTCGACGGGGTGTCGGGGGCCAGCGGGTTGGGGAACGGCTTGGTCTCCAGGCCGACGAGGTCGATGTAGTGCTGCAGCGCCGTGGAGCTCGGGGGGAAGCGCATCGCGCCCATCTCGGCGGTCAGCGAGGGGTCGCAGCCCTCGAAGCCGACGGTGCGCAGCCGGCCGCCGATCTTGTCGGCCTCGTAGACGACCGGCTTGAGGCCCATCTTCATCAGCTCGTACGCGGCGATGATGCCCGACAGGCCGCCGCCGATGACGGCGACCTCGGTGCCGTGCTCGGTCGCCGGTATCTGGCCGAGCCCCGCGGGGTGGGCGAGGAAGTCGTCGTAGGGGAACGGGAAGTCCGGGCCGACCATCGTGATCGGCGGCAGGACCGGCTCCGACGGCTCGTCGTGGGCGGCGGTGGGCACCATGGACGTCATCGGCTGAACTCTCCTGCGGAAGTGGGGGCTTGCGGCTCTGGGGGGCGGGGCGGGGCGGGGGTCAGGCGAGCGAGGCGTACAGCTCCGGCCGTCGGTCGCTCAGGTAGGTGTTCTCGGCGCGCGAGGCCTTCAGCAGCGCCGGGTCCACGTCGGCGGTGATCAGGTCCTCGCCGTGGCCGGCCCGCGCCCGTACGGTCCCGTCGGGGGCGGCGAGACAGCTGAGGCCGGCGAAGGAGAAGTCCCCCTCGTCGCCGCAGCGGTTGGCGTAGGCGATGTACAGCTGGCTCTCCCAGGCGCGCACCGGGACCACGCTCTGCGGCACGATCTCGTACGGGCGCATCAGCGCGGTGGGCGCGAGCAGCAGCTCGGTGCCGGCCAGGGCGTGGGCCCGCACGGGCTCGGGGAACTCGACGTCGTAGCAGATCAGCAGGCCGAGGCGGAGGCCGTCGAAGTCCGCCTGCACGACGGGGTCGCCGCCGGGCCGGAACTGCTCGGTCTCGTACGCGCCGAAGAGGTGGGTCTTGCGGTAGTTCGCGAGCCGGGCGCCGTCGGGGGCGATGAGCTGCAGCGCGTTGTAGACCGTGGCCGGGTCGTCCGCGTCGCGCTCGGGGTAGCCGTAGGCGACGGCCAGGCCGTGCTCGGCGGCGATCCGCGCGACGGCGCGGGCGCCGGGGCCGTCGGCCGTCTCGGCGCGGTCGGCGACCGTGGCGCCGAGGGCGTAGCCGGTGAGGAACAGCTCGTTGGTGAGCAGCAGCCGGGCGCCCGCGGCGGCGGCCCGGCGGGCGGCGCCGTCGAGGGCGGCGAGGCTGTCCGAGGTGGAGGAGGGAACGCCGGCGGGGCCCTGGTACAGCGCGATACGCGACGGCGTCATGCGGCCTCACTTCACCTGGTCGGAGGGGGTGGTGCGGGTGCCCCTGCGAGGGGCGCGCGTTAAGACGCCTTGACGGTACGGTCCGCCGTCCTGACCGGACAAGGCTCCTCCGTTGCGTGAGGGTGAGCGATTCGTTGCGCCTTTCCAGCGATTCGGCGCGATTCGTTGCGTGGCCCTTACCGGGGGGTAGGTCAGGGTCCGTCGCTGAGGCGAGTCCGGCACCGCCGGACCGCACCACGGGGGTTGATCGCCGTGGCGGCGGACGGTGAAGGGCGGGACCCTTCACGGTCCGGGCGCCGACGCACGTGCGCCGGGCCGCACGCCCTCTTCCGCCGCAGCGGCGCACCACCGCCGCAGCGCGGCCCGGCGGTGCCGGACCCACCGTGAGCCGCGGAGGCTCAAGCCGTGCCGCAGGCAGTCTCGCGGACGACGCCGCGGAGCCAGCGATGCCCGCTGTCCTCCTCGTGGCGGGGGTGCCAGGCCATGGAGAAGCGCAGGGGCGGAAGATCGAGCGGGACCTCGAAGGTCACGAGGCCGAGGGCGGCCGCGGCCGGCCGGGCGGCCCGCTCCGGGACGAGGCCGACGGCGTCGCTGCCCGCGATGACGAACAGGGCCGCGGCGAAGGTGGGGGCCGTGCCGACGACCCGGCGGCGCAGCCCGTGCGCGGCGAGGGCCTCGTCCACGGGCCCGGAGAGGCGGCCGCGCCGGGAGTCGAGGAGGTGGCGGGCCGCGGCGTACCGGCGCGGGGTGACGGCCCCGTCGAGGAGCGGGTGGCCGGGCCGGGCGACGCCGACCATGCGGTCCGTCAGGAGGGTTTCGACGCGTATCTCGGGTTCGCTGCGGTCGATGACGCCGATCTCCAGGTCGAGGGTGCCGTCGCGCAGGGAGGGGACGCCGGTGGCGCCCTCGGTGAGGAAGCGGAGGGTGACGCCGGGGGCCTCGCGGGCGGCGCGGCCGAGGAGCGGGGCGCCGAAGGCCAGCACCTGGCTGTCGTGGGCGCTGAGGGTGAAGACGCGCTCCAGGGAGGCCGGGTCGCAGGGGGCCGGGGCGGTGAAGAGGGCGCGGGCGTCGGCGAGGACGCGCCGCACCTCGGCCCGCATGGCCAGGGCGCGCGGGGTGGGCACCATGTGGCGGCCGGCCCGGACGAGCACGGGGTCGCCGAGGACGCGCCGGATGCGGCCGAGGGCGCGGCTCATGGCGGGGCCGGACAGGCCGAGGCGGTCGGCGGCGGCCGTGACGCTCTCCTCGTCGAGGAGGGCGTCGAGGGCCACGAGCAGGTTCAGGTCGACCTTGGCCAGTGGGCCGGCGAACGATCCCGGTACGGGTCCGCCGGCTGGTTCGTCCTGCACGGCGGGGCTCAGGAGGGCGCGCCGGAGCTGAAGCGGCGCAGCAGCGGGGAGAGGACGAGCACCGACTTGGTGCGCTCGACGAACGGCTCTCCGGCGATGCGCTCCAGCACGCGCTCGAAGTGCCGCATGTCGGAGGCGAAGACCTGGACGAGGGCGTCCGCCTCGCCAGTGACGGTGGACGCCGAGGCCACTTCGGGGTAGCGGGACAGGCCTCGGTGGATCGCCTCGGGCGAGGTGTTGCGGCGGCAGTAGATCTCGATGAAGCCCTCCGTCTCCCAGCCGAGGGCCGCGGGGTCCACGCGGACGGTGAAGCCGGTGATGGCGCCCTCGGCGCGCAGCCTGTCCACGCGCCGCTTCACGGCCGGCGCGGACAGGCCGACCTCCGCGCCGATGTCGGCGTAGGAGCGCCTGGCGTCCTCGGCCAGGGCATGCACGATGCGTTCGTCGAGCTCATTCAATCGCACGGCGGGTGGATCACTTTTCTACGGGTAACCAGCTGCTGCTATGAGCAGTAGATCACGTCCCCGGCCGTGTTCCCGACCCGAACGCCGGCGCCACCGCCCCCGGGCGGCCGGGGGCGGTGGCGCGGTCCCCTCGCGGTGAGGGGTCACTCGGTCGGCGCGGAGAAGATCACTTCTTCTCGTCGGGCTTCGCCTGGGCCTTCGGCTCCGCCTTGGCGGCGGGCTTCGCGGCGGGCTTCGCCTGGGCCTGCTTGCCGCGCGCCTTCTTCTGCGGCTTCGGCCGGCCCTTGCCGGCGGCCTTCGCGCCGGGCGTGCCCGCGGAGGCGGACGCGTTCCCGGACTTGGCGGCCGGGCCGGCGGCCTTCTTCGCCGTCGCGGCGGCGGTCTTCGCGCCGGCCTTCGTGCCGGCCTTGGTGCCGGTCCCGGCCCCTGCCTTCGCACCGGTCTTCGCGCCGGCCGCGGCAGGCGCCTGCTTCACCATCGTGACGGCCTCGGCCGCGCCGCCGGTGGCCAGGCGCGAGCGGCGCATGCCGTAGGCGAAGTAGATCACCAGGCCGACGAGCATCCAGCCGCCGAAGACCTCCCAGGTGATGACGTCGAGGCTGAGCATCATGTAGACGCACATCGCGAAGCCCAGGACCGGGAAGACCAGGCCGAGCGGGATCTTCGCCCCGAAGGCGCTGATGCGCAGGCCCGAGAGCGGCACCTGGAAGCTGCGGTGCATGTCGGGGCGGGTGAAGCGCAGCACGATGACGGCGATGTTCACCAGGGCGAAGGCGAAGAGCGTGCCGATGCTGGTGGCGTCGGCGAGCTGGCCGAGCGGGATCGCGGCGGCCAGGATGCCGCAGAACAGCGAGACGATCACGGTGTTCGCCATCGGCACGCCCTTGCGGTTGACCTTGGCGAAGGACTTGGGGACCAGGCCGTCGCGGGACATCGCGAAGAGGATGCGGGTCTGCCCGTAGAGGACGGTGAGGACGACGCTGGCGATGGCGATGACGGCGCCGGCGGCGAGCAGCACGGCCCAGAAGCTCTGGCCGGTGACGTCCTTCATGATCCCGGCGAGCGCGGCCTCGGAGCCCTGGAAGTCGCCCCACGGCATGGCGCCGACCGCGACGGCCGCGACCAGCACGTACAGCACCGTGACGATCAGCAGCGACAGCATGATCGCCTTGGGCAGGTCCTTCTTCGGGTTCTTGGCCTCCTCACCGGCGGTGGAGGCGGCGTCGAAGCCGATGTACGAGAAGAAGAGCGTGGCGCCCGCGGCGCTGACGCCGCCGAGGCCGAGCGGCATGAAGGGCGTGTAGTTGCCGGCGCGGATGCCGGTGAAGGCCACGGCGCAGAAGAGCAGCAGGGCCACGATCTTCACGCCGACCATGATCGTGTTGGCGCGGGCGCTCTCCTTGGCGCCGCCGATCAGGAAGGCCATGCACAGCAGCACGACGAGCAGGGCGGGCAGGTTGAAGATGCCGCCGTCGGTGCCGGGCGGGTTGGCCAGGGCGGCCGGGATGGTGACGCCGATGGTGCCGTCGAGGAGCTCGTTGAGGTACTGGCCCCAGCCGACGGCCACGGCCGCGACGGAGACCCCGTACTCCAGGATCAGGCACCAGCCGCAGACCCAGGCGATGATCTCGCCCAGGGTGGCGTAGGCGTAGGAGTACGAGGAGCCGGAGACCGGGATGGTGCCGGCCAGCTCGGCGTAGGACAGGGCCGAGAACAGCGCCGTGACGCCGGCGAGCACGAAGGAGATCACGACGGCCGGGCCGGCGTCGGGAACGGCCTCGCCGAGGACGACGAAGATGCCGGTGCCGAGGGTGGCGCCGATGCTGATCATGGTCAGCTGCCACATGCCGAGCGAACGGCGCAGGGTGCCGCCCTCGCCCTGGCCGCCCTCGGCGACCAGTCGCTCGACGGGCTTGCGGCGCATCAGGCGGGCGCCGAAGCCGGCGGCGGGCGGCGGGGTGGGCCGCTTGTCACCGGTGACGGGGGGCGCGATGCCTTGGTCCAACACGGGGGTGCTCCGTTCATGACTGCCGGTCGGGGGATGCCGGTCAGGAAGCGGCGGCCCACGGCGGTACCGGGGCACGCGGGCATGACAGAGCAAACCCGTAGCGAGGGGGTACCGCCGAGCAAGCGGTACCCGCCACTCCACGTTCTGCGCAGACCCTACGAGGTCAGGGCCCGCGCTCGTAATGCACCATTCTTGCGTATGCCCGGCTGATCATTGCGTCCGGGGTTCCGAAACGGGCGATCGTTGCACGTCGCGTTATGAATCGGTACATGGGCAGCAAAAAAGGGGCGTGACCCGGCGCACCGGGTCACGCCCCTTTCAGAGGGTGAGGGGTTACAGCCAGCTGGCGTGCACCGGCGTTGCCCTCGGCGTAGCCGGCGGCGCTCTGGACGCCGACGACGGCACGCTCGGCGAACTCGGTCAGGGAGCCGGCGCCCGCGTAGGTGCAGGAGGAGCGGACGCCCGCGATGATCGAGTCGATCAGGTCCTCGACGCCCGGGCGGGCCGGGTCGAGGAACATGCGCGAGGTGGAGATGCCCTCCTCGAACAGGCCCTTGCGGGCGCGGTCGTAGGCGGACTCCGTGGAGGTGCGGTTCTGCACGGCGCGGGCGGAGGCCATGCCGAAGGACTCCTTGTAGGAGCGGCCGTCGGCGGTCTGCTGCAGGTCGCCCGGGGACTCGTAGGTGCCGGCGAACCAGGAGCCGATCATCACGTTGGACGCGCCGGCCGCGAGGGCCATGGCCACGTCGCGCGGGTGACGGACGCCGCCGTCGGCCCACACGTGCTTGCCGTACTTCTTCGCCTCGGCGGCGCACTCCAGGACGGCGGAGAACTGCGGGCGGCCCACGCCGGTCATCATGCGGGTGGTGCACATGGCGCCCGGGCCCACACCGACCTTGATGATGTCCGCGCCGGCCTCGATGAGGTCGCGCACGCCCTCGGCGGCGACGATGTTGCCCGCGACGATCGGGACCTGCGGGTCGAGGCCGCGGACGGCCTTGATCGCGGCGATCATCGTCTCCTGGTGGCCGTGCGCGGTGTCGACGACGATCGTGTCGGCGCCGGCCTCCAGCAGGGCCTTGGCCTTGCCCGCCACGTCGCCGTTGATGCCGACGGCGGCGGCGATGCGCAGCTTGCCGTCCGCGTCGGTGGCGGGGGTGTAGAGGGTCGCGCGCAGGGCGCCCTTGCGGGTCAGGATGCCGGCGAGCTTGCCGTCCTTGTCGACCGCGGGGGCGAGCTTGCGGTGGGCGGCGTCGAGCTGGTTGAACGCCTCGCGCGGGTCGATGTCCGCGTCGAGGAGCAGCAGCTCGGTGGACATGACCTCGGACAGCTGGGTGAAGCGGTCCACGCCGGTCAGGTCGTGCTCGGTGACGACGCCGACGGGGCGGTGGTCCGCGTCGACGACGACGCCGGCGCCGTGGGCCCGCTTGGGCAGCAGGGACAGCGCGTCGGCGACGGTCTGGGAGGGGCTGAGGACGATCGGGGTGTCGAGCACGAGGTGGCGGCTCTTGACCCAGGAGATGACGTCGGTGACGACCTCGATCGGGATGTCCTGCGGGATGACGACGATGCCACCGCGGCGGGCGACGGTCTCGGCCATGCGGCGGCCGGCGATCGCGGTCATGTTGGCGACGACGAGGGGGATGGTGGTCCCGGTCCCGTCCTGCGCGGAGAGGTCCACCGCCTGGCGGGAGCCGACCGCGGAGCGGCTCGGCACCATGAACACATCGTCGTACGTAAGGTCGTACGGCGGCTTCTGGTCGTTAAGGAAACGCATACTGGCTCTCTCACCTGCGATTTTACGTACAGAGCGGGTGGGGAGTCAGACCGGGCCGACACCGGAACGGGCTGAGGTTCCTGGACCCATCATCCATGATTCCGAGCCGTTGTGGCGAACCCGCGTCGCATTCTGTGACTTCGGCCAAGCGTCCGGGACGAGCCCTGTGGCATCGCCCGAGGCGTCCGGCTTGCCTGCTTTTACACCGAACCGGGGATCTCCGCCCCCGCGGGGTCCCCGTGCGGCAGGCCACGCGCCGAGCGCGAGCGCCCGCGCAGGCGACCGCGCGCTCTGCCCACTGACGTCCGCGCGTCGCCCGGCGTTCGGGGATCGCGTTCGAGGAGACTGCCGGTGCTACGGCTCCCCCGCCGCAGCGGGGTGCGCGGCTACGACCCGTCCGGGTCCGCCCGGTCGAGTGCGGGGCGGGGGCCCGGGCCCGTCTCGTTGAGGAGGTAGTCCGCGGCCGTGGTGTCCGTGACCAGGCTCGTGACCAGCCCGGACCGCAGCACCGCGCCGATCGCCGCCGCCTTGCGCCGGCCGCCCGCGATCGCGACGACCTCCGGTATCCGGCGCAGCCGGTCTGCCTCGACTGTGATGCAGCGCTCGCCCAGGTCCCGGCCGATCCGGCGGCCCTCGGCGTCGAAGAGGTGCGCGGACATCTCCGCGGCGGCGCCCAGGGAGGCGTAGTGGGCCCGCTCCTCCTCGGTCAGCATGTCGTAGACCGTCGAGATGCCCGGCGCCCACGAGCCGATGGAGACCGCCGCGACCGTCACCTTGTCGAAGTAGTCGAAGGCGCGCGCGATGCCCGTCTGGCCGCGCAGCGCGGCGGCCGTGGCCGGGTCCGGCAGCAGCATCGGCGCGTAGATCGGGTGCGCCTCGCCGCCGGAGACCTGCGCGGCGCGGCGCACGGCCTCCACCGAGCCGCGCTCCGCCGTGCCCGCGTCGTAGACGCCCGTGAGCTGGACGACGGTGCACGGGGGCAGCCGGTGCAGCGCCGCCGCCATGTGGATGGTCGAGCGGCCCCAGGCGAGGCCCAGCACGTCGCCCTCGTGCACCAGCTCGCCGAGCAGGTCCGCGGCCACCTCGCCCAGGTTCTCGGGGTCGGGCGCGTCGTCCGCGGCATCGGCGGGGGACTCGACGACCACCGCGTGGCGCAGGCCGTAGCGGGCGCGCAGCGCGTCGGAGCGCTCCGCGTCCAGCTCGGCGGGGACCCGGATCTCGATCCGCACGAGATCGCGTTCGAGCGCCGTCTCCAGCACCCGGGCGACCTTGAAGCGGCTCACGCCGAACTCCTCGGCAATCTGGATCTTCGATTTGCCCTCGAGGTAGAAGCGGCGGGCCATGGCCGCCGCCTGCACCAGCTCGGCGGGCCCCATCGGCGTGGCTGAACGGCCCGTCGACACCACCGTCTCCTCACTGTTCTCACACTGTTCGAGCTTGGACTCCACCGTCATCCTGTCAGAAACGGCGGTCCTTGATCAGACCCTGACCTTCGCGCTCAGCATTTCGGGCGAGCGCGGCACCCCGCTCAGTGCCCGCAGGCCCAGGCCGCACCGGCCGTGACGCGCTCCGCCTGGGCGCGCAGCGCACGTACGGTCGCCGCCGGGTCCTCCGTACCGTAGACGGCGGATCCGGCCACGAACACGTCCGCGCCGGCCTCCGCGCACCGCTCGATGGTCTCCGCCGAGACGCCGCCGTCGACCTGCAGCCACATCTGCAGGCCGTGCCGCGAGATCAGCTCCCGGGTACGGCGGATCTTGGGCAGCATGATGTCGAGGAACGCCTGGCCGCCGAAGCCGGGCTCGACCGTCATGATCAGCAGCATGTCCAGCTCGGGCAGCAGGTCCTCGTACGGCTCGATCGGCGTCGCCGGCTTCAGCGCCATCGACGCGCGCGCGCCCTTCGCCCGGATCTCCCGCGCGAGCCGCACCGGCGCGGCGGCGGCCTCCGCGTGGAAGGTCACCGACCCGGCGCCGGCCTCCACGTACTGCGGCGCCCAGCGGTCCGGGTCCTCGATCATCAGGTGGCAGTCCAGCGGGGTGTCCGTGGCCCGGCTCAGCGACTCGACGATCGGCACGCCGAGGGTGAGGTTGGGGACGAAGTGGTTGTCCATGACGTCGACGTGGAGCCAGTCGGCGCCCTTGACCGCTTCGGCCTCGTCGGCGAGACGGGCGAAATCGGCGGACAGGATGCTGGGATTGATCTGCGCGGCCATGCCTTAAGCCTGCCATGTCCGCTGCGCTCAGTTGTGCGGGGGCCTGCTTGAAGGGGCGCGGCCCCTCCGCTTCCGTGCCGCTGTTGCCGCCGCGGCGGTCGGCCGACGAGGCGTGGCCGGTCCGGCGAAGGGGCTCCGCCCTCTTCGTTTCCGCCGCGGCGAGTGACCACCGCGGCGCGAGCTGGCGGTGCCGGACCGGCCTCAGGCTGTGCGGCACCGCCGGACGGCGCCGCGGTGGCTGATCACCGCGGCGGCGGAAACGAAGAGGCGAGGCCTCTTCACTGCTGGGCCGGCCGCAGACGCCACGCGCTCCGGGCCCGGGCGAGCCCCGTAAGCCTCCGCTAGGCGGTGCGCCGCAGGAGCGCCAAGTACATCGCGTCCGTGCCGTGCAGGTGCGGCCACAGCTGTACGTCCGGGCCGTCGCCCAGCGCCGGGACGCCCTGCATGTACGGGCGCGCGTCGATCCACTCCGCGCTCACGCCGTCCCGCTTGAGGACGTCGTCCACGACGGCCTTCGTCTCCGCCGGGTGCGGCGAGCACGTCGCGTAGCCGACGACGCCGCCCACCCGCACGGCGCGCAGCGCCTCCCGCAGCAGGTCGCGCTGGAGCGGGGCGAAGCCCGCCACGTCCTCCGGGCGGCGGCGCCAGCGGGCCTCCGGGCGGCGGCGCAGGGCGCCGAGACCGGTGCAGGGCACGTCGACGAGGACCCGGTCGAAGACGCCCTCGCGCCACGGCGGCCGCGTCCCGTCCGCGGCGATGACCTCGTACGGCCCGGGGTTCCCGGCGAGCGCGCGCCCGACCAGGCGGGCCCGGTGCGGCTGCTTCTCGGAGGCCAGCAGCGCCGCCCCCCGCTCGGCGGCCAGCGCGCCCAGGAGCGCCGCCTTGCCGCCGGGGCCGGCGCAGCCGTCGAGCCAGCGGGCGTCCGGCCCGTCCACCGGCACGGACGCGAGGGCGAGCGCGACCAGCTGGCTGCCCTCGTCCTGGACACCGGCCCGGCCCTCCTTGACCGCGTCCAGCGCGCCCGGCTCGCCGCCCTCGGCGAGCCGCACGGCGTACGGCGACCAGCGGCCCGGCAGCGCCGAGTCCTCGCCGACGGCCGCCAGCAGCTCCTCCGGGGTGGAGCGGCCCGGCCGGGCGACCAGCGTGACCTCCGGCCGCTCGTTGTCGGCCTCCAGCAGGTCCTCGATGCCGGCGCGGCCGCCGCCGAGCGCGTCCCACAGGGCGGAGACGACCCAGCGCGGGTGCGCGTGCACCACGGCGAGGTGCTCCTCGGGGTCGTCCTCGTACGGCGGGGCGACCTTTTCCAGCCACTCCTCCAGGTCGTGCGCGGTGATCTTCCGCAGCACGGCGTTCACGAACTTCGCCCGGCCGTCGCCGAGGACGACGCGCGCCAGCTCCACGCTGGCGGACACCGCCGCGTGCGGCGGGATGCGCGTGCCGAGCAACTGGTGGGCGCCGAGGCTCAGGACGTCCAGGACCGGCGGGTCCACCTCGCGCAGCGGCCGGTCGACGCACGCCGCGATGATCGCGTCGTACGTCCCCTGGCGGCGCAGCGTGCCGTAGACCAGCTCCGTGGCGAGCGCGGCGTCGCGCGCGTCGAAGTCGCCCTTCTCCCGGGCCTTGCGCAGCAGCGGCGGCAGGACCAGGTTCGCGTACGCGTCCCGCTCGTCGACCGCCCGCAGCGCCTCGAAGGCGAGGATCCGCACCGGGTCCTTCTTGGGCCGGCGGTAGGGCTTTGCGGGGCGGCGGGCGGGACGGTCGTTCACGAAAGGTGCTCCGGGGCAGGCTGGGTGGCGAAGGTGTCCAGCCTACGCTCTGCGCTCCGCGATGCTCTGCCCTGATGCCCTGCCCTCAGGCCTCGCCGAGCCGCTCGCCGGGGGCGATGCGGACGCCGCGGGCCCAGTCGGCGGCCTTCATCGGCTTCTTGCCCTGCGGCTGGACCCACTGCAGCTCGACCGCGTGGGAGCCCGTACCGACGTGCACGGAGTTCTTGGCGGCGGCGATCTCGCCGGGGGCGAGGCCGGCCCGGTCGGGGGCGGGCGGCGCGGACATGACCTTCAGGCGCTCGCCGCGGAAGAGCGTCCAGGCGCCCGGCGCCGGGGCGCACCCGCGGACCACGCGGTCCACGCGCAGGGCGGGCGCGGACCAGTCGATCCGGGCGTCCTCGACGTTGATCTTCGGGGCGAGGGAGACGCCCTCGGCCGGCTGCGGCACGGCCTTGAGCGAGCCGTCCTCGATGCCGTCCATCGTGGCGGCGAGCAGCCCGGAGCCGGCGAACGCCAGCCGGGTCAGCAGGTCGCCGCTGGTGTCGGTGGGCCGCACCTCCTCGGTGACCACGCCGAAGACCGGACCCGAGTCCAGGCCCTCCTCGATCAGGAAGGTGGACGCGCCGGTGACCTCGTCGCCCGCGAGGATCGCGTGCTGGACCGGGGCCGCGCCGCGCCACGCGGGCAGCAGGGAGAAGTGCAGGTTGACCCAGCCGTGCGCGGGGATGTCCAGGGCGGCCTTGGGCAGCAGCGCGCCGTAGGCGACGACCGGGCAGCAGTCCGGGGCGATCTCGCGCAGCCGGGCGAGGAAGTCCTCGTCGCGCGGGCGGGCCGGCTTGAGCACCTCGATGCCGGCCTCCTCCGCGCGCTCGGCGACGGGGCTCGCGACCAGGCGGCGGCCGCGGCCCGCGGGGGCGTCGGGCCGGGTGACGACGGCGACGACCTCGTGGCGGTCCGAGGCGAGCAGGGCGTCGAGGGCGGGGACGGCGACCTCGGGGGTACCGGCGAAGACGAGCCTCATGGGTGGCGAACTACCTCTCCTCGAGCGCCGAGCGGAACGGCCCACCAGTCTAAAGGTCCTTTGGCCCGGGGGGCGTACGGACAGTCACGCGCCTCATTCCGGCGGATGTGCGCCCCCATACCGTGACCCGGTGGCCCATGGCGCGTTGTGGTCAAGAGAGATTGACCGAATCGGGCCGCCGCCGCGGGACTCTTCCGTCGTTCGTCGCCCGTCGCGTCAACTCTCGTCATTTTCCGTCCTTTTACCCCGCCGGTCCGAGAGGCTTCTTCATGGCCGACCACGCAACCCACGACGCCCAGGCACGGGCCAGCCTGCATCTGTTGGTCCGGGACATCGAGCGGGTCCGCAGGCAGGTGGACGCCCTGCGCACCCTCACCGCTCAGCTGGGCAACGTCTACCGCCCGCGGCGCACCGGCCCCTCGGCCGGCTTCGTCGTCTACGGGCGGGCTCCCGCGCCGACCGTACGGCTGGCGCAGGAGCTGCGGGACAGCGTCGAGACCCTGGTGACGGCCGCGGTCGACTTCGACCGCTCGCTCGGCTTCTCGTGGGACGCGGTGGGCTCGGCGCTCGGGGTCACCAAGCAGGCGGTGCACCGGCGTTACGGGGCGCGCCGCACGAACGGGGCCGCGTCCGCGGAGGCCCCGGAGGCGGTCCGGACGGCGGAGCCGGCACCGGTCCCGGTCGTTCCGGCCGCCCGTACCGTCCCGGGCCAGACCCCGCCCCCGTCCCACCGAGAAGAACGCCCCCCGGCCTTCCCGGGCCCCCGCAACGGCTAGCCCTGCGGGCGGCGGACCGGGCATACGCGGTGCCGGGCATACGCGGTGCCGGGCACGTCACTTCCGCTGCGGGGCGGGTCGCTGTCGCGGCGGGTCCAAGAGCCCCGGCACCGCGGCCCGCATACGCCCTGCCGGGCACCGCACTCCCGCCGCAACGGCGAGCAACCGAGCACAACGTCATCGGCGGTGCCGAGCCCACCCAGGTCGGTACGGCACCGCCGGAATCCGCCGCGGGGGCCAAGCACCGTCGCGGCGGATCCAAGGGCCGCAGCGCTGGGCGAGCAATCCGACCGGCAGTGCCCCGTACCGGAGCGCGGACACCCCGCCGAGGCGGCCCGTCAGCCGATGTCCGGGGGGTCGATCCGCAGCCGTACCGGTTCGCCGTCGCGGCGGGCGAGGCGCGCCGCCTGGGCGGTCTTGAGGGCCGCGGCCAGCACCGCACCCCGCCCGGGCCGCACCCGGAGCAGGGCCCGCTCCCACCGCTCCCCCGGCGGCGGGTCGCCGGGCCGCCGCGGGCGGCCCGGGACCGTGACCGGCAGGGGCACCGGCCCGAGCACCTCCGCGTCCTCCGGGAGCTCAGCCGCGGCGAGCAGGTCGGCGACATCCTCCGGGGGGCCGGAGACCGACGCCATCCGGGACACCGGGGGGAAGCCGAGCTCGGCCCGGTCGGCGAGCTCCCGCATCGCGTGCCCGGCGGGATCCCAGCGCACGAGCGCCTGCACGGGCCGCAGCGTGGGCTCCGCGACCACGACGACGACCCCGCCGTCCGCCTGCCCGCGGACGAGCGCCGCCGCGGACAGCCAGCGCCGCAGCGCCTCCTCCCCCGCCCGCAGGTCGGGGAGGCCGAGCAGCGCCCAGCCGTCGAGCAGCAGGGCCGCGGCGTAGCCGCCTTCGGCGACGGGCTCCGCGCCGGGGGTGGAGACGACGATCGCGGGCCGGTCGGGCACGGTGTCGAGGATGTGATCCCGCCCGGAGGTCCGTACGGGCACGGACGGGAAGGCCCGCCCGAGCTCCTCGGCGGTGCGCCCCGCGCCCACGACCCGGGCCCGCAGCCGGGAACCGCCGCACTCCGCGCAGTGCCAGCCCGGGGGCGCCTCCTGCCCGCACCAGCCGCACCGCAGCGCGCCGTCGGCGCCGCCGGCCTCCAGGGGGCCGGCGCAGTGCCCGCACCGGGCGGGCTCGCGGCAGCGCTCGCAGCCGAGGCGGGGCACGTAGCCGCGGCGGGGCACCTGGACGAGCACCGGCCCGTGCTTGAGCCCCTCGCGGGCGGCCTGCCAGGCGTGGCTGGGCAGCCGGGCGGCGCGCGCCGCCGCGTCGCGGGCCTCGTCGGAGTCGCCGACGGTCCGCACGGCGGGGGCGACGGCGCGCACGGTCTCGCGGGCGGCGGCCAGCGGCAGGGCCCATCCCGTGTTCACCAGCTGGGCGGCCTCCACCGTGCAGCCGAAGCCGCCGAGCAGGAAGGCGGCCTTCTCATGCACCGCGCGCTGCACGAGCACCTCGCGGGAGTGCGGGTGCGGAGCGTTCTGCGCGCTGTGGCTGCCGTCCCCGTCGTCCCAGACGGCGACGAGTCCGAGGTCCCGCACGGGCGCGAACATCGCCGCCCGCGTGCCGACCACGGCCCGCACCGAACCCCGGCTGACCGCGAGCCAGCGGCGGTACCGCTCCTCGGGCCCGAGCTCGGCCGTCAGCAGCACATGCCGGCCCTCCCCCAGGATCTCCCCGAGGGCGGCGTCGACGCGCGCCGCGTCCCGCCCGTCCGGCACGACGACCAGCGCACCGCGCCCGGACGACAGCGCCGCCGCCGCGGCCCGCGCGAGCTCGTGCGGCCAGTGCGGGCCGGGCAGCGCCGTCCACACGGCCCGCGGGGTGTCCCCCCGGGCCACGGCGTCGAGGAAGGCGGGCCCGGTGGGATACCGCGCCCAGCTCCCGGGCTCCGGCACCCCCGGCGGGGGCAGCGGCGCGGGCGACGGCTCGGCCTCGATGCGGGCGTGCCGGGGCGGCACGGCCAGCTGCAGCACGTCGGCGAGCGAACCGGCGTAGCGGTCGGCGACCGCACGGCAGAGCTCGTAGAGCGCAGGGCTGAGCACCGGCTCCGGCGAGAGCACCTGGGCGATCGCGGCGAGCGGTCCCTGGTAGTCGGACTCGGCCACCCGGTCGACGATGTAGCCGTCGAGGAGCCCGCCGCCTTCCCGGCGCCCCCCGCGCACATTGCGCGTCCCGGCGCCGAACCGCACCCGCACCCGCACGCCCGGCCGGGCGTCGGCGTCGAGCTCCTCGGGCACGGCGTAGTCCCACAGCCGGTCCAGGTGGACGGGGCCCTTGTCGACGAGCACGCGCGCGACGGGCAGCGTCTTGGCCAGCGGCGCCCCCCGCCACGTCCGCGGCTTGGCCTTGGGCGCCTTCGCCTTGGCCTCGCGCACGCTCTCCCGTATGAGCGCGAGCTGCTCCCCGTGCTCCGGAGGCTTGCCCTGGGACCGCCCGTTCTCGCTGCTCACAGCCACAGTCCTACCAGACCCCACTGACAACGCCGGGCGGACTGGATCTCCAGTCCGCCCGGCGTCAGGACAGCGGTGCCCGGGGCGCGTGCGCCCCGGAGGTGCTTACAGGCCCGCGGCCTTCCGCAGCGCCTCCACGCGGTCCGTGCGCTCCCACGTGAAGTCGGGCAGCTCACGGCCGAAGTGGCCGTACGCGGCGGTCTGCGCGTAGATCGGGCGCAGCAGGTCGAGGTCGCGGATGATCGCGGCCGGGCGGAGGTCGAAGACCTCGGCGATGGCGTTCTCGATCTTGTCGGTGTCGATGGTGTTCGTGCCGAAGGTCTCGACGAACAGGCCCACCGGCTCGGCCTTGCCGATCGCGTAGGCGACCTGGACCTCGCAGCGCGAGGCCAGACCGGCCGCGACGACGTTCTTCGCGACCCAGCGCATCGCGTAGGCGGCGGAGCGGTCGACCTTGGACGGGTCCTTGCCGGAGAAGGCGCCGCCGCCGTGGCGGGCCATGCCGCCGTACGTGTCGATGATGATCTTGCGGCCGGTGAGGCCGGCGTCGCCCATCGGGCCGCCGATCTCGAAGCGGCCGGTCGGGTTCACCAGGAGGCGGTAGCCGTCGGTGTCGAGCTTGATGCCGTCCTCGACGAGCTCCTTGAGGACGTGCTCGACGACGAACTCGCGGATGTCGGGCGCGAGCAGCGAGTCGAGGTCGATGTCCGACGCGTGCTGCGACGAGACGACGACGGTGTCGAGGCGGACGGCCTTGTTGCCGTCGTACTCGATGGTGACCTGCGTCTTGCCGTCGGGGCGCAGGTAGGGGATGGTGCCGTTCTTGCGGACCTCCGACAGGCGGCGCGAGAGGCGGTGCGCCAGCTCGATCGGCAGCGGCATGAGGTTCGGCGTCTCGTCGCAGGCGAAGCCGAACATCAGGCCCTGGTCGCCCGCGCCCTGCTTGTCGAGCTCGTCCTCATCGCCCTCGACGCGGGCCTCGTAGGCGGCGTCGACACCCTGGGCGATGTCCGGCGACTGGGCGCCGATGGAGACCGAGACGCCGCAGGAGGAGCCGTCGAAGCCCTTCTTGGACGAGTCGTAACCGATCTCGAGGATCTTGTTGCGCACGAGCGTGGCGATCGGCGCGTAGGCCTTGGTCGTCACCTCACCGGCGACGTGGACGAGGCCCGTGGTGATGAGGGTCTCAACGGCGACACGAGACGTGGGGTCCTCGCGCAGCAGGGCGTCGAGGACGGTGTCGCTGATCTGGTCAGCGATCTTGTCGGGGTGACCCTCGGTCACGGACTCCGAGGTGAACAGGCGGCGGGACACATCGCTCCCTGGGGTTGCAGCGGCTGCTGGCTGATCATTGACGGACCCGGCCGAGAGCTGCGCTCGGCGCTGGGTCCTCGGTCAGTTTATCCGGCGTTCTCGTGGTTGGGACATCCTGTCTCGTATCACCGGCCTCTGTGACCTGCGGCACCCGCGCGCTCCGGCGCGCGGAGGGCTCAGGAGAAGCGCCGTACGACGAGGTCCCAGACGGTGTCCGCGAGGTCGTCCTTGGGGCCGTAGGGAACGGGGGTCTCGGAGCCGTCGGGGGCCAGGACGACGGCCTCGTTCGCCTCCGAACCGAAGGTCTTCCGCTCCCCCACCTCATTGACAACCAGCAGGTCACAGCCCTTGCGGGCGAGCTTGGCGCGACCGTTGGCGAGGACGTCGTCGGTCTCGGCGGCGAAGCCCACGACGATCTGTCCGGGGCGCGGCCGGCTCGCGGAGAGCTCGGCGAGGACGTCGGGGTTCCGGACGAGCTCGACGGGCGCCGGCTCCTCGCCGTCCCGCTTCTTGATTTTGCCCTCGGCATAATGCGAAGGGCGGAAATCGGCCACCGCGGCGGCCATCACGACGGCGTCCGCGTCCTCGGCGGCCTTCAGAACGGCCTCCCGCAGCTGCACGGCCGTGCCCACCCGTATGACGTCGGCGCCGGCCGGGTCGGGCAGCTCGCTGTTGGCGGCGACGAGCGTGACGCGGGCGCCGCGCGCGACGGCGGTACGGGCCAGGGCGTACCCCTGCTTGCCGGAGGAGCGGTTGCCGAGGAAGCGGACGGGGTCGAGCGGCTCGCGGGTGCCGCCGGCGCTGATGACCACGTGCCGGCCGGCGAGGTCGGCGACCGGGGCCGCGGCCCCGCGGGCCAGTACCCGGCGGCAGACCTCGAAGATCTCCTCGGGGTCGGGGAGCCGGCCCTTGCCCGTGTCGACGCCGGTGAGGCGGCCGACGGCGGGCTCGATGACGATCGCGCCGCGGCGGCGCAGCGTCGCCACGTTCTCCCGGGTGGCCGGGTTCTCCCACATCTCGGTGTGCATGGCGGGCGCGAAGACGACCGGGCAGCGGGCGGTGAGCAGCGTGTTGGTCAGCAGGTCGTCGGCGAGGCCGTGGGCGGCCTTGGCCAGCATGTCGGCCGTGGCGGGCGCGACCACGACGAGCCGGGCCTCCTGGCCGATGCGCACGTGCGGCACCTCGTGGACGCTCTCCCAGACCTCGGTGCCGGCGGGGTGCCCGGACAGTGCCGACCAGGTCGCCTCGCCGACGAAGTGCAGGGCCGAGGCGGTCGGCACCACGCGGACGTCATGGCCGGACTCGGTGAGCCGGCGCAGCAGCTCGCACGCCTTGTAGGCGGCGATGCCGCCACTGACCCCCAGGACGACCTTGGGCTTGTCCATCGCTCGCGCTCTCCCCATCCATCGGTTGCGTACAGGTCCCATGACACACCAAGGGTCCGGCAGCGGCGCTACCGGACCCGTGGTGACGAAAACAGACGAAGACGGCGAGGACGCCGCCCCGCTTTACTGCGCCGGGGCCTCGATGGCCTCGGAGGTCAGCAGACCCGCGTTGATCTCGCGGAGCGCGATGGAGAGCGGCTTCTCGTGGACGTGGGTGTCCACCAGCGGGCCGACGTACTCCAGCAGGCCCTCGCCGAGCTGCGAGTAGTACGCGTTGATCTGACGGGCGCGCTTGGCGGCGTAGATCACCAGGCTGTACTTCGAGTCGGTGGCCTCGAGCAGCTCATCAATCGGCGGGTTGATGATGCCCTCGGGCGCGGTGATGGAAGAGGACACTCTCTGCCTTCCGAAGGGGGGTGAAGAAAGATGGTCAACGGAGCAAGGCTAGCAGTTCACGCGCAACGTCCTCGACGGAGGTGTTGACCAGCGTGACGTCGAACTCCGACTCCGCGGCGAGCTCGACCTTGGCCGCGGCGAGGCGGCGCTCGATCACCTCGGGCGACTCGGTGCCCCGGCCGGTGAGCCGGCGGACCAGCTCGTCCCAGCTCGGGGGCGCCAGGAAGACCAGCTGGGCCTCCGGCATGGTCTCGCGGACCTGCCGGGCGCCCTGCAGGTCGATCTCCAGCAGCACGGGCTCGCCGGCCTCCAGGCGGTCGAGGACCGCCTGGCGCGGCGTGCCGTAGCGGTTGCCGGCGAACTCGGCCCACTCCAGCAGCTCACCGTTGGCGATGAGCTTGTCGAACTCCTCGTCGTCCACGAAGAAGTACTGGACACCGTCCTGCTCGCCGGGGCGCGGCTTGCGGGTGGTGGCCGAGACCGAGAGCCACACCTCGGGGTGCGCCTTGCGCATATGGGCGACGACCGTGCTCTTGCCGACCCCGGAGGGGCCGGAGAGCACGGTCAGCCGCGGTTGTCTGGCCGGGGGTACGGGGGACGTCCCCCGGGAGACTGCAGTACTCATGCAGCGATTATCCCGGTTCGCGGGAGTGCCTGGGAACGTCAGGCGGCCTTGCCGCCGAACTCACGCTCCAAGGATGCGATCTGGTTCGAGCCGAGCCCGCGCACACGACGGCTCTCGGAGATCCCGAGCCGCTCCATGATCTGCTTGGCGCGGACCTTGCCCACGCCCGGCAGGCTCTCCAGGAGTGCGCTGACCTTCATCTTGCCGATCACTTCGTTCGTCTGGCCCTGCGCGATGACATCGTGCAGCGAGGCTCCGGAGTGCTTGAGCCGATTCTTGACCTCGGCGCGCTCCCGGCGAGCCGCGGCGGCCTTTTCGAGCGCGGCAGCGCGCTGTTCAGGGGTAAGGGGCGGAAGAGCCACGCCTACGTCACCTCGGATATCGAACTGTCGGATAACGGACCGGTGAGGAACCTAGTCGGCCCACACCTGGGGAGCAACGAGCAACGCGCTTGCACGTTCGCTCTCGTCGGAGACTAGCGGCCGATTCCGCTCCAGTCAGCGAGAACAAGCGAAAAGTCCTGGTCAGACTCGCTCGACCAGGACTTTTCCGGACATATAGACCAACAATTTTGACGCTTCCGCGGCGGACGCCGGCACCGCCGGCCGTTCCGCGGGCCCCCGGCGGCTACCCGGCCGACGGATCCGCGGCGCTCACGGCCTCCCGCACCTCGGCGGCGAACCGCTCGGCGCTCGCCCGCAGCGCCGTGGCGTCCGGCCCGTGCCGGAGCACGCCGCGGCTGACGTTCGGCACCACGTCGCGCACGGCCGCGCCGAAGACCTTCGGCAGGTCGGCGGCGGTCGCGCCCTGGGCGCCGATGCCGGGCGCGAGCAGCGGGCCGTTGATGTCCAGATCCGCGCGCGCCGCGCCGAGGCTGGCGCCCAGGGTGGCGCCGACGACCGCGCCGAACGAGCCCATGGGCGCGGCGTCCGCGTTCTCGGCCCGCAGGTGGTTCAGCATGGTCGCGGCGACGCTCGCCCCGTCGGCGCGCACGGCGTGCTGCACCTCGGCGCCCTCCGGGTTCGAGGTGAGCGCGAGCACGAACACGCCGGTGCCGCTCTCGCGCGCCAGCTCCAGCGCCGGGCGCAGCGAGCCGTAGCCGAGGTACGGGCTCACGGTCACGGCGTCGGAGAAGAGCGGCGAGGAGGGGTCGAGGTAGGTGGCGGCGTACGCGGCCATGGTCGAGCCGATGTCGCCGCGCTTGGCGTCCATCAGGACCAGCGCGCCGGCCTCCCGGGAGTCGGCGACGGCCTGCTCCAGGACGGCGATGCCGCGCGAGCCGAAGCGCTCGAAGAAGGCGGACTGGGGCTTGAGGACGGCCACGCGGTCGGCGAGCGCCTCCACGACGGTGCGGGTGAAGCGCTCCAGGCCGTCGATGGTGTCGGGGAGGCCCCAGTCGGCGAGGAGGGAGGCGTGGGGGTCGATGCCGACGCAGAGCGGACCCCTGGTGTCCATGGCACGGCGCAGCCGGGCGCCGAAGGGCTCGGGGGTGGTGGTCTCGGTCATGGTTCCTCCGGTCATGGGTCGGGTGCGGGCCGGTGGTCGGTTGTGCCCACCCGTTCCGCCCTGCGGAACGCCTGCCCACAACCTGAGCGGGAAGCGGGTGGGCACCGCCGGCGCGTCGGGCCCACAACCAGTCAGCGGGCGGCGGCCCCCACCGCCTCCGCGAGGGTCTTGTACGGGCTGGCCGCGAGCCGCTCCGCCAGGCCCTTGTGGATCTTGCGGCACCAGAACGGGCCCTCGTAGATGAACGCGCTGTAGCCCTGGACCAGCGTGGCGCCCGCCAGGATCCGCTCCCAGGCGTCGTCGGCGGTCTCGATGCCGCCGACACCGACGAGGGTGATCCGGTCGCCCACGCGGGCGTACAGGCGGCTCAGGACCTCCAGCGAGCGGGCCTTGAGCGGGGCACCGGACAGGCCGCCGGCGCCGATGGCCTCGACGGTGCGCTTCGGGGTGCGCAGGCCGAGCCCCTCGCGGGCGATCGTCGTGTTGGTGGCGATGATGCCGTCCAAGCCGAGCTCGACGGCGAGGTCGGCGACGGCGTCGACGTCCTCGTCGGCGAGGTCGGGGGCGATCTTCACCAGCAGCGGGACGCGGCGCGAGGTGACCGTGCGGTCGGCGGCCTCGCGGACGGCGGCGAGCAGCGGGCGCAGCGCCTCGGTGGCCTGGAGGTTGCGCAGCCCGGGCGTGTTGGGCGAGGAGACGTTGACGACGAGGTAGTCGGCGTGGGCGGCGAGGCGCTCGGTGGAGGTGACGTAGTCGGCGACGGCCTCGTCCTCCGGCACGACCTTCGTCTTGCCGATGTTCACGCCCACGGTGGTCCGGAAGACCGCCTTGCGGGCCGCCAGGCGCTCCGCCACGGCCGCCGAGCCGTCGTTGTTGAAGCCCATGCGGTTGATCAGCGCGCGGTCCGCGACGAGGCGGAAGAGGCGCTTCTTGGGGTTGCCGGGCTGCGGCTGCGCGGTGACGGTGCCGATCTCGACGTGGTCGAAGCCGAGCATGCTCATGCCGTCGATGGCGGCGGCGTTCTTGTCGAAGCCGGCGGCGAGCCCGAAGGGGCCGTGCATGCGCAGGCCGAGGGCCTCGGTGCGCAGCGCCTTGTGGCGGGGCGCGAGGACGGCCGCGACGAAGGTGCGCAGGACCGGCACGCGGGCCGCGGCGCGGATCCAGGCGAAGGCGAGGTGGTGGGCCTTCTCGGGGTCCATCCGCTGGAAGATCAGTCGGAAGAAGAGGGAGTACATGGGGGCCGGGCCTTCCGCGGGCGAGGAGGGGGGTTCCAGGGAACCGCCCGCCCGCCCCGTGGCGGGGCGGGCGGGCGGCCCCGGTCAGGCGCGGGCGGCGGGCAGGTGCTCCGCGTGCTCCTGCAGGGAGCGCACCCCGACGTCGCCGCGGCTGAACGCCTCGATGCCCTGCACGGCGGCCGCGAGGGCCTGGACCGTGGTCAGGCACGGCACCGCGCGGGCGACCGCGGCCGTACGGATCTCGTAGCCGTCGAGCCGGCCGCCGGTGCCGTACGGGGTGTTGACGATGAGGTCGACCTGGCCGTCGTGGATGAGCTGGACGATGGTCTTCTCGCCGTTCGGGCCCTCGCCCTCGCTCTGCTTGCGCACGACGGTGGCGTTGATGCCGTTGCGCTTGAGGACCTCGGCGGTGCCGGAGGTGGCCAGCAGCTCGAAGCCGTGGGCGACCAGCTCGCGGGCCGGGAAGATCATCGAGCGCTTGTCGCGGTTGGCGACCGAGACGAACGCGCGGCCCTTGGTCGGCAGCGCGCCGTAGGCGCCGGCCTGCGACTTCGCGTAGGCCGTGCCGAAGACGCTGTCGATGCCCATGACCTCGCCGGTGGAGCGCATCTCCGGGCCGAGGACGGTGTCCACGCCGCGGCCGTGGATGTCGCGGAAGCGCGACCACGGCATCACGGCCTCCTTGACGGAGATCGGCGCGTCCATCGGGAGCGTGCCGCCGTCGCCCTCCTTGGGCAGCATGCCCTCGGCGCGCAGCTCGGCGATGGTCGCGCCCAGCGAGATGCGGGCGGCGGCCTTGGCGAGCGGCACGGCGGTCGCCTTCGAGGTGAAGGGGACCGTGCGGGAGGCGCGCGGGTTGGCCTCCAGGACGTAGAGGATGTCCCCGGCCATGGCGAACTGGATGTTGATCAGGCCGCGGACGCCGACGCCCTTGGCGATGGCCTCGGTGGAGGCGCGCAGCCGCTTGATGTCGAAGCCGCCGAGGGTGATCGGGGGCAGGGCGCAGGCGGAGTCGCCGGAGTGGATGCCGGCCTCCTCGATGTGCTCCATGACGCCGCCGAGGTAGAGCTCGTGGCCGTCGTAGAGCGCGTCGACGTCGATCTCGATGGCGTCGTCGAGGAAGCGGTCGATGAGGACCGGGTGCTCGGAGATCAGGCCGGCGTGGCGCTCCAGGTACTCGCCGAGGGAGGGCTCGTCGTAGACGATCTCCATGCCGCGGCCGCCGAGCACGTAGGACGGGCGGACCATGACCGGGTAGCCGATCTCGGCGGCGATGCCCTTGGCCTCCTCGAAGGAGAAGGCGGTGCCGTACTTGGGCGCGGGCAGGCCGGCCTCGGTGAGCACGCGGCCGAAGGCGCCGCGCTCCTCGGCGAGGTCGATGGCCTCGGGCGAGGTGCCGACGACCGGCACGCCGTTGTCCTTGAGCGCCTGGGCGAGGCCGAGCGGGGTCTGGCCGCCGAGCTGGACGACGACGCCCGCGACGGGGCCGGCCTCCTGCTCGGCGTGGACGATCTCCAGGACGTCCTCCAGGGTGAGCGGCTCGAAGTAGAGCCGGTCGGAGGTGTCGTAGTCGGTGGAGACGGTCTCGGGGTTGCAGTTGACCATCACGGTCTCGTAGCCGGCCTCGCTGAGCGCGAAGGAGGCGTGGACGCAGGAGTAGTCGAACTCGATGCCCTGGCCGATGCGGTTCGGGCCCGAGCCCAGGATGATCACCGCGGGCTTCTCGCGGCGCGCGACCTCGGTCTCCTCGTCGTAGGAGGAGTAGAAGTACGGGGTCTTCGCGGCGAACTCGGCGGCGCAGGTGTCGACCGTCTTGTAGACCGGGCGGACGCCGAGGGCGTGCCGGACCTCGCGGACGACGGCCTCGGGCAGGCTGCGGATGGCGCCGATCTGGGCGTCGGAGAAGCCGTGCCGCTTGGCCTCGGCCAGCAGCTCGGGCTCCAGCCGGACGGCGGCGGCCAGGTCGTCGGCGACCTCCTTGAGCAGGAAGAGCTGGTCGACGAACCACGGGTCGATCTTCGTGGCGTCGAAGACCTCCTCCGGCGTCGCCCCGGCGCGGATCGCGGCCATGACCGTGTTGATGCGGCCGTCCGTGGGGACGACGGCCTTCGCCAGCAGCTCCGCCTTGTCGCCGGGCGCGGAGACGAAGTCGAACTGCGAGCCCTTCTTCTCCAGCGAGCGCAGGGCCTTCTGCAGCGCCTCGGTGAAGTTGCGGCCGATGGCCATGGCCTCGCCCACCGACTTCATGGTGGTGGTGAGGGTGGCGTCGGCGGCCGGGAACTTCTCGAAGGCGAAGCGGGGCGCCTTGACCACGACGTAGTCGAGCGTGGGCTCGAAGGACGCCGGGGTCTTCTCGGTGATGTCGTTGGGGATCTCGTCCAGCGTGTAGCCCACGGCGAGGCGAGCCGCGATCTTGGCGATCGGGAAGCCGGTGGCCTTGGAGGCGAGCGCGGAGGAGCGGGAGACGCGCGGGTTCATCTCGATGACGATGACCCGGCCGTCCTCGGGGTTGACCGCGAACTGGATGTTGCAGCCGCCGGTGTCGACGCCGACCTCGCGGATGATCGCGATGCCGACGTCGCGAAGGATCTGGTACTCGCGGTCGGTGAGCGTCATCGCCGGGGCGACGGTGATCGAGTCACCGGTGTGCACGCCCATGGGGTCGAAGTTCTCGATGGAGCAGACGACCACGACGTTGTCGTGCTTGTCGCGCATCAGCTCCAGCTCGTACTCCTTCCAGCCGAGGATGGACTCCTCCAGGAGCACCTCGGTGGTCGGGGAGAGCGTGAGGCCCTGGCCGGCGATGCGGCGCAGCTCCTCCTCGTCGTGCGCGAAGCCGGAGCCGGCGCCGCCCATGGTGAAGGAGGGGCGGACGACGACGGGGTAGCCGCCGAGCGTCTCGACGCCCGCGAGGACCTCGTCCATGGTGTGGCAGATGACCGAGCGGGCGGACTCGCCGTGGCCGGTCTTGGCGCGGACGGCCTCGACGACGCCCTTGAACAGGTCGCGGTCCTCGCCCTTGTGGATGGCCTCGACGTTGGCGCCGATGAGCTCCACGCCGTACTTCTCCAGCACGCCGTTCTCGTGCATGGAGATGGCGGTGTTGAGCGCGGTCTGGCCGCCGAGGGTGGGCAGGAGGGCGTCGGGGCGCTCCTTGGCGATGATCTTCTCGACGAACTCGGGGGTGATCGGCTCGACGTACGTGGCGTCGGCGATCTCCGGGTCGGTCATGATCGTGGCCGGGTTGGAGTTGACGAGGATGACCCGCAGGCCCTCGGACTTCAGCACGCGGCAGGCCTGGGTGCCGGAGTAGTCGAACTCCGCGGCCTGGCCGATGACGATCGGGCCGGAGCCGATGACCAGAACGGACTGGATGTCGGTGCGCTTAGGCACGCTGGCCCTCCATCAGGGAGACGAAGCGGTCGAACAGGTACGCGGCGTCGTGCGGGCCTGCGGCTGCCTCGGGGTGGTACTGGACGCTGAATGCCGGCTGGTCGAGCAACTGGAGGCCTTCCACCACGTCGTCGTTCAGACACACGTGGGAGACCTCGACCCGGCCGTACGGCGTGTCGGTCGCCCGGTCGAGCGGGGCGTCGACGGCGAAGCCGTGGTTGTGCGCGGTGACCTCGACCTTGCCGGTCGTGCGGTCCTGCACGGGCTGGTTGATGCCGCGGTGGCCGTACTTCAGCTTGTACGTGCCGAAGCCGAGCGCGCGGCCGAGGATCTGGTTGCCGAAGCAGATGCCGAACAGCGGCGTCTTGCGGGAGAGGACCTCGCGCATGACGGCGACGGGGTGGTCGGCGGTGGACGGGTCGCCCGGACCGTTCGAGAAGAACACGCCGTCGGGGTTCACGGCGTAGACGTCCTCGGCGGTGGCCGTGGCCGGCAGGACGTGCACCTCGATGCCGCGCTCGGCCATCCGGTGCGGGGTCATGCCCTTGATGCCCAGGTCGATCGCGGCGACGGTGAACTTCTTCTCGCCGATCGCGGGGACGACGTAGGTCTCCTTGGTGGCGACCTCGGCGGAGAGGTCGGCGCCCTTCATCTCGGGGGCCTGGCGCACCTCGGCGAGCATGGTGCCCTCGTCGGGCAGGGAGTGCCCGGAGAAGATGCCGACGCGCATGGCGCCGCGTTCGCGCAGGTGGCGGGTGAGGGCGCGGGTGTCGATGCCGCAGATGCCGACGACGCCCTGCTTGGCCAGCTCCTCGTCCAGGGACCGGCGCGAGCGCCAGTTGGACGGGACACGGGCGGGGTCGCGCACCACGTAGCCGGCGACCCAGATGCGCGCCGACTCGGAGTCCTCGTCGTTGACGCCGGTGTTGCCCACGTGGGGGGCGGTCATCACGACGACCTGGCGGTGGTACGACGGGTCGGTCAGGGTCTCCTGGTAGCCGGTCATGCCGGTGGAGAACACGGCCTCGCCGAAGGTCTCCCCCACGGCCCCGTAGGCCCGGCCGCGGAAGATCCGGCCGTCCTCCAGGACGAGTACGGCGGGGATCTTGGCAGTCCCCCTGGTGGAGGTCGTCATCGTGCGCCTTCCGTGTCGCTGTTCAGGTGGTGCGGGTGGGTGAGGGCCTCGACCCAGGCGGAGTGCTCGGCCGCCTGGTCGGAGCGGAAACCGGAATCGATCTCGCGGTCCCCGTGCACCCAGGTGATCACCAGCAGGCCGCCCTCGGTGAGGACCTTGCCGGCGATTCCTTTGTCGAGCCGGGCGCCGCGCACCCGGTCCGCGGGGATGAAGAAGTCCTGGGCGCCCGGGCGCACGACGGTGACGCCCTGCTCCGTCAGGGTGAGCTCGGCGCGGCTGCGGGTGCCGAGGCCGTGCGCGACGATGCGGTCGAGCCACTGGCCGGCCGTGGTGGAGCCGTGGTAGCGGCCCTTCATCGTCAGGGTGGGGTCACCCTGCCCGGTGGGCGCTTCGGGGAGCTGCGGCAGGTCGCCCTGGAGCGTGCCGCGCCACTTCCAGCCCTCGCGCATCAGCCAGTAGAGCAGCGCGACGAAGAGCAGCAGCCCCACGACCCAGCCGACGCGCGCGGCCCAGTCGGTGACGGCGGCAGACTTCTGCTCGCCCGCCAGGATGATCAGTGCAGATGGTGCAGATGTCACGCCAGATTCCCGTCCACGACCGTTGCCCGGCCCCGCAGGAAGGTGTGGGTGACGCGACCCGGCAGCTCGCGGCCCTCGTAGGGGGTGTTGCGGCTGCGGGAGGCGAAGCCCGCGGGGTCCACGACACCACGGTAAGCGGAATCGACCAGGGTGAGGTTGGCGGGCTCACCGGCGGCGATGGGGCGGCCGTGGCCGTCGAGGCTGCCGATGCGGGCGGGCTTCACGGACATGCGCTCGGCGACGCCGGCCCAGTCCAGCAGCCCGGTCTCGACCATCGTCTGCTGGACGACGGACAGCGCGGTCTCCAGGCCCACCATGCCCATGGCGGCCGCGGCCCACTCGCAGTCCTTGTCCTCGTGCGGGTGCGGGGCGTGGTCGGTGGCGACGATGTCGATCGTGCCGTCGGCCAGGGCCTCGCGCAGGGCCATCACGTCGCGCTCGGTGCGCAGCGGCGGGTTCACCTTGTAGACCGGGTTGTACGACCGGACGAGCTCGTCGGTGAGGAGCAGGTGGTGCGGGGTGACCTCGGCGGTGACGTCGATGCCGCGGGACTTGGCCCAGCGGACGATCTCGACGGAGCCGGCCGTGGACAGGTGGCAGATGTGCACCCGGGAGCCGACGTGCTCGGCGAGCAGGACGTCGCGGGCGATGACCGACTCCTCGGCGACGGCGGGCCAGCCGCCCAGGCCGAGCTCGGCGGAGACGATGCCCTCGTTCATCTGGGCGCCCTCGGTGAGCCGGGGCTCCTGGGCGTGCTGGGCGACGACGCCGCCGAAGGCCTTCACGTACTCCAGCGCGCGGCGCATGATCACGGCGTCGTCGACGCACTTGCCGTCGTCGGAGAAGACGGTGACGCCGGCGGCGGAGTCGTGCATGGCGCCGAGCTCGGAGAGCTGCTTGCCCTCCAGGCCGACGGTGACGGCGCCGATCGGCTGCACGTCGCAGTAGCCGGACTCCTTGCCCAGGCGCCAGACCTGCTCGACGACGCCGGCGGTGTCGGCGACGGGGAAGGTGTTGGCCATGGCGAAGACGGCCGTGTAGCCGCCGCTGGCGGCGGCGCGGGTGCCGGTCAGGACGGTCTCGGAGTCCTCGCGGCCGGGCTCGCGCAGGTGGGTGTGGAGGTCGACCAGGCCGGGCAGCAGGATCTTGCCGTCGGCCTCGATGACCTGGGCGCCCTCGGGGGCGGTCAGGCCCGTGCCCACCTCGGCGATGGTCTCGCCGTCGATCAGCACGTCCTGCGGCTCGCCGCCGAGGACCTTCGCACCACGGATCAGGATCTTGGACATCAGTTGTTCTCCTCGGTGCGGGCGGTGGTGACGGCGGGCTCGGAACCGCCGAGCAGCAGGTAGAGGACGGCCATGCGCGTGCTGACGCCGTTGGCGACCTGCTCGACGGCCGTGCAGCGGTCGGAGTCGGCGACCTCGGCGGTGATCTCCATGCCGCGGTTCATCGGGCCGGGGTGCATCACGACGGCGTGCTCGGGCATCTTCGCCATGCGGTCCCCGTCCAGGCCGTAGCGGCGGGAGTACTCGCGCTCGGTCGGGAAGAACGCGGCGTTCATGCGCTCGCGCTGCACGCGCAGCATCATCACGGCGTCGGACTTCGGCAGGACGGCGTCGAGGTCGTAGGAGACCTCGCAGGGCCAGTTCTCGACGCCGACGGGCACCAGCGTGGGCGGGGCGACGAGGGTGACCTCGGCGCCGAGGGTGGTCAGCAGGTGGACGTTGGAGCGGGCCACGCGGCTGTGCAGCACGTCGCCGACGATCGTGATGCGGCGCCCGGAGAGGTCCTGGCCGATCCCGGCGTCCCGGCCGACCAGGCGGCGGCGCATGGTGAAGGCGTCCAGCAGGGCCTGGGTGGGGTGCTCGTGGGTGCCGTCGCCGGCGTTGACGACGGCCCCGTCGATCCAGCCGGAGTTCGCCAGCCGGTAGGGGGCGCCGGAGGCGTGGTGGCGGATGACGACGGCGTCCGCGCCCATGGCCTCCAGGGTCAGGGCGGTGTCCTTCAGCGACTCGCCCTTGGAGACCGAGGAGCCCTTGGCGGAGAAGTTGATGACGTCGGCGGACAGGCGCTTCGCCGCGGCTTCGAAGGAGATGCGGGTACGGGTCGAGTCCTCGAAGAAGAGGTTGACGACGGTGCGGCCGCGCAGGGTGGGCAGTTTCTTGATCGGCCGGTCGGCGACCCGGGCCATCTCCTCGGCGGTGTCGAGGATCAGGACGGCGTCGTCGCGGGTGAGGTCGGCGGCCGAGATGAGGTGGCGCTTCATCCGGTTCTCCGTGGGTGAGGAGGTGTGCGAGGCGGGGGCCGGGCATGCGGCGGCACGGTCCCGGAGGCTCACCGGGTCCGCGGGGAGGAGGGTGCTACTGCCCGTCGGCCGGGGCGGTCGTGCCCGCGCCGAGGAGCACGCTGTCGCGGCCGTCCTCCTCGGTGAGGTGGACCTTGACCGTCTCCCGCAGCGACGTCGGGAGGTTCTTGCCGACGTAGTCGGCGCGGATGGGAAGTTCGCGGTGGCCGCGGTCGACGAGGACCGCGAGCTGGACGGCGCGGGGGCGGCCGAGGTCGTTCATCGCGTCGAGCGCGGCGCGGATGGTGCGGCCGGAGAAGAGCACGTCGTCGACGAGGATGACGAGCCTGCCGTCGATGCCCTCGCCGGGGATCTCCGTGCGGGCGAGCGCACGGGCCGGGCGGAGCCGCAGGTCGTCGCGGTACATGGTGATGTCGAGGGAGCCGACCGGGGTCTTGCCTCCGGTGATCTCCTCGAGCTTGGCGGCCAGCCGGCGGGCGAGGAAGACGCCGCGGGTGGGGATGCCGAGGAGCACGACGTCGTCGGCGCCCTTGGCGCGCTCGACGATCTCGTGGGCGATGCGGGTGAGGACCCGGGCGATGTCCGGTGCTTCGAGCACGGGACGCGCGCTGGGAAATGCGTCCATACGAAACGGACCTCCTTCTCCGCCTCACGGGACGGACATTAAAGGACGTCGGATTTACTCCCTCACCGTACCAGGCCCGGTGCGCGGCGCTCACCGCCCCCCTCCTGGCGGACGGTATGGACCATTCGGCTTGACGAAGTCAGATTACGCTGCGTAACCTCACAGTGAGTTACCAGACACGCGGCAGTCTTCAGAAGACGCCGTCGCACGTCGATACAGCGTCCGGGGAGCTTTATGTCCAGCGAATACGCCAAACAGCTCGGGGCCAAGCTCCGCGCCATCCGCACCCAGCAGGGCCTCTCCCTTCACGGCGTGGAGGAGAAGTCCCAGGGCCGCTGGAAGGCCGTCGTAGTGGGTTCGTACGAGCGCGGCGACCGTGCCGTGACCGTGCAGCGCCTGGCCGAGCTGGCCGACTTCTACGGGGTTCCCGTGCAGGAGCTGCTGCCCGGCACCACGCCGGGCGGCGCCGCCGAGCCGCCGCCGAAGCTGGTTCTGGACCTTGAGCGCCTGGCCCACGTGCCGGCCGAGAAGGCCGGCCCGCTCCAGCGTTACGCGGCCACCATCCAGAGCCAGCGCGGCGACTACAACGGCAAGGTCCTCTCGATCCGCCAGGACGACCTGCGGACCCTTGCCGTCATCTACGACCAGTCGCCCTCGGTGCTCACCGAGCAGCTGATCAGCTGGGGCGTGCTCGACGCGGATGCGCGCCGCGCGGTCCAGCACGAGGACGCCTGACGGCCGGCCCTCTTTCCTCACCACGACAACCGCCCGGGGGCGGGGAGACCTTGCGGTCTCCCCGCCCCCGGGCGGTTTGGTCTGTGTGCGGTCACAGCCGCGCGTGCCCGGGCCGGGCAGTCGCGAGCGGGCTCGCTACTGCTCGTCCCGGCGCAGGCTCGGCTTGAGCTCCTTGAAGCGGCCGAGCAGACCGTTGACGAAGGCCGGCGAGTCGTCCGTGGAGAACTCCTTGGCGAGCTGCACCGCCTCGTCGATCGCCACCGCGTCCGGAGTGCCGTCCTCCCAGATCAGCTCGTAGGCACCGAGCCGCACGATGTTCCGGTCCACGACCGGCATCCGGTCCAGATCCCAGTCGACCGCGTAGGTGGAGATCAGCTCGTCGATCCGGGCCACGTGCTCGGCGTACCCCTCGACCAGCTGCATCGTGTATTCGTTCACCGGCGGCTGGCGGTCGTCGGACCGGGAGTGCCGGATCCAGTCCGCGAGCACGTTCTGCACGGTGACGCCGCGCTGGTCGGCCTCGAAGAGGATCTGGAAAGCGCGCTTACGGGCCTTGCTGCGGGCAGCCACGGTTAGCTGTTCACCCGGCCGAGGTAATCGCCGGTGCGCGTGTCGACCTTGATCTTCTCGCCGGTGGTGACGAAGAGCGGGACCTGGATCTCGTAGCCCGTCTCCAGCTTGGCGGGCTTGGTGCCACCGGTGGAGCGGTCGCCCTGGACGCCCGGGTCGGTGTGCTCGATGACCAGCTCGACGGCGGCCGGCAGCTCGACGTAGAGCACCTCGCCCTCGTGCGTGGCGACGGTGGCCTCGAAGCCCTCGATCAGGAAGTTCGCGGCGTCGCCGACGGCCTTCCGGTCGATCATGAGCTGGTCGTAGTCCTTCATGTCCATGAAGACGAAGTAGTCGCCGTCCATGTAGGAGAACTGCATGTCGCGGCGGTCGACGGTGGCCGTCTCGACCTTCACGCCGGCGTTGAAGGTCTTGTCGACGACCTTGCCGGAGAGCACGTTCTTCAGCTTCGTACGGACGAAGGCGGGGCCCTTGCCGGGCTTGACGTGCTGGAACTCGACGACGGACCAGAGCTGGCCGCCTTCGAGCTTGAGCACCATGCCGTTCTTGAGGTCGTTCGTGGATGCCACGGTTGCGGTATCTCCTGGACTGGTGGAACCAGAAAGTGCGGTGCGCCCCGCTAGAGCGCGAGCAGCTCTTTGGTCGTGATGGTGAGTAGCTCGGGTCCGCCGTCCGCCTCGGGGCGGACGACGAGCGTGTCATCGATCCGGACTCCGCCGCGGCCCGGGAGGTGTACCCCCGGATCTACGGTGACCGGCACGCAAGCGTCCAGTTTACCCATTGCCGAAGGTGTCAGCCGAGGGTCCTCGTCGTTTTCGAGCCCCACGCCGTGTCCGATCCGCGGCCCGACCCGCTCGCCGTGCCCGGCGGCCTCCAGCACCACGCGCGCGGCACGGTCCACGTCCCGGTACGGGGTGCCCGGCGCGAGCGCCTCCCGGCCGGCCCGCTGGGCGGCGAACACCTGGTCGTAGAGCTCGATCTGCCAGTCCGCCGGGCTGGTGCCGATCACGAACGTCCGGCCGATCTCGCTGCGGTAGCCGCGGTAGTCGGCGCCCACGCACACGCTGAGGAAGTCGCCCTCCTCCACCCGGCGGTCGCCCGGCAGGTGCCCGGCCAGCCCCGAGTTCGGGCCCGTGCCGACCGAGGTGGGGAACGCCGGGCCCGTGGCGCCGTGGTCGACCAGCCGGCGCTCCAGCTCCAGCGCCAGGTGCCGCTCGGTGCGCCCGACCAGGATCGACTCCAGGAGCTCCCCCAGGGCCTGGTCGGCGATCTCCGCGGCGATGCGCAGGGAGGAGATCTCCTCGTCGTCCTTGACGAGCCGCTGCTGCTCCACGGCGGGGCCGAGGTCGGTCAGGCGCAGCCGGGGCGCGACGGACCGCAGGGCGCGGTGCCGGGAGACCGTGAGGTGGTGCTCCTCGACGGCGAGCGAGCCGGCTCCGGCGGCCGCGGCGCGCTCGGCACCGGCGACGGCGGGGTCGCCGTCCGCCTCGGCCAGCAGGAGGACCTGCAGGTCCTCAGCGGCCCGGGGGCCGCCGGCCTCGCCGCAGGGGTCGCAGGGGCACAGCAGGACGTCCTGGCCGGGGCACACGAGCAGCGCCGCCCCGGCCGGGGCGGTGCCGGCCAGGTAGCGGACGTTGGCGTTCCCGGAGACCAGGGCGGCCTCGCTCCCGGCCGCGTGGCAGCGCTCGCGCAGCCGGTCGCGGCGCGCCGCGTACACCTCGGACATGTCTTTGAGCCTACGGCCGGGTGCCGCGGGCGGCCGTCCGGGCGCGTCCGACCGGGCACCGGCTCCGGGCGCCCCGGGCCTCTCACCAGCTGGGCGGGCTGGCCAGCGAGCGGGCGACGACCTCGTCGAGGAGGCGGGCGGTGGTGGTGACGTCCTGCTGGGAGTTGTCGATGATCGGCAGGCCGGAGCCGTACCAGCCGGCCATCCGGCCGTGGATCCGGGCCACCTCCTCGTCGCCGAGGCGGCGGTTGCCCGTGCGCTCGGCGTTGCGCTCCAGGACGACCTCCAGTCCGGGCAGCAGGACGACGGGGAGCAGGCCGGGGCCCACGTGGCGCTTCCAGCCGCCGAGGCCGACGACGGGCCGGTCGGGGAAGACGGCGTCGTCGAGGATGCAGGAGATGCCGTTGGCGAGGAAGTTGCGGGCGGCGAAGCCGCAGGTGCGGCGGGCGAGGCGGTACTGGGCCTCGGAGTGGTCGTTCCAGCCGGACTGGGGGTCGGCGAAGCCCGAGCGCACCCACTCGCGGACGTCGTCCAGGCTGATGTGGGCGGTGGGCACGCGGCGGGTGTCCGCCCAGTGCCGGGCCACGGTCGTCTTCCCCGCGCCGGCCGGGCCGATGAGGATCACCGCGACGGCGGCGTGGGCGGGGTCGGCCGGCGGCATGCCGGGCACCGCTCCCGGCGCGGGCGCGCCCTGCGGGACCATGAGGTGGCCGGTCGGGTCGGCCGGCGGCGGTGGCGCACCCGGCATCGGGGGGTGGGCCGGCGGCAGCGGCGGTCCGACGGGGTACTGCATGCGGTGGCACTCCGTCTCGTGAGGGCGCGGGGCGGCGGGGGGCGCCCCGGGGGGGGGGGAAATTGGGACCCAAACCAAAACACACCCCCC
>NZ_JBMMMZ010000017.1:58367-86708 GCF_049725035.1 Streptomyces sp. XH2 | reverse complement strand
CCGCCGGGGGGGCCCCGCCCGCCCCCCCCCCCCCCCCACCACCGGGCGTCGGCCAGACGGGAGAGTACCCGAGCCCCGGCCCCGTCGCCCCCGCAGGGGCAACGGGTGCGTCAGCCCGCGAGTTCCTCGGCCAGGGCCCGCAGCGCGAGCCGGTAGGAGCCGATGCCGAAGCCCGCGACGGTGCCGCTGGCGACCGCCGCGATCACGGAGGTGTGGCGGAACTCCTCGCGCGCGTACGGGTTGGAGATGTGCACCTCGACGAGCGGCGCGGTGCGCTGGGCGGCCGCGTCGCGCATGGCGTACGAGTAGTGCGTGAACGCGCCGGGGTTGATGACGACCGGGAGGGCGCCGTCGGCCGCCTCGTGCAGCCAGCGGACCATCTCGCCCTCGTCGTTGGTCTCGCGCACGTCGACGGCGAAGCCGAGCTCCGCGCCGAGCCGGGTGCACTCCTCCACGAGTCCCTTGTAGGACGTCGAGCCGTAGACGTCGGGCTCGCGGGAGCCGAGGCGGCCCAGGTTGGGGCCGTTGAGAACCAGCACGCGGCGGGTCATGCCCCGCCTCCTTCCGTGAGTCGGCCGGCGGCGCAGCCGGGCGGTCCGGCCGGCCAAGGCCGCCGGGGCCCGGCGGCCACGCGTGAGCGGCTCACGCAGCGATCTCCGCGTGGGCCGCGAGCAGCATCGCCGGGTCGGGGCCCTCCAGGACCGTCGGCTTGGCCAGGCCGTCCAGGACGATGAAGCGCAGCCGGTCGCCGCGGGTCTTCTTGTCGACCTTCATGGTCTCCACCAGCTTGGGCCACTGGTCGCCGCGGTAGGTGACGGGCAGGCCCACGGAGGTGAGGATCGCCCGGTGCCGGTCGGCGGTCGCGTCGTCGAGGCGGCCGGCGATGCGGCCGAGCTCGGCGGCGAAGACCATGCCGACGGCGACGGCCGCGCCGTGCCGCCAGTTGTAGCGCTCGTTCTTCTCGATGGCGTGGGCGAGGGTGTGGCCGTAGTTGAGGATCTCGCGCAGGCCCGACTCCTTGAGGTCGGAGGAGACCACCTCGGCCTTGACCCGGATCGCGCGCTCGATCAGCTCGGCGGTGTGCGGCCCGGCGGGGGTGCGGGCGGCCTCCGGGTCGGCCTCGATGAGGTCGAGGATGGCCGGGTCGGCGATGAAGCCCGCCTTGATGACCTCGGCGAGGCCGCTGACGTAGTCGTGGACCGGCAGCGAGTCCAGCGCGGCCAGGTCGCACAGGACGCCGGCGGGCGGGTGGAAGGCGCCGACGAGGTTCTTGCCCTCGGCGGTGTTGATGCCGGTCTTGCCGCCGACGGCGGCGTCGACCATGGCCAGCACCGTGGTGGGCACGGCGATCCAGCGCACGCCGCGCAGCCAGGTGGCGGCGACGAAGCCGGCGAGGTCCGTGGTGGCGCCGCCGCCCACGCCGACGATGACGTCGGTGCGGGTGAAGCCGGTCTGGCCGAGCGCCTTCCAGCAGTACGCCGCGACCTCGACGGTCTTGGACTCCTCCGCGTTGGGCAGCTGGATCGCGATGGCCTCGTAGCCCTGGGCGGCGAGGTCCTGCCGGAGCACCTCGCCGGTCTCGGCGAGCGCCTCGGGGTGGAGCACGGCGACCCGCTTGGCCTTGGTGCCGATCAGGCCGGGCAGCTCGCCCAGCAGCTGGCGCCCGACCAGGACCTCGTACGGGTCGGTGCCCGCGCTGCCGGCGACCTGGATGCGGGTGGGGGCGTCGGTCATGCGTTCCTCACTGCGTGGTGTCCTGTGTGCGGTCCCCGGGCACCGGTGCCAGGTGCAGGGCCTCCAGCACGGCGTCGGCGACCTCGTCCGGCGTGCGGCCGCCGGTGGCGACGGTGGCCCGGGCGACCTCGGTGTAGAGCGGGCGGCGGGCCTCCATCAGCTCGCGCCAGCGCTGCCGCGGGTTGATCGCGAGCAGCGGGCGCGGGGCGTCGAGGCCGACGCGCCGTACGGCGTCGGCGAGCTCGACGTCGAGGAAGACCACGGGCAGCCCCGCGAGGAGGGCCCGCGTCCCGTCGTCCATGATCGCGCCGCCGCCGAGGGAGAGCACGCCGGGGTGCTCGGCGACGGCGGCGCGGACGGCCTGCCGCTCCAGCTCGCGGAAGTGCGGCTCGCCCTCGTCGACGAAGATCTCCGGGATGGGCTTGCCGGCGGTCTTCTCGATGTCGGCGTCGGTGTCGCGGTAGCCGGTGCCCAGCCGCTCGGCGAGCAGGGCGCCGATGGTGGACTTGCCGGCTCCCGGCGGGCCCACCAGCACGACGGCGGGCGCGGTCACTTGATGGCCAGGTTCTCGAGGTAGCCCTGGACGTTGCGGCGGGTCTCGGCGACGTTGTCGCCGCCGAACTTCTCCGCCACCGCGTCCGCCAGCACCAGGGCGACCATCGCCTCGGCGACGATGCCGGCGGCCGGGACCGCGCACACGTCGGAGCGCTGGTGGTGGGCCTGGGCGGCCTCGCCCGTGGCCACGTCGACCGTGCGCAGGGCGCGCGGCACGGTGGCGATCGGCTTCATGGCCGCGCGGACGCGCAGCAGCTCGCCCGTGGACAGACCGCCCTCGGTGCCGCCGGAGCGGCCGGAGGTGCGGCGGATGCCGTCCTCGGTGGAGACGATCTCGTCGTGGGCCTTCGAGCCCGGCACCCGGGCCAGCTCGAAGCCGTCGCCGACCTCGACGCCCTTGATCGCCTGAATGCCCATCAGGGCGGCGGCGAGGCGGGCGTCCAGGCGGCGGTCCCAGTGCACGTGCGAGCCCAGGCCGACGGGGACGCCGTAGGCCAGGACCTCGACGACGCCGCCGAGCGTGTCACCGTCCTTGTGGGCCTGGTCGATCTCGGCGACCATCGCCTTGCTCGCCGCCTCGTCCAGGCAGCGGACCGGGTCGGCGTCGAGCTTCTCGACGTCCGAGGGCTTGGGGTAGACGCCGAGCGGCGCCTTGGCCGCGGCCAGCTCGATGACGTGGGAGACGATCTCGATGCCCGTGGTCTCCTTCAGGTAGGAGCGGGCGACGGCGCCGAGGGCGACGCGGGCGGCGGTCTCGCGGGCGGAGGCGCGCTCCAGGATCGGGCGGGCCTCGTCGATCCCGTACTTCTGCATGCCCGCGAGGTCGGCGTGGCCGGGGCGGGGGCGGGTCAGCGGGGCGTTGCGGGCCATCGCCGCCAGCTCCTCCGGATCCACCGGATCGGCCGCCATGACCTTCTCCCACTTGGGCCACTCGGTGTTGCCCACCATGACCGCGACGGGGGAGCCCATCGTCAGGCCGTGGCGCACGCCGCCGAGGAAGGTGACCTCGTCCCGCTCGAACTTCATGCGCGCGCCGCGGCCGTAGCCGAGCCGCCGGCGGGCCAGGTGGTCCGCCACCATGTCCGTGGTGACGGGGACACCGGCGGGCAGGCCCTCCAGCGTCGCCACGAGTGCCGGACCATGCGACTCACCGGCAGTCAGCCAGCGCAACCTGCTCAACGGGACTCCTCTTGCTCGCGCGCCTCAAGATCGTGCGGCGCCCGGGTGCGCGGCCCCGGCCCGCCGCTTCTGATCCTCCCATGCCGGACGGTCCGATCCGCCCTCCGGTCCGCGTTGTGGAACGGACTGAGTCACGTCGTGGTCGGCCGGACGGGTCCCGTCAGCCGCGGGCGGCGAGGGCGGCCTCGCCCGCCGCGCGCATCGCGGCCAGCGGTGCCCGCGGGCAGCCGGTCATCTGCTCGACCTGGAGGACCGCTTGGTGGACGAGGAGGTCCAGGCCGCCGAGGACGGTGCCGCCGCGCGCGTCCCAGGCCGCGGCCAGGGGCGTGGGCCACGGCTCGTAGAGGACGTCGAAGAGGGCGCCGGGACGGTCCGGGACGGCCTTCGCGAGGGCGTCGGTGGCCCCCGCCGGGGTGGTGGCCACGACCAGCGGGGCGGAGAGGGCCTCGGCGGCGCGGGCCCAGTCCTCGGTGCGGACGGCCACACCGAGCCGCTCGCCCCACTCGCGCATCTCGGCCGCGCGGGCCTCGCTGCGCACGTACACGGTGACCTCGCCGGTGCAGATCCCGGCCAGGGCGGCGAGCGCGGAGGACGCGGTGGCGCCCGCGCCGAGCACGGCGGCGGAGGCGGCCCCGGTCACGCCGCGCTCGCGCAGGGCCGCGGCGATGCCGGGGATGTCGGTGTTGTCGCCGAGGCGGCGGCCGTCCTCCGTGAACACGACGGTGTTGACGGCCTCGACCGCGGCGGCCGTGCCGCTGACCTCGTCCAGCAGCGGGATCACCGCCCGCTTGAGCGGCATGGTCAGGGACAGCCCGGCCCAGCTGCCGTCCAGCTCGTCGAGGAAGGCGGGCAGCGCGGCCTCGTCCACCTCGAAGCGGTCGTACGTCCACTCCCCCAGGCCCAGCTCCGCGTACGCGGCGCGGTGCAGGACCGGGGAGAGCGAGTGGGCGATCGGGGAACCGAGCACCGCCGCGCGGCGGCGCTCCGGGGTGCGGCTCATCTACGGCTTCCGGCTCTTGTTGAACTCGTCCACGAGCTTCTGGTGCTCCTGCAGGTTCTTGGTGAACGTCGTCTTCTCGTTGATGGAGACGAAGTAGTACCAGTCCCCCGGCTCCGGGTCCATGGCGGCCTTGAGGGCCTGTTCGCCGGGGTTGCCGATGGGGCCGGGGGGCAGGCCCTTGTAGAAGTAGGTGTTGTACGGGTCGTCGAGCGCGCGCAGCTGCTTGGGGCTGAGGTCCAGCTTGCTCTGGTTCTTCGTGTAGTTGTACGTGGAGTCGAATTCCAGCTTGCCGTTCGTCTCGACGTTTGTGGGCTTGAGGCGGTTGTAGATGACCCGCGCCATCTTGCGGAAGTCGTCGTGCGTCATGCCCTCGGCGTTGACCAGGCTGGCCACGGTGATCAGCTGCAGCGGGGACTTCAGGCCCAGCTCGCGCGCCTTGCCCTCCAGGTCCTGCTTGGCGTAGTTCTCGTTGGCCCGGGCGACCATCTGCTTGAGGATGGTCTCCGGCTTGGTGCCCTTGCCGGCGCTGTACTGCGAGGGGTAGAGGAAGCCCTCCAGCGGATCCCTGATCTTGGGGTCGGTGTTGGCCCACGCGGGCAGCCCGAGGTCCTTCGCCCGGTTCTTGGCGACGTCCTTGGTGGTGCCGGCCGGCAGGCCCAGCTTCCCGTCGATGGCGGCGTAGATCTGCACGGCCCGCCGGCCCTCGGCGATGGTCAGGAAGTTGCCGGCGTTGGTCATCATCTCGACGGCCGCCGCGCCGGACATCTGCTGGTGCAGGGTGTACGTGCCGGGCTGGATGGCCTTCTTGGCCGCGGCGTTGGTGAAGGCGCCGACGCTCTTGACGACGCCGGCCTCCTGCAGGACCTTGCCCATCTCGGTCAGGCTGGCCCCCTTGGGGATCTCGACCTGGACCTGGCCGCTGCCCTGGCCCTCGTAGTCGGGCGCCGCGCCGAAGTGGGTCTGCCAGTAGTCGTAGGCGAGGTAGCCGCCACCGCCCACGACGCCGAGGAGCACCACGGCGACCACGAGGCAGGCGGTGCCGCTGCGGCGCTTGTTCTTCTTGGGCTTCTTGGACTTCTTGCCACCGCGGCCGCGGGAGCGGGAGCGCGGCTCGTCGTCCTCGTCGTCCCTGTCGTCCCTGTCGTCCCTGTCGTCTCCGGGCTCGCCGTCGGGCTCGCCGGGGCGGGCCGTGGCGGGAGGCAGGTCGTCGAAGAGGGAGATCTTCTCCTCGTCGGGCTCGGACCACTCCTGCTGGGGCTGGTACGGCGCCGGATGCTGTTGCTGCTGCGCCTGCTGTTGCGCTTGATGCAGCTGCTGGGCCTCCTGGTGGCCCTGCTGAGCATGCGGCTGCTGGCCGTGCGGCTGCTGAGGGTGCTGAGGCTGGGGGTGCTGCGGGAAGCCGTCGGGCGTGCCGTAGTAGTCGGCCTGCCCGCCGCCGTACGTGCCACCGGCCTGCTGCCCGTACTGCTGCTGACCGCCCTGCGACTGCGAGGGGTCCCAGCCGTACTGCTGCTGGCCATGACCGTACTGAGGCTGCTGCGACTGCTGCGGATGCTGCTGCTGTCCGCTGTAGCCCTGGTCCCCGTACAACGGGTCGTCAGGATGCCACGGTTGGGAGCCGGAGCCCCGGCCGTACTCAGTCATCGATCCCCTAGAGCCGCGCAGCGGCAGCAGGTGGGCGCTCCGAGGAGCGCGGTTCCCAGTCGCCCGGCCGTCGTCGGAGACGTCAGCCGGGCGGCTGCCTTGTTCAGCGCGGAACGTTACCGTACTGCGATCAGATGACCACTTCGACGGTCTCGCCCGGGGGCCTCCCGGAGACCTTCTCGGTCTCCAGGGCGTTCTGCAGGATGACGACCGCGGCCGCCTGGTCCACCACGGACCGGCCCTTCTTCGAGCTGACGCCCGAGGCGCGCAGCCCCTGCGTGGCCGTCACCGTCGTCATGCGCTCGTCGACGAGGCGCACCGGGACGGGCGCCACGCGGCGGGCCATCTCCTTGGCGAAGGTGCGGACCTTGGCCGCGGCCGGCCCCTCCCCTCCTTTGAGGGAACGGGGCAGGCCCACGACGACCTCGATCGGCTCGTACTCCGCGACGATCTCCACGAGCCGCTTGTGGGCCTTGGGGATGTCACGGCCGGGCACCGTCTCCACCGGAGTGGCCAGGATCCCGTCGGGGTCGCACGAGGCGACCCCGATCCGGGCGTCCCCGACGTCGACGGAGATGCGTCTTCCTCGGCGCACGGGGATCAGGCCGCCTCGGCCACGAGGCGCTCGACGGCGGCCATGGCCTCGTCGACGGCCTCGGGGTTCTGGCCGCCGCCCTGGGCGACGTCCGGCTTGCCGCCACCGCCGCCGCCGAGGGTCTTGGCGGCCGTACGGACCAGGTCGCCGGCCTTGAGACCGCGCTCGCGGGCGGCCTCGTTGGTGGCGATGACCGTCAGCGGGCGGCCGCCCGCCACCGTGAACAGGGCCACCACGGCGGCGCGGCCGCCCTGGATGCGGCTGCGCACGTCGAGGACGAGCTTGCGCAGGTCGTCGGCGCCGGTGCCGTCCGGGACGCGGCCGGTGACCAGGGCCGTGCCGTGCACGTCCTTGGCGCCCTCGGCCAGGCCCGCGGCGGCCTGCAGGACCTTCTCGGCGCGGAAGCGCTCGATCTCCTTCTCGGCGTCCTTGAGCTTGGCGAGCATCCCGGAGATCTTCTCCGGCAGCTCCTCCGGGCGGCCCTTGACGAGCTCCTGGAGCTGGGCGACGACCGTGTGCTCCTTGGCCAGGAAGTTGTAGGCGTCGACGCCGACGAGGGCCTCGACACGGCGCACGCCCGAGCCGATGGACGACTCGCCCAGCAGCTTCACCAGACCCAGCTGGGCGGTGTTGCCGACGTGCGTGCCGCCGCACAGCTCCTTGGAGAAGTCGCCGATGGTGACGACGCGGACGCGCTCGCCGTACTTCTCGCCGAACTCGGCGATGGCGCCGGACTTCTTGGCCTCGTCCAGGCTCATGATCTCGGCCTGCACCTCGAGCTCCCGGGAGAGGACCTCGTTGATGCGCTGCTCGACGTCGGTCAGCACGGTGCCGGGAACGGCGGCCGGCGAGCCGAAGTCGAAGCGGAAGCGGCCCGGCGAGTTCTCCGAGCCGGCCTGGGCGGCCGTCGGGCCGAGCGCGTCGCGCAGGGCCTGGTGGGTGAGGTGGGTGGCCGAGTGGGCGCGGGCGATGGCACGGCGGCGCTTGACGTCGATCGAGGCGTAGGCGGAGGCGCCCACGGTGACCTCGCCGACCTGGACGACGCCCTTGTGCACGTGCACGCCCGGGACGGGCTTCTGCACGTCGCGGATCTCGATCACGGCACCGGTGTCGAGCTTGATGCGGCCGGTGTCGGCGAGCTGGCCGCCGCCCTCGGCGTAGAAGGGGGTGCGGTCCAGGACGACCTCGACCTCGTCGCCCTCGGTGGCGGCCGGCGAGGGCAGGCCGTCGACGAGGAGGCCCACGATCGTGGACTCGTTCTCGGTGAGGGTGTAGCCGGTGAAGTCGGTCTCGCCGGAGGTGTCGGCGACCTCGCGGTAGGCGGACAGGTCGGCGTGGCCGGTCTTCTTGGCCTTGGCGTCGGCCTTGGCGCGCTCCCGCTGCTCCTTCATCAGGCGGCGGAAGCCGTCCTCGTCCACGGAGAGGCCCTGCTCGGCGGCCATCTCCAGGGTGAGGTCGATCGGGAAGCCCCAGGTGTCGTGGAGCAGGAACGCCTTGTCGCCGGCCAGGACCTTGCCGCCGGCGGCCTTGGTCTCCGTCACGGCGGTGTCGAGGATGTTGGTGCCGGCCTTGAGCGTCTTGAGGAAGGCGGCCTCCTCGGCGAGGGCGACCGTCTCGATGCGCTTGCGGTCGGTCTCCAGCTCCGGGTACTGCTGGCCCATCGTCTTGATGACGACGTCGAGCAGCTCGGCCACGACGGGGCCGGTGGCGCCCATCAGGCGCATGTTGCGGATGGCTCGGCGCATGATGCGGCGCAGGACGTAGCCGCGGCCCTCGTTGCCGGGGGTGACGCCGTCACCGATGAGCATCGTGGACGTGCGCATGTGGTCGGCGACCACGCGCAGCGAGACGTCGGTGTCGTGGGCGGCGCCGTAGCGGACACCGGTGAGCTCGGTGGCCTTGTCCATGACGACGCGCAGGGTGTCGGTCTCGTACATGTTCTGCACGCCCTGCAGGATCATGGCGAGGCGCTCGAGGCCGAGACCGGTGTCGATGTTCTTCGACGGCAGCTCCCCGAGGATCGGGAAGTCCTCCTTGCCGTCGCCGGCACCGCGCTCGTACTGCATGAAGACCAGGTTCCAGATCTCCACGTAGCGCTCGTCGTTGACGGCCGGGCCGCCCTCGGCGCCGAACTCCGGGCCCCGGTCGTAGTTGATCTCGGAGCAGGGGCCGCACGGGCCGGGAACGCCCATGGACCAGTAGTTGTCCTTCTTGCCCAGTCGCTGGATCCGCTCCGCGGGCACGCCGACGACGTCGCGCCAGATGCGCTCGGCCTCGTCGTCCTCGAGGTAGACGGTGATCCACAGCTTCTCCGGCTCCAGGCCGTAGCCGCCGTCCGCCACGGGAGTCGTGAGCAGCTCCCAGGCGAGCTTGATGGCGCCTTCCTTGAAGTAGTCGCCGAAGGAGAAGTTGCCGCACATCTGGAAGAACGTGCCGTGCCGGGTGGTCTTGCCGACCTCCTCGATGTCCGGCGTGCGGACGCACTTCTGCACGCTCGTGGCGCGCGGGAAGGGCGGCTTGACCTCGCCGAGGAAGTACGGCTTGAAGGGGACCATGCCCGCGGGGACCAGGAGCAGGGTCGGGTCGTCCGCGATGAGCGACGCCGACGGCACGACGGTGTGCCCACGCTCCTCGAAGAAGCGCAGCCAGCGCCTGCGGATTTCAGCCGACTCCATCAGTGGTCCTCTTTCCGGGTGAACGAGTGGTAGGTGTGCTGCGGGTCGATCGCGACGAGGTGACGCTGCCCGGGGAGCGCGCGGTGCTCGGGGGCGGGCGGCGCGGCCGTGAGGCCGAGCGCGTCCTTGAGCGCCGCTTCCCGGTGCGCCATGCCGTCACGGACGTCCAGCGCGAAGAGCTTGACCTTGCGCCCGGCGATGACCGCGCGGTCCGCGGCCTGCAGGGCCAGGCTCTCCGGGGTGAGCTTGGCGAGCTTCCGGTTGACCTTGGTGGTGGCCCAGACACCGGCTGCTACACCGGTCGTGAACCAGAAGGTGCGGCGGAACATTCCTGGGGTCAACCCTTCCCACGGGTGCGGCGGCGGCCGGCGCGGGCGGACGGCAGCGGGCTGCCGACGGCCTTGCCGACGAAGACGGAGCCCTTCGGCTCGGGAGCGGCCTTGCGGCCCATCGCCCGGCGGACGCCGTAGCCGAAGGCGGCGACCTTGACCAGCGGGCCGCCGAAGGCGGAGGAGACGGTCGAGGAGAGCGCCGAGGCGTTCGCCGTGACCTCTTGGACGTCCGCGGCGATCGAGTCGACGCGGGCGAGCTGGGTGTGCGCGGAGCGGACGGTCGCCGAGGCGTCGGCGAGGAGCGGCACGGCCTGCTCGGTGACGTCGGCGACCAGCTTGGTGGCCGCCTTGAGCGTCTGCGCGAGCCGCACCAGCACCAGGGCGATGAAAGACACCAGAATGGCCCAGAAGACGGCCACGAGGATCCCGGCCACCTCTCCACCGGACACGCTGCACCGCTCCCTAGCTGTTGTCTTTTGCTGCTCGGATACCGACCTTATCGCGCCGGGCCTCCGCGCCCGTACCGCATTACCGGTCCGTACGGCACGGATGTGCGAGCGCCGGGGCCCGGAAACGCGCCAGCCCGCCGGGCCGCGGCCACGAGGGCCGGCGGAACGACGGGCTGGGCGGAAGGAGAGTCTCCTACGCCGGGCTTAGCGGGCGTAGTACTCGACGACGAGCTGCTCGTCGCAGATGACCGGAACTTCCTTGCGGTTGGGCAGGCGGTCCAGGCGGAAGGCCAGGGCGCCCAGGTTGACCTGCAGGTAGCGCGGGGTCTCACCCTCGGCGGCGAAGCCACCGGCGCGGGAGGTCTCGAACAGCGGCTTGCTGCGGCTGCGCTCGCGGACCATCACGACGTCGTTCGGGGCGACGCGGAAGGACGGCTTGTCGACCTTGCCACCGTTGACCTCGATGTGGCCGTGGACGACCATCTGGCGGGCCTGGTAGATGGTGCGGGCGATGCCCGAACGCAGGACGAGGGCGTCGAGGCGGCGCTCGAGCTCGACCACCAGGGCCTCGCCGGTCTTGCCCTCGGCCTTGCGGGCGCGGTCGTAGGCGCGGACCATCTGGCGCTCGCTGATGTCGTACTGGGCGCGCAGACGCTGCTTCTCGAGCAGACGGACCTTGTAGTCGCTGTTCTGCTTGCGGCCACGGCCGTGCTCACCCGGCGGGTAGGGGCGGGCCTCGAAGTACTTGACAGCCTTCGGGGTCAGCGCGATGCCGAGCGCACGAGACTTCTTGACCTTGGGACGCGACTGGTTAGGCACGTTCTCCAGACCTCCGAAATAGGTTAGGTTAGGCTTACCTTACTCAAGGAGATCGCATGTCTCGCCCGGGGAACACCAGTCACATCACGGACAGCACGCAGAAGACCGGCGCTCTTGATGGCGCCGACGTGACGGAGGTCCGATCAGATCGTGGTCAGCCGCGTCCCAGCGGACTTGAAATCGCGCGGATGCCGTCAGCAGCCGAGCGCACACGAACTCTCGTACAGAGTACATGCTCCGCGGTGCTGCTCGTTCCCGGGGCCGCCGCCACCCGCCCCGACCAGCTGATGCCCGAGGCGCGCAGCACCGGCCCCGACGGCGAGGTCTTCCTGGTCTTCCCCGCGGACAGCCCGGTCGTGCGCGCCGCGACCCACGCGCAGGACGACGAGCTGTCCGCCGTCCTGGAGCTCACCGACGTGGCGCCGGTCTCCGTGCCCAACCGCATCCGCGGCCGGGCCTGGGTCTCCGGCTGGATCACCTGCGTCCCCGGCGTGACCGAGCCCGGCCGCATGATGGTGCGCCTGGAGATCGGCGAGGCGAGCGTGGACGACCTGTGGGGCGCGGAGGACGTCGAGCCCGAGGACTTCGCGCGGGCCCAGCCGGACCCGCTCGTCGCCCACGAGGCCGAGCTGCTGCAGCACCTGCACTCGGGCCACGGCGACCAGGTGCTCGGACTGTACTCGCTCCTCGGCGAGCGGGCCGAGGACGTGCGGCGGGCGGGCGACCGGGCGGTGCCGCTGGCGCTGGACCGCTTCGGGCTGCGGGTGCGGTTCACCCGTGCGGGCAGCGGGTCGCCGGCGGACCGGTCCTTCGACGCACGGTTCGAGTTCCCGGACCCGGTCCGTGACGTGGTCGGCTTGCGCCGGGCGATGCACACGCTCTTCGAGGCGGCAGCGGATTGACGGCCGCCGGCTGAGCGGGGCCCGGCACCGCCGGACGGGTACGTGCGACGTCTCGCCGTTGCGGCGGGAGAAAACCCCGGAGCTGCCGACAGCTCTCATCCCGCCGCGACGGCGCCCGACCCCCACCGGAGGTGACCGGAGGTGCCGAACCCGGGTCAGCCCTCCTGGTCCCCGCGCAAGCGGGACCGCACCCTTTCCACCACATCCGCGTAGCGGGCCTCCGCCCCGTACCGCGTGGGTGAGTAGTACTGCTTGCCCCGGACCGCGTCGGGGGCGTACTGCTGCGCCGCAATGCCGCCGGGCAGATCGTGCGGGTACAGATAGCCCTGCGCGTGCCCCAGCTTCTCCGCGCCCTTGTAGTGGCCGTCCCGCAGATGCGGCGGCACGGGCCCCGCGAGGCCCGCCCGTACGTCTGCGAGGGCGGCGTCGATGGCGAGGTACGCGGCATTGGACTTCGGAGCCAGGGCCAGCGCGATCGCCACCTGGCTCAGCGTGATCCGCGCCTCGGGGAAGCCGATCAGCGCGACGGCCTGCGCCCCGGCGACCGCCGTCTGCAGGGCCGTGGGATCGGCCAGGCCGATGTCCTCGCTCGCGGAGATCATCAGGCGCCGCGCGATGAACCGCGGGTCCTCGCCCGCCTCGATCATGCGGGCCAGATAGTGCAGCGTGGCGTCCACGTCGGAGCCGCGGATCGACTTGATCAGGGCGCTCGCGACGTCGTAGTGCTGATCGCCGTCACGGTCGTACTTCACGGCCGCCCGGTCGACGGACTCCTCCAGCGTCTCCAGGGTGATCTCGGCCTCGCCCTTGGCTATGGCCGAGCCGGCGCCCGCCTCCAGCGCGGTGAGGGCGCGCCGGGCGTCGCCCCCGGCGATCCGCAGCAGGTGCGCCTCGGCGTCCGCGGGCAGGGTCACCGCGCCGCCGAGCCCTCGCTCGTCGGTGAGGGCGCGGTGCAGCAGAGCCCGCAGGTCCTCGTCGGTGAGCGCCTGGAGGGTCAGCAGCAGGGAGCGGGAGAGCAGCGGGGAGATGATCGAGAAGTAGGGGTTCTCGGTGGTGGCCGCGATGAGGGTGACCCAGCGGTTCTCCACGGCGGGCAGGAGGGAGTCCTGCTGGGCCTTGCTGAAGCGGTGGATCTCGTCCAGGAAGAGCACCGTCTCCTTGCCGTAGCCTCCGGAGGCGCGGCGCGCGCCGTCGATGACGGCCCGCACCTCCTTGACGCCCGCGGTGATCGCGGAGAGCTCCACGAAGCGCTTGTTGGTGGCCTGGCTGACGACGTACGCGAGGGTCGTCTTGCCGATGCCGGGCGGGCCCCAGAGGATCACCGACGAGGGGCCGGCCGGGCCGCCGCTGCCCTCCCCCACGAGCCTCCGCAGGGGGCTGCCGGGCTTGAGCAGGTGCCCCTGCCCCACGACCTCGTCGAGCGTGCGGGGGCGCATGCGCACGGCCAGGGGACTGCTCGCCGGGTCTTTCTCCTGGCGGTCCTCTGCGGCGGCGGTGAACAGATCGGGCTCCACGTCCGAAACCCTAAGCCACCCCACTGACAACGCCGCCGGACCGAGAGGTCCGGCGGCGTCGATCAAGCCAGGTCCGCGAGGGGCGGGGGGATCAGGCGGTGCCGCCCGTCCAGAAGTCCCACCAGCGGGTGAGGATCAGCATGCCGATGACGCCGACCCACAGGACGGGCACGACCCAGTGGAACTCCAGCAGGGCGCGGCGCACGCCGTCCGGCACCGGGATGAAGCGGTGCCGGACGTTCTGCACGGTGACGTAGCAGAACATGAAGATCGTGGCGACCCAGGCCAGGCAGCACCACAGGCACAGCGACCCGATGACGTACAGCGACTGGTACTGCAGCCAGGTGACGAAACCGACGCCGAAGAGCGTGCCGGCCTCCATGCCGAGCCAGTACCAGCGGGGGAAGCGGGCGCCCGAGAGCAGCGCCAGGCCGATCGCGATGATCGCGCCGTAGCAGACGAGCCCCAGCATCGGGTTCGGGAACCCGAAGGCGTGGGCCTGCTCGCTCTCCATGATGTTGCCGCAGGAGACGATCGGGTTGAGGCTGCACCCGGGGGTGAAGGTCTTCCCGACCGCCTTGGCCTCGAGGATCTTGTTCTTGTCGATCGTGATGACCCATGCGGCGAGCAGCCCCAGCGCACCGGTGACGACCAGCAGCAGCGCGAACGCGCGGCTGCCGCCCGCGGCGCCGGCCGCGGGGCCGTCCCGCTCGTCGCCGTCGGTGTCGGAGCGGTCCAGTGCCGAAGTGGTCATGGCGGCGTTGATCCCATCAGTCGGTCCCTGGCGCCCATTCTGCACCAGGAGAGTGGCAATCAGCCCTGCTTGGCGAGGACTTCACCCACGACATCGGCGAGGGCGACGGCCTTCTGCTCGCCGCTCTCCAGGTCCTTGAGCTGTACGTTGCCCTCGGCCAGGTCGCGCTCGCCGGCGATGACCGCGAAGCGGGCGCCGGAGCGGTTGGCCGACTTCATCGCGTTCTTCAGGCCCTTGCCGCCGTAGGCGAAGTCGGTGGCGACGCCGCTGCGGCGCAGCTCGGTGACCAGGCCGAAGAGGACCTTGCGGGCCTCCTCGCCGAGCGGGACGGCGTAGACCTCGGTGGGCGACGGCAGGTCGAGCGAGATGCCCTCGGCCTCCAGGGCGAGCACCGTGCGGTCGACGCCGAGCGCCCAGCCGACGGACGGCAGCGCGGGGCCGCCGATCATCTCGGACAGGCCGTCGTAGCGGCCGCCGCCGCCGACCGCGGACTGCGAGCCGAGGCCGTCGTGGACGAACTCGAAGGTGGTGCGGGTGTAGTAGTCGAGGCCGCGCACCAGCTTGGGGTCGTCCTCGAACTCGACGCCCGCAGCGGTCAGCAGCTCGCGCACCTGCTCGTGGTAGGCCTTGCAGGCCTCGCACAGGTGGTCGCGGAAGAGCGGGGCGCCGACGAGCTGCTTCTGGACGTCCTCGCGCTTGTCGTCCAGGACGCGCAGCGGGTTGATCTCGATGCGCCGGCGGGTGTCCTCGTCCAGCTCCAGGCCGCGCAGGAAGTCCTGCAGGGCGGCGCGGTAGACCGGGCGGCACTCCTTGTCGCCGAGGGAGTTCAGCAGGAGGCGGAAGTTCGCAAGGCCGAGCGACTTGTACGCGTCGACGGCCAGGATGATCAGCTCGGCGTCCAGCGCCGGGTCCTCGGCGCCGATGGCCTCCGCGCCGACCTGCGAGAAGTGGCGGTAGCGGCCCTTCTGCGGGCGCTCGTAGCGGTAGTACGAGCCGGAGTACCAGAGCTTGACGGGCAGGTTGCCGTCCTTGTGGAGGTTGCCCTCCAGCGCGGCGCGCAGCACGGAGGCGGTGCCCTCGGGGCGCAGGGCGAGCTGGTCGCCGCCGCGCGTGGTGAGGGTGTACATCTCCTTGGTCACGATGTCGGTCGACTCGCCGACACCGCGGGAGAACAGCTCGACCTGCTCGAAGCCGGGGGTCTCGACGTAGCCGTAGCCGGCCCGCTTGAGCGGGGCGGCGATGGCCTCGCGGACCGCGAGGTAGACGGCGGAGGTGGGGGGCTTGAGGTCGTAGGTGCCCTTGGGGGCCTTGAACGTACTCACGGGAAAATCGTCACATTCCTCTTCGCGGAGCGGCGGTAGGGCCGCCTCCGGAGCCGCGCAGCGTGTCCGCCACTTCCCGCAGGTACGGGTTGGTGGCGCGCTCGCGGCCGATGCTGGTCTGGGGGCCGTGGCCGGAGAGGACCACGGTCGAGTCGTCCAGGGGCAGGCACACGCGTGCCAGCGACCGGAGCATCTCGGCGTGATCACCGCCCGGCAGGTCGGTGCGTCCGATGGAGCCGGCGAACAGCAGGTCGCCCGAGAAGAACACCGACGGCACGTCGGAGGTCTCGGGCATCCTGAAGGTCACCGACCCCTTGGTATGGCCGGGCGCGTGCGCGACGGTGAACTCCAGCCCCGCGAGGTCGAGGCGGGAGCCGTCGGTCAGCTCCCTGACGTCGTCCGGCTCCCCGACGGTCAGCTCGCCCATGAGCTGCTGCCCGATGGAGCGGCCGAGGGCCTTCTCCGGGTCGCTCATCATGTAGCGGTCGGCGGGGTGGATCCAGGCCGGGACGTCGTGGGCGCCGCACACCGGGACGACCGAGGCGACGTGGTCGATGTGGCCGTGGGTGAGGACGACGGCGACGGGCTTGAGCCGATGCTTCCTGAGCGCCTCCTCGACCCCGGGGGCCGCCTGGTGGCCCGGGTCGATGATCACGCACTCCTCGCCCGCGGCAGGGGCGACCAGATAGCAATTGGTCCCCCAGGCCCCGGCGGGGAACCCGGCAATCAGCACATTCGTCCTTAATGATCGACCAGCAGAATTTCATCAGCGGTGCGGCCGCGACGCCCCTCGGGGGTCACCGGCCGCGAACAAGAGCCTACCGGCGGCACCTCCGCGGCCGCGAACCCGTATACGGTACGGGCACACCAGCAACACAGGGCTCATGACATGGACAAGTCGGTATGAGGAGTAGACCCGGTGGTCAGTAACGAGCAGCGGCGGCGGCAGCTCGCCCGGGAGAAGTTCGAGCGGCAGCAGCAGCGCCGCGAGGAGGCCCGGCGCAAGGCCCGCCGGCGGAACGCGGTGATCGCCGCCGCCCTCGCGGTGGTGCTGGCCGCGGGTGTGACCGCGTACGCCACGGGCGCGCTGTCCGGCGACGACAAGAAGGACACGACCGACGCCGCGGCCCCCGAGACCTCCGGGAAGCCCTCCAAGGGGCCCGACCCGTGCGCCAAGCCCGCCCCGGGCTCCCCCGCGGCGAAGACGTGGAAGTCGGAGCCGGAGATGGGCATCGACAAGTCCGCGGCGTACGCCATGGACTTGAAGACGACGTGCGGCACGATCGACGTCAAGCTCGACGCGGCGAACGCCCCGCACACGGTCAACTCCTTCAACTTCCTGGCCGGCGAGGGCTACTTCGACCACACCAAGTGCCACCGCCTGACCACCAGCGGGATCTACGTCCTGCAGTGCGGCGACCCCAAGGGCATGGGCAACGGCGGTCCGGGCTACACCCTGCCCGACGAGAACCTGAAGGACTCCAAGCTCAAGGGGAACGTCTACCCCGCGGGCACGGTCGCGATGGCCAACACCGGCCAGCCGCACACCGGTGGCAGCCAGTTCTTCCTCGTCTACCAGGACAGCCCGCTGCCCCCGACGTACACGCCCTTCGGCACGATCGGCGCCGAGGGCATGAAGACGCTCAAGAAGATCGCCGACGCGGGCGAGTCGTCGGGCGCCGGCGACGGCGCCCCGAACGCGACGGTGGTCATCGACAAGGCGGCGGTCGCCAAGTCCTGAACGCCGGGCTCACCGCTCCGATCAGGCCTCCGGCGCCCGGTTGTTGCCCGCTCAGCGAAATTTCGGTCGCGCGGGATACGGACAGCCAGGGCGCCGGTCGCCTATGTTGGCGTTGTGTAGGGTGCCTGATCCGGCGGCTACCCGCACCCGAATGATCAAGACGATGATCAAGCCGTCGGACCGGCCAGGGCGCGGCCCTGCCCGGAACAACTGTGGACGATGCGCGAGGGCCGCACGCCGGCCCCGGCATCATGTGGAGGAGGCGCTGTGAGCAGCGACCCATGGGGCCGCGTCGACGAGACGGGGACCGTGTACGTGCGTACTGCCGACGGTGAGCAGGTCGTCGGATCGTGGCAGGCCGGGTCTCCCGAGGAGGCCCTCGCTTACTTCGAGCGCAAGTACGAGGGCCTGGTCGTCGAGATCGGCCTCCTCGAGAAGCGGGTCAAGACCACCGACCTGTCGGCCAAGGACGCGATGACCGCGATCGACCACCTGCGCACGCAGGTCGACGAGCATCACGTCGTCGGTGACCTCGACGCGCTGCGGTCCCGGCTCGACAAGCTCGTCGCGACGGTCGAGGCGCGCCGCGAGGAGCGCAAGGCGGCGAAGGCCAAGCAGGCCGACGAGGCGCGCACGGCCAAGGAGGCGCTGGTCGCCGAGGCCGAGGAGCTGGCGGCGAGCGAGCAGTGGCGGTCCGCCGGCGAGCGGCTGCGCGCCCTGGTCGACACCTGGAAGGGCCTGCCGCGGCTGGACCGCAAGGCCGACGACGAGCTGTGGCACCGCTTCTCGCACGCCCGCTCGGCGTTCTCCAAGCGGCGCAAGGCGCACTTCGCCGCCCTCGACGCCCAGCGCGAGGACGCCCGCAAGGCCAAGGAGAAGCTGGTCGCCGAGGCCGAGGCGCTCTCCGGGTCCACCGACTGGGGCCCGACGGCCGCGCGCTACCGCGACCTGATGGCGGAGTGGAAGGCCGTCGGCCGCGCGCAGCGCGAGGCTGAGGACGAGCTGTGGGGCCGCTTCCGCGGCGCGCAGGACGTCTTCTTCCAGGCGCGCAGCGAGGTGTTCGCCGAGCGCGACGCCGAGCAGCAGGTCAACCTGACGCACAAGGAGGAGCTCGCGGCCGAGGCCGAGAAGCTGCTGCCCGTCACCGACCTGAAGGCCGCCCGCGCCGCGTTCCGCTCGATCAACGAGCGCTGGGAGGCCATCGGCCACGTCCCGCGCGACGCCCGCCCGAAGATCGAGGGCCGGATGCACGCGGTGGAGCGCGCCATCCAGGAGGCCGAGGAGGCCGAGTGGCGGCGTACGAACCCGGAGGCGCGGGCCCGTGCGGCGGGGCTGACCGGCCAGCTGCAGGCGGCCGTCGACAAGCTGCAGGAGCAGGTCGACAAGGCGCGTGCCGCGGGTAACGACGCCAAGGCGAACAAGCTCTCGCAGGAGCTGGAGGGGCGTAAGGCCCTGCTGGACCAGGCTCTGAAGGGCCTGGAGGAGTTCGGCGGCTAGTTCCGGACGGCGTGAGGAGGCCCGGTACGGATTCCGTACCGGGCCTCCTCACGTCGCATCAGCCCTTAATTGAGAAACCACAGCGGCGATCAGCCACCTCCGCGAAGCGGCGGCGGTTTAGCCGCAAAGTCAGGGCCTGCGGGCCGACGTCACGCGGTAGACGTCGTACACGCCCTCCACGCCCCGTACGGCCTTCAGGACGTGACCGAGGTGCTTCGGGTCGCCCATCTCGAAGGTGAAGCGGGACGTGGCCACCCGGTCCCGGGACGTCTGCACGGCCGCGGACAGGATGTTGACGTGCTGGTCGGACAGGACGCGCGTGACGTCCGACAGCAGCCGGGACCGGTCCAGCGCCTCGACCTGGATGGCCACCAGGAAGACGGACGACTGGGTGGGCGCCCACTCGACGTCGATGATCCGTTCGGGCTGCTGCGAGAGCGACTCGACGTTGACGCAGTCGGCGCGGTGCACCGAGATGCCGTTGCCGCGGGTGACGAAGCCGATGATGGGGTCGCCCGGCACCGGCGTACAGCAGCGGGCCAGCTTCACCCAGACGTCCTCGACGCCCTTGACGATCACGCCGGGGTCGGCGCTGGAGCGGCGCTTGGAGCGGCCGCGGATCGGCGCGGTCTCCTCGATGTCCTCGGTCGCCGCGTCCTCGCCGCCGAGGGCCTGGACCAGCTTCTGCACGACGCCCTGCGCCGCGACGTGGCCCTCGCCGATGGCGGCGTAGAGGGAGGAGATGTCGGGGTAGCGCATCTCGTGCGCGAGGGTGACCAGGGAGTCGCCCGTGAGGATGCGCTGGATCGGCAGGTTCTGCTTGCGCATGGCGCGCGCGATGGCGTCCTTGCCCTGCTCGATCGCCTCGTCGCGGCGCTCCTTGGAGAACCAGGCCCGGATCTTGTTGCGCGCGCGGGGGGACTTGACGAAGCCCAGCCAGTCGCGGGAGGGGCCGGCGCCGGGCGCCTTGGAGGTGAAGACCTCGACCAGGTCGCCGTTGTCGAGGGTGGACTCCAGGGGCACGAGCCGCCCGTTGACCCTGGCCCCTATCGTGCGGTGGCCGACCTCGGTGTGAACGGCGTAGGCGAAGTCGACCGGGGTCGCCCCGGCCGGGAGCGCTATGACATCGCCCTTGGGGGTGAAGACGAAGACCTCGTTGCGGGAGAGGTCGAAGCGCAGGGACTCCAGGAACTCGCCCGGGTCCTCGGTCTCCTTCTGCCAGTCGAGCAGCTGCCGCAGCCAGGCCATGTCATTGACGGTGTCCTGGTTCTTGCCGGCGTTCTTGGGCACGTCGGTGCGCACCTTGGAGGCGCCGGCGACGGCCTCCTGCTTGTACTTCCAGTGCGCGGCGATGCCGTACTCGGCGCGGCGGTGCATGTCGAACGTGCGGATCTGCAGCTCGACGGGCTTGCCGCTGGGGCCTATGACCGTCGTGTGCAGCGACTGGTACATGTTGAACTTGGGCATCGCGATGTAGTCCTTGAACCGCCCCGGGACCGGATTCCACCGGGCGTGGACGGTGCCGAGCGCCGCGTAGCAGTCGCGGACGGTGTCGACGAGGACGCGGATGCCCACCAGGTCGTAGATCTCGGCGAAGTCGCGGCCCCGCACGATCATCTTCTGGTAGACGCTGTAGTAGTGCTTCGGGCGGCCGGTGACGGTGGCCTTGATGCGGGCGGCGCGCAGGTCGGCCTGGACCTCGTCGGTGACGATCGCGAGGTACTCGTCGCGCTTGGGGGCCCGCTCGGCGACGAGGCGGACGATCTCGTCGTACATCTTGGGGTAGAGGATCGCGAAGGCGAGGTCCTCCAGCTCCCACTTGATGGTGTTCATGCCCAGCCGGTGCGCCAGCGGGGCGTAGATCTCCAGGGTCTCGCGGGCCTTCTTCTCCTGCTTCTCCCGCTTGAGGTAGCGCATGGTGCGCATGTTGTGCAGGCGGTCGGCGAGCTTGATGACCAGGACGCGCGGGTCCTTGGCCATGGCGACGACCATCTTGCGGACGGTCTCGGCCTGCGCGGCCTCGCCGAACTGCACGCGGTCCAGCTTGGTGACGCCGTCGACGAGCAGGGCGACCTGGTCGCCGAAGTCGCGGCGCAGGTCGTCCAGGCCGTACTCGGTGTCCTCGACGGTGTCGTGCAGGAGGCCGGCCATCAGCGTGGCCGGATCCATGCCCAGCTCGGCGAGGATCGTGGTCACCGCGAGGGGGTGGGTGATGTACGGGTCGCCGCTCTTGCGCTTCTGGCCGCGGTGCCAGCGCTCGGCGACCTGGTAGGCGCGCTCGATCTGGCGGAGCGTCGTCGCGTCGGCCTTGGGGTCGTTGCCGCGCACTATGCGCAGGAGCGGTTCGAGGACCGGGTTGTACGGGGTGGAGCGCTGGACGCCGAGGCGGGCGAGGCGGGCCCGGACGCGGCTGGAGGAACCGGGGCGGGGAGCGCTCGGCGGCGGGGTGGGCCGGGCGGGTGACGTGCCGGCCACGGCCGGGACCGGGCTCTTGGGGCCGCCGCCGGCGCCGGGGCCGGCGGGCGGGCGGGGCGTGGACTCAGGCGCGCTCTGCGGGCGGCCCGTGGGCGTACCCGTGGCCGCCGCGGCCTCGGGAGACGGCTTGTCCTGCTGTGCGGCGGTGAGCGGCTGGGCCTCGTCTGGCAAGAGCACTCCTCATGCGGGGTCCGGCCCCCCGATCAGGTCCGGACAACCATGGTATCGAGCCCGGGCGGCGGGGTCGCCGCGCACCCGGCTCTGCTCACCAGAACGCAAAGCGGCCCCCGGGGTCTTCCCCGGGGGCCGATCCGCATCTCGGGCCTGCTGCGTCGTGGCAGGTCAGACGGTGATCAGCGCCTCCAGCGGCGCGTCTTCGAGGGCGCCGGAGAGCCGCTCGCGGCCGGGCAGGAAGCCGAGCTCCATGAGCACGACGACGCCGGCCACCTCGGCGCCGGCCCGGCGGATCAGCCGGACCGAGGCCTCGGCGGTGCCGCCCGTGGCCAGCACGTCGTCGATGACGAGGACGCGGTCGCCCGGGCCCACCGCGTCGGCGTGCATCTCGATCTCCGCCGTGCCGTACTCCAGCTCGTACGCCTGGGCCAGCGTGGCTCCGGGGAGCTTGCCCGCCTTGCGCACGGGCACGAAGCCGACCCCGGCGCGGACGGCGGCCGGGGCGCCGAGGATGAAGCCCCGGGCCTCCAGGCCGACGACCTTGGTGGCACCGTGGCGCCCGCACGCCTCCGCCAGGGCTTCGGTCAGGGCGGCGAACGCCGTGGCGTCGGCGAGCAGCGGGGTGATGTCCTTGAACATCACGCCCGGCTTCGGGTAGTCGGGCACATCGTGGATGTGCGCGAGCAGCAGGTCACGCAGCTTCTCGTCGGCCGGGCCGACCTCGGTGGCGCTCATCGGCGCTTCCCCTGGGCACGGCCGCGGCTGCCGCGGGCGCGGGGGGCGACCACACCGGCGGCACCGGCGGCGTCCTCCTCGGCTCCGGGGACGGCGTCGCTCGGCTCGCCCTCGCCCGTCTCGCCCTTCGCGGCCGCGGCGGCGCGCTTGGCGCGCACCCGCTTGGCGAGGGCCTTCATCTGCGGGTCGCGCTCCTTGAAGTCGGCGACCAGCGGGGTGGCGATGAAGATCGAGGAGTAGGCGCCGGCCGCGAGGCCGACGAACAGGGCGAGCGAGATGTCGTTGAGCATGCCCGCGCCGAGGAAGCCGCCGCCGATGAACAGCAGGCCGGCGACCGGCAGCAGCGCCACCACGGTGGTGTTGATCGAGCGCACCAGGGTGCCGTTGAGGCTGCGGTTGGCGATCTCGCTGTATGTGAAGCGGGTCTGCTTGGTGATGTCCTTCGAGCTCTCCTTCAGGCCGTCGAAGACGACGACGGTGTCGTAGAGGGAGTAACCGAGGATGGTGAGCAGACCGATCACGGTGCCCGGGGTGACCTCGAAGCCGACCAGGGCGTAGACGCCGACGGTGATGGTGAGGTCGTGGATGAGCGCGACCAGGGCGGCGAGCGCCATCCGCCACTCGAAGGCGATCGCGAGGTAGATCACCACGAGGATCATGAAGACGGCCAGGCCGGTCCACGCCTTGTTGGCGATCTGGTCGCCCCAGCTCGGGCCGACGATGTCGGTGTTGACCTTGTCCGTGGAGACGCCGAGCTTCTTGGCCAGGGCTTCCTGGGTGGCGCGCGACTGCTCGGTGGTGACGTCGCTGACCTGGATGCGCAGCGGGCCGTTGCCGAGCTTCTGGGCGATCGCGGTGTGGCCGGAGGCCTCCTCCGCGGTCAGGCGGGCCGATTCGGCCGAGATCTTGGTGCTGGGCGTGGTGAAGACCGCGCCGCCGGAGAACTCGATGCCGAAGTTCAGGCCCCGCACCGCCAAGCCGACGATGGCCGTGATGGTGATGAGGATCGAGATGCCGTACCAGATCTTCCGCTTGGCCACGAAGTCGTAGCCGACCTCGCCGCGGTAGAGCCGGGCACCGAGATTGCCGAGCTTGGACATCTCACGCCTCCTTCGGGTCGACGGGGGCGGAGGGGCGGCGGCGGGAGGCCCGCAGCGGCGGCCTGGCGCCGAGCCGCTTCGGGTCGAGCCCGGACCAGGGGTGACCGCTCGCGAAGAACTTGCGGCGGGCCAGGAGCGTCATCAGCGGCTTGGTGAAGAAGAAGACCACGACGACGTCGAGGAGGGTGGTCAGGCCGAGCGTGAACGCGAAGCCCTGCACCTTGCCGACGGTCACGATGAAGAGCACCGCGGCGGCGAGGAACGACACGAAGTCGGAGACCAGGATCGTGCGGCGGGCGCGCGGCCAGCCCCGCTCGACCGCCGGGCGCAGCGTGCGGCCCTCGCGGATCTCGTCGCGGATGCGCTCGAAGTAGACGATGAAGGAGTCGGCGGTGATGCCGATCGCGACGATCGCACCGCAGACGGCCGGCAGGTTCAGCGCGAAGCCGATGGCCTGGCCCAGCAGCACCATGATCGTGTAGGTGAGGATCGCCGAGACCAGGAGGCTGGCGAGGGCGACGAGCGCGAGACCGCGGTAGTACGCCACGAGGTAGACGACGACCAGGGCGAGGCCGATGGCACCGGCGAGGAGACCGGCGCGCAGCTGCTCGCCGCCGAGGGCGGCGGTGACGGTCTGCTCGGTGACGACGTCGAAGGAGAGCGGCAGGGCGCCGTAGGACAGCACGTTGGCGAGGTCCTGGGCGCTGGTCTGGGTGAAGCCGCCGGAGATCTCCGCCTGGCCGCCGGTGATCGAGGTGGAGACGGACGGGTCGGAGACGACCTCGCCGTCCAGGACGATCGCGAACTGGTTCTGCGGGGACTGCTTGCTCGCGAGCTGGCCGGTGACGTCGGCGAACTTCTTGGAGCCGGTGGAGTCGAACTTCAGCTGGACGAGCCAGCCGCGGCCCTGCTGGCTGTCGAAGACGGCGCTGGCGCCGGTGACGTTGGTGCCCTCGACCGACACCGGGCCGAGGATCTCCTTGGCCGAGCCGTCCTTCTTGCAGGCGACGATGACGTCGGTGGCCTTGGCGCCCGCAGCGGCCTCGTTGGCCTTGGCACGGCCTTCGGGGGTGGTGCAGTCCAGGGCGTCGAGCTTCTTCTGCAGCGCGGCGGCGTCGGCCGGGGACGGCGTGGGCTCCTTGGACTTGTCGTCCTTCGCCTTGTCGTCCTTCTTGGCGTCGTCCTTCTTCTCGTCCTTCGCCTTGTCGTCCTTGGCGACGGCCGAGGCGGACGGGGTGGCGTCGGCCTTGACGGCGTCGGTGACGGGGCGGCCCTGCTGGCGCGGGCTCGCGCTCGCGGAGGGGCTGCCGGAACCGGCCGGAGCAGAGGCGGAGGGCGAGCCGGACGGCTTGTTCTTGTCGTCCTTGGCCTTGCCGTCCTTGTCCTTCCCGTCCTTGCCGGAGTCCTTACCGGGAGTGGACGCGTTGGGAGCCGGCTCGGTCTTCGTGCCGGGGGCCATGGACAGCACGGGGCGGAAGCCGAGCTTGGCGGTGGTGCCGACCTGCTGGCGGGCCTGCTTCGCGTTCGTCCCCTTGGGGATGTTCACGATGATGTGGTTGTCGCCCTGCGTCTGGACCTCGGCCTCGGTGACGCCGAGACCGTTGACACGCCGCTCGATGATGCCGACCGCGGTGTTCATGTTGGTCGGGTTGATCGCGTTGGGCTTGCCGGGCTCGTTCTTGGCCTCCAGCGTGAAGCTGGTACCGCCCGCGAGGTCGATGCCCAACCGCGGCGTGGTCCGCCCCGAGGCGAACATCCCCCCGGTGAGCGCCACCATGGCGATCAGGATCAGGGCCAGGACCCGGCCCGGCCTGCCCTGGCCGCCCGGGGACCTGCGGCCCTTCTTCGGTGCTGCCACCTTGTCGTTTCTCCCTGTCCAACCGCCCGGGGCCGTGCTGTTGCCGGGCGGCCACGAATGTAGTGGGGACCTGCCCCCCGCCGGAGCCTAGACCGTCGGGGAACCGCGGCGCACTGACCGAGCAGTGCGCCGCGGTTCCCCGATGGACTACTTCGCGTCGGTGTCGCCGTCCTTGCCGTCCCGCTCGGCGCCCTTGGCGTCCTTGGCGTCCTTGGCCTGCGGCTCCGCGGCCTTGTCCCCGGACTCCGGCTCCGCGGCCTGCTCCGCCTCGGCGGCCTCGCCCTTGCCCAGGTCGATCTTCTTCTCGGCCGGAGCCTCGGACTCGGCCTCGGTCAGCGACGACGCGTCGTCCGGGACGGCAGGGGTCTCGGAGTCGTGCGGCTCGATCCCGTGGACGATGCGGTTGTACTCGGCGTCCTCCAGGACGGCGCCGATGGCGTTCTTCGCGTAGATGGCGTGGACGCCGGGGGCCACCTCGAGGAGGACCGTGTCGTCGTTGACCTCCTTGACGGTGGCGTACATGCCGCCGATCGTCCGCACACCGGTGCCCGGCTGCATCTGGTCGCGCATCTGCGCCGCCTGGCGCTGCTTGTTCTTGGCCGACCGCGTCATCAGGAACATGGCCCCGATGAGCACGATGAACGGCAGGAGAGTCACGATATTCACGGGACGGGGTTTCCTTCACACGACCGCGGGAGGCGGCCTTCTACGGGGGTGGTATGCCGTGCCGGTTCCGGACGGCATCGGCGGAGTCTAAGCGAGTCCGCGCCTATGGAACAACGCCCAGCATGGCACCGTGGTTCCTGACCGGACCAGCCCCCGCGCCGTCACCCGCCGAAGAGGCCCTGCTGGGGCGGGGTGCCCGCCGCGCCGGCGTCGCGAGCGAGGCCGAGGTGCTCCCACGCGGCGGGGGTGGCGACGCGGCCCCTGGGCGTACGGGCCAGCAGGCCCTCGCGGACGAGGAACGGCTCGGCGACCTCCTCGACCGTCTCGCGCTCCTCGCCGACGGCCACGGCCAGCGTCGACAGGCCGACCGGGCCGCCCCCGAAGAGCTTGAGGAGGGCGGTCAGGACGGCGCGGTCGAGGCGGTCGAGGCCGCGGGCGTCGACCTCGTAGACGTCCAGGGCCTGGGCGGCGATCTCGCGGGTGATCACACCGTCGGCCTTGACCTGGGCGTAGTCGCGGACGCGGCGCAGCAGGCGGTTCGCGATGCGGGGGGTGCCCCGGGAGCGCCCGGCGATCTCGGCGGCGCCCTGGTCCGCTATCTCCACGTCCAGCAGGCGGGCGGAGCGGTGCACCACGCGCTGCAGCTCGGCGGGGGCGTAGAACTCCATGTGCCCGGTGAAGCCGAACCGGTCGCGCAGCGGGGGCGGCAGGAGACCGGCCCTGGTGGTGGCGCCGACGAGGGTGAAGGGCGGCAGTTCCAGGGGGATGGCGGTGGCGCCGGGGCCCTTGCCAACGATCACGTCGACGCGGAAGTCCTCCATGGCCATGTAGAGCATCTCCTCGGCGGGCCGCGACATGCGGTGGATCTCGTCGAGGAAGAGGACCTCTCCCTCGGTGAGGGAGGAGAGGATCGCGGCGAGGTCGCCGGCGTGCTGGATGGCGGGGCCGGAGGTGATGCGGATGGGGGCGCCCATCTCGGCCGCGATGATCATCGAGAGGGTGGTCTTGCCGAGCCCGGGGGCGCCGGAGAGCAGCACGTGGTCGGCGGTGGCGCCGCGGGCGCGGGCGGCCTTGAGGACGAGGTCGAGCTGCTCGCGGACGCGCTCCTGGCCGACGAACTCGCCGAGGTCCTTGGGGCGCAGCGCGGCCTCGACGGCCCGGTCCTCGCCGTCGGCGTCGGTGCCGACGAGGCGGTCGCCTGCGGGGGGCTCCGCGTATGCGGATTCGTCGTCCCAGTTCACGGGTTGAACCTCACGGTTGGATGGTGGTTTGCGGGCAGTCGTTCCGCAGCGCCGGGGGCGCTCTCCGGATGACTCACCGCGCCCGGTTCAGCGTCTGCAGCGCGGCTCGCAGCAGCTGGCCGACCTGCGGCTGACCGCCGTCGGCGAGGACGGCCTCCGCCCGGGGCGCCACCGCTTCCACCGCCTCGTCCGCCTCGCGGGCGGCGTAGCCCAGACCGACGAGCGCCGCCTGCAGCTGATCGCGCCACCCCGCGGCGGCGGGGGCGGGGGCCGCCGCGGCGGAGCCGACCGGCTTGCCTAGCCGGTCCTTCAGCTCCAGGAGCAGCTTCTGCGCGCCCTTCTTGCCGATGCCGGGGACGGCGGTGAGCGCCTTCTCGTCGCCCGAGGCGAAGGCCTGCCGGAGGGCGTCGGGGGTGTGGACGGCGAGCATGGCCTGGGCGAGGCGGGGGCCCACCCCGCTCGCGGTCTGCAGCAGCTCGAAGGTCTGGCGCTCGTCGTCGTCGGCGAAGCCGTAGAGCGTCAGGGAGTCCTCGCGGACGACGAGGGAAGTGGCGAGGCGGGCCTGCTGCCCGACGCAGAGACCGGCCAGCGTGCCGGGCGTGCACTGGACGGCCATGCCGATGCCGCCGACCTCGACGACCGCGGTGTCGGGGGCGAGGGCGGCGACGGGGCCGGAGACGAAGGCGATCATCGGGTGCCCTTCGGGAGGCGTACGGGAGCGGTGGCACGGCGCTGTGCGGCGGCGAGCTGCTGCAGGCGGCCGGTCGCCGGGGCGCGCCAGATGTGGCAGATGGCCAGGGCCAGGGCATCGGCGGCGTCGGCGGGCTTCGGCGGGGCGTCGAGCCGCAGGAGGCGGGTGACCATGGAGCCGACCTGGGCCTTGTCGGCCCGGCCGGAGCCGGTGACGGCCGCCTTGACCTCGCTGGGGGTGTGCAGGGCGACGGGCAGGCCGCGGCGGGCGGCGCAGAGCATGGCGACGGCGCTGGCCTGGGCGGTGCCCATGACCGTACGGACGTTGTGCTGGCTGAAGACGCGCTCGACGGCGACGTATTCGGGCCGGTGCTCGTCGAGCCACTGCTCGATGCCGCGCTCTATGAGGACGAGGCGGTCGGCGACCTCGGCGTCCGCGGGGGTGCGGACCACGCCGACCCCGACCATGCGCAGCGGGCGGCCCGCGGTGCCCTCGACCACGCCGACGCCGCACCGCGTCAGTCCGGGGTCCACCCCCAGCACCCGCATGACGCCCTCCTTCGCTCACCTGCCCGGGCAGGCTACCGGCTGCCACTGACAACGGCCGATCATGCCGACGGGCCGGCGGGACGCGTGTCCCGCCGGCCCCGCGGCCGCCCACCGTCGGACGCGTACCCGGCGACCCTCGCC
>NZ_JBMMMZ010000017.1:0-58357 GCF_049725035.1 Streptomyces sp. XH2 | reverse complement strand
CCCGACGCGCGGGGGGGGGGGGGGCGCGGGGCCCCCCGCGCCCCCGCCCCCCGACCACAGTCGGACGCTTACGCGTCGACCTTCGCCATGACGTCGTCGGAGACGTCGAAGTTGGCGAACACGTTCTGGACGTCGTCGCTGTCCTCGAGCGCGTCGATCAGCTTGAAGATCTTGCGCGCGGCGTCCTCGTCGAGCTCCACCTGCATGGTGGGGACGAAGTTGGCCTCGGCGGAGTCGTAGTCGATGCCCGCCTCCTGGAGCGCGGTGCGGACCGCGACCAGGTCGGTGGCCTCGCTGATGACCTCGAAGCTCTCACCGAGGTCGTTGACCTCCTCGGCGCCGGCGTCCAGCACCGCGCCCAGGACGTCGTCCTCGGTCAGCTCGCCCTTGGGGACGATGATGACGCCCTTGCGGTTGAACAGGTACGACACCGAGCCCGGGTCGGCCATGGAGCCGCCGTTGCGGGTCATGGCGACGCGCACGTCGGAGGCGGCGCGGTTGCGGTTGTCGGTGAGGCACTCGATGAGGACCGCGACGCCGTTCGGGCCGTAGCCCTCGTACATGATCGTCTCGTAGTCGGCGCCGCCGGCCTCGAGGCCGCCGCCGCGCTTGACCGCGGAGTCGATGTTCTTGTTGGGGACCGACTGCTTCTTCGCCTTCTGGATGGCGTCGTAGAGCGTCGGGTTGCCCTCGATGTCGACGCCGCCCATGCGGGCCGCGACCTCGATGTTCTTGATCAGCTTCGCGAAGAGCTTGCCGCGCTTGGCGTCGATCACGGCCTTCTTGTGCTTCGTCGTAGCCCATTTAGAGTGGCCGGACATCTGCCTGTCTCCTTCGCGTAACCAAATTCCGAAACGAACGACAGAGATCCTACCGGGACCGTGCTACCGGGCTGCGCGCACCATGTCCACGAACAGGGCGTGGACGCGGTGGTCCCCGGTGAGCTCCGGGTGGAAGGACGTGGCCAGCACGTTGCCCTGGCGCACGGCGACGGTGTGGCCGTCGTGGGTGGCGACGACCTCGGCGGCGGCACCGACGGATTCGACCCAGGGGGCGCGGATGAAGACGCCCTCGACGGGGCCGCCCTCGATGCCGGCCATCTCGACGGCCGCCTCGAAGGACTCGTTCTGCCGGCCGAAGGCGTTGCGGCGGACGATCATGTCGATGCCGCCGAGCGTCTCCTGGTCCTCCCGGCCGTCCAGGATCTTGTCGGCGAGCATGATCATGCCGGCGCAGGTGCCGTAGACGGGCATCCCGGCCTTCACGCGCTCGCGCAGCGGCTCCAGCATGCCGAAGACGACGGCGAGCTTGGACATGGTGGTGGACTCGCCGCCGGGTATCACCAGGCCGTCGATCTCCGCGAGCTCTTCGGGGCGGCGCACCGGGCGGGCGAGGGCGTCGGCGGCGGCGAGGGCGATGAGGTGCTCGCGGACGTCGCCCTGGAGGGCGAGGACGCCGATGGTGGGCGTGGAAAGGGATGCCACGGGGGTTCTCCGTCTCGCGAGAACATGGGGCGCGCGAAGCGCTCCGTGAGGGGTGGTGGTCGGGTGACGGGTGGAAGACGGTGGGGCGGGCCCCGGGGGGGGGGGCCCCCCGCCCGGGGCCCCCGGGGGTTTTAAACACCCCGGTTGGGGCGGCCCGCTGTGTGCGGGCCGCCCGGCCGGGGAAGCGGTGGGTGTTACCAGCCGCGGTTGGCGTAGCGCTCGGCCTCGGGGAGGGTGTCGCAGTTGATGCCGACCATGGCCTCGCCGAGGTTGCGGGAGGCGTCCGCGATGACCTTCGGGTCGTCGTAGAAGGTGGTGGCCTTCACGATGGCGGCGGCGCGCTTGGCCGGGTCGCCGGACTTGAAGATGCCGGAGCCGACGAAGACGCCCTCGGCGCCGAGCTGGCGCATCAGCGCGGCGTCGGCGGGGGTGGCCACGCCACCGGCGGAGAAGAGGACGACCGGCAGCTTGCCGAGCTCGGCGACCTCCTTGACGAGCTCGTACGGGGCGCGCAGCTCCTTGGCGGCGGCGAAGAGCTCGTTGTTGTCGAAGCCGCGCAGCTTGGCGATCTCGTTCTTGATCTGGCGCAGGTGGCGCACGGCCTCCACGACGTTGCCGGTGCCGGCCTCGCCCTTGGAGCGGATCATGGCGGCGCCCTCGGCGATGCGGCGCAGGGCCTCGCCCAGGTTGGTGGCACCGCAGACGAAGGGGGTGGTGAACGCCCACTTGTCGGAGTGGTTGATCTCGTCGGCCGGGGTGAGGACCTCGGACTCGTCGATGTAGTCGACGCCGAGCGACTGCAGGACCTGGGCCTCGACGAAGTGGCCGATGCGGGACTTGGCCATGACCGGGATGGAGACGGCGCCGATGATCTCTTCGATCATGTTGGGGTCGGACATGCGGGCCACGCCGCCGTCCTTGCGGATGTCGGCCGGCACCCGCTCGAGCGCCATGACGGCGACCGCGCCCGCGTCCTCGGCGATCTTCGCCTGCTCGGCGTTGACGACGTCCATGATCACGCCGCCCTTGAGCTGCTCGGCCATGCCGCGCTTGACGCGGGCGGTACCGGTCTCGGGGGTGGTGGACGTGCTGGGGACCGTGCTGGACACGTTGTGACCTCACTATCAAGGGCGGTGATGCTGCGACCCTCATACAACCGATCCGGCTTTCCCCGGAAAAAGAGCCAATCGGAGGCCGGTGGCTTGTCCGCTCAGCCGACCGCCCGGGATTCCAGGACCGCGGGCGGCTCGTCGTCCATCTCGAAGGCCATCGGGAACGGCGCGTGGCCCGCGAGGCGGAACCAGCGGACCACGCGGTGCTTGCGCACGGCGCGCGCGGCGCGGACGGCGTCGTTGTGGAAGCGCCTGGCCATGGGCACCCTGCGCACCGCCTCGGACAGCTCGGTCAGCGACTCCTCGCCGCCGGGCGCCTCCCGGACGGCCTCGGCCTGCTGGGCTTCCGCGAAGACCGCGCGCAGGGCCTGGCTCAGCTCGCTCTCGGCGACCTCGCGGTGCTCCTCCTCGGCCTGCCGGGCCGCGTGCGCGGCCTGGTAGAGCACGATCGAGGCGGCCGGGTCGAGGACGCCGGCGGTGCCGAGCTCCTGGGCGACGGAGGCGCGGCGCAGGAGCTGGGCGTCCAGGGCGGCGCGGGCGGCGTCGATGCGGCTGTGCAGGCGGTCCAGCCGGCCGGCGGTCCAGCTGAGATAGACGCCGATGACGACCAGCGCGGCGACGATCCAGATCAATGTGGTCACGCCTGGCCACGTTACCGCTCGCCGCGGGGGCGCTGCGGCGGAGCGGGGCGCTGCGCGGGCGGAGACCGCGGTACGAGGTCCCCCTTGCCCGGTGGCGTCCGCTGCCGGTGCCACCGGGGCGGAGTGCCGGCTCGGCACCGCCGGAATCCACCGTGGCGGTCGCTCGCCACGGCGGCGGAGGTTGCCTGCCGGGCCGCGTCCGCTCAGCCGGGGTCGGTCTGCTCCACCCGCGGGTGGAGACGGGTGCCGAGATCTCCACCCTCGTCTCGGCCCTGGCTCCGATCCGCCTCCACCCGGCCCGGCCCTAGCGTCGTGGCAGGACCGGAGGAGCACCACGGAAGACCTGGAATCGCCCGGGGAGGAAACCCCATGACACCGCATGCCCGGCGAGCGCTGCTCGTCACCTTGACCGTCACGATCGCCCTGCCCGCCGCTCTGTACTACGCGCTGCGGGCACAGGGCACCGCCCCGTGGCAGGCCCTGCTGATCAGCGGCGCGATACCGGCCGCGCACGCGATCGTGACGGCCGTCCGCCGCCGGCACATCGCCTTCTTCGACCTGCTTGTCGTCGCCCTGCTCGCCGTCTCGGCAGCCACGTCGCTGGTGAGCGGGGATCCGCGGGTGCTGCTGCTGAAGGACGCCGCGATCCCTGCCGTACTGGGCCTGTGGATCGGGGGCACCCTGTTCCTCTCCCGGCCGTTCGCCTTCCACTTCGGCGCGCACCTGCGACGCGGCAGCGGCGACGCGGAGGCCGAGCGCGCCTGGCAGGAGCTGCCCGCGTACCGGCAGGCCCTGCGGGGGCTGACCCTGCTGTGGGCAGGCGTGGAGTTGCTCGACGCCTGCCTGAGCACGGTGCAGGCGCTCGTGCTGCCCGTCGACGCGGTCCCGGTCGTCGGCCGGATCCAGTCGTTCGCCCTGCTGGCCCTGCTGGTGGTGATCACCGTACGGCGCAGCCGGCGCTTCCGGGCGCGGCACGGGATATCCCTGTTCGGGACGGCCGGGGCGGCGGGGGCACCGGTGCCCCAGGGGGCGGGACCCGGCGCCTAGCGGCCCGGGTCCCGGGGCGGCCTCAGTCCCGGGCGAGGCCGAAGCGGGCGCGCAGGCCGGTGCGTTCGTCGGCGGCGACCGAGGCCGCGCCGGCCGTGACCGTCTCGTAGACGGCCAGGATGTCGGCGCCCACGCGGGACCAGTCGAAGCGGCGCACGTGCGTGCTGCCGCGCTCGCTCAGCCCGGTCCGCAGCTGCGGGTCGCCCAGCAGCCGGACGGCAGCGGCGGCGAGGGCGTCGGCGTCCTCGTTGGCGAAGAGCTCGCCGGCCGAGCCCTGGTCGAGCACCTGGGCGAAGGCGTCCAGGTCGCTGGCGAGGACGGGGGCGCCCGCCGACATCGCCTCGACCAGGATGATGCCGAAGGACTCCCCACCCGTGTTGGGGGCGACGTAGACGTCGACGCTGCGCAGCAGCCGCGCCTTGTCCTCGTCGCTGACCATGCCGAGGAATTCGACGCGGTCGCGCATCTCGGGGGGCAGGCCGGCCACGGCCTCCTCCTCGTCGCCCCGGCCGGCGACCAGCAGCCGGGCCTCGGGGCAGGCGGCGAAGATCTTCGGCAGGGCGCGCATGAGCACGGGCAGGCCCTTGCGGGGTTCGTCGATGCGGCCGATGAAGCCGATCGTCCCGCCCTGCCACTCCTGCTTGGGCTCGGCGCGGGCGAAGAAGTCCACGTCGACGCCGTTGGGGATGACGACGGCGTCGCCGCCCAGGTGCTCGACCAGCGTCCGGCGGGCGTATTCGCTCACCGCGATGCGGGCGCTGATCTTCTCCAGGGCGGGCTGGAGGATCGGATAGGCCGCGATCATCGCCCGGGAGCGCGGGTTGGAGGTGTGGAAGGTCGCCACGATGGGGCCCTGCGCGGCCCAGCAGGTCAGCAGGCCCAGCGAGGGAGAGGTGGGTTCGTGGATGTGGATGACGTCGAAGTCGCCGTCGTGCAGCCAGCGCCGCACGCGGGCGGCCGACAGGAAGCCGAAGTTCAGCCGTGCCACGGAGCCGTTGTAAGGGACGGGCACGGCCCGCCCGGCCGAGACGACGAAGGGCGGCAGCGGCGTCTCGTCGTCCGCCGGGGCGAGCACCGACACCTCGTGGCCCAGCCGGATGAGGTGCTCGGCCAGGTCCCGGATGTGGAACTGCACCCCGCCGGGCACGTCCCACGAGTAGGGACAGACGATCCCGATCCTCATGCCTCGGCCCTCCGGTCGCTCTCAGCCCTGCCCGCGCCCTCGCCCCGCGCCTCTCCCCCGGGGCCGCCCGGTGCCCGCTCCGGCGTGCCGGAGGGGCTGTCGGGGCGCGGCTCCAGGTCGGCGAGCCACAGTCGCTGGAGCATATGCCAGTCCTCGGGGTGCTCGGCGATCCCCGCGGCGAAGAGGTCGGCGACCTGCTGCGTCATCGCGGCGGCCTTCTCGGCGCGCGTGCCCTCCGCGGGCACCTCGACCGGGGCGTGCACCCGCCCCTTCATCACCGGCGAGCGGTCGTACCAGAGCGTCACCGGCAGCAGCAGCGCCCCGGTCTGCACGGCGAGCATCGCGGGCCCGGCGGGCATCTTCGTGGCCTCGCCGAAGAAGGTGACCTCTATGCCCGAGGAGGACAGGTCGCGGTCGGCCACCAGGCACACCAGCCCCCCGGCGCGCAGCCGGCGCGCCAGCGTGCCGAAGGCGCTGCCGCCCGCGTGGGGCAGCACCTCCATGCCCAGCCCCTCGCGGTAGGCCACGAAGCGGTCGTAGAGCGTCTCGGGCTTCAGCCGCTCGGCCACCGTCGTGAAGGGCACCCCGAGCCGGGTGGTCACCCACGCGCCCGCGAGGTCGTAGTTGCCCATGTGCGGCAGCGCGATGACCACGCCGCGCCCGCTCGCCAGGGCCTCCTCCAGATGGTGCAGGCCCTCAGGAGCGAAGGACGAGCGCCTGCGCTCCGCACTCCACACCGGCAGCCGGAAGGACTCCATCCAGTAGCGCATGTACGAGCGCATGCCCGCGCGGGACACCTGCGCGAGGCGCTCCGCGGACGCCCCCGGCAGCACCCGGGACAGGTTGGCCTCCAGGCGCAGCACGCCGCCGCCGCGCCGCCGCCACGCCACGTCGGCGATCCGCTGCCCCAGCCGTACGGCCAGCGGCTCCGGCAGCGTCTTGACCGTGGCCCAGCCGAGCCCGTACAGCGCGTCGGTCAGCCGTTCCTTCACCCGTTGCCACCGCCCTGCGCCGCCGCCGCGGCCTCGGCCTCCGCCTCGGCCGACTCGCGGCGCACCGTCACCACCCGCTGGATCAGCGTCACGAGGCTGCCGGCGGCCACGATCCACAGTGCCACCGGCAGCAGGTACTGGATGCCGGGCACGCCGAACTTGTGCAGGCCCGCGAAGCCGCACGCCACCAGCGAGATGACCAGCCGCTCGGCCCGCTCCACGAGGCCGTTGACGTTCACGGGCAGGCCGATGCTCTCGCCGCGCGCCTTCGTGTACGACACGACCTGGCCGCTGGCGAGGCAGAAGATCGACACCGCGCAGAGCACGTTGTCGTCACCGCCGCCCGCGTACCACAGCGCGAGCCCGCCGAAGATGGCCGAGTCGGCGACGCGGTCGAGCGTGGAGTCCAGGAAGGCGCCCCAGCGGCTGGAGCGGCCCAGCTGCCGGGCCATGTTGCCGTCCACCAGGTCCGAGAAGACGAACAGGGTGATGACGACGGTGCCCCAGAAGAACTCCCCCCGCGGGTAGAAGACCAGGGCGCCCGCCACCACACCGCCGGTACCGACGAGGGTCACCGCGTCGGGGCTGACGCCGAGGCGGATGAGCAGGGCGGCGAACGGCGTGAGAACACGCGTGAAGAACGCACGCGCGTACTTGTTCAGCATGGCCTTCCCGGAGGGGTGTCGTATCGGGCCGCGTGGTCAGGGAGGCCACCGGCTGGCCCATCGTAGCCAGGCGCCCCCTCCGGGCCGCGCACGCACTGCTCGCAGCGCGCGCACCGCGCCTCCGCCTCCCCCGGCGGCGCCACCGCGGGGCGTACGGATGTACCCCCGTGTGCGACGTATGGACGCAGCGTTACCGCAGTGGAAAGCTCGGTGTACCGCAGGTGTCGACCGGGAGGCGGGACACATGGGCGAGAAGACGGGCACGTACCCAGGGGCCGCGGGCAGAGCAGTATCGGCCGACCGGCCGAGCCACGTACGCAATGTGGTGCTGGTCGGCCACAGCGGCTCCGGAAAGACGACGCTGGTGGAGGCCCTCGCGCTGGCGACCGGTGCGGTGAACCGGGCCGGCCGCGTCGAGGACGGCGGTGCGCTCTCGGACTACGACGAGATCGAGCACCGCCAGCAGCGCTCGGTGCAGTTGTCGCTGGCCCCGGTCGAATGGGCCGGCATCAAGATCAATCTGCTGGACACCCCCGGCTACGCGGACTTCGTGGGGGAGCTCAGGGCCGGTCTGCGGGCGGCGGACGCGGCCCTTTTCGTCGTCTCGGCCGCGGAGGGCGCCGAGAACATCAACGGCGCCACCCGCACGGTCTGGGAGGAGTGCGCCGCCGTCGGGATGCCCCGCGCCATCGTCATCACCCATCTGGAGGCAGCCCGCTCCGATTTCGAGGAGATGACACAGACCTGCCGGACGGCCTTCGGCGGCGAGTCCCCCGACGGCGTGCTGCCGCTCTACCTCCCGCTGCACGGGCCCGAGGGCCCCGACGGGCACCGCCCCGTGGCCGGTCTCATCGGCCTGCTCTCCCAGCGGGTCTTCGACTACTCCTCCGGCACCCGTGCCGAGGCCGCACCCGGCCCCGAGCACCTGCCGCTCATCGAGGAGGCCCGCAACCGGCTCATCGAGGGCATCATCGCCGAGAGCGAGGACGAGACCCTCATGGACCGCTACCTCGGCGGCGAGGAGATCGACGTCAAGACCCTCGTCGAGGACCTGGAACGCGCCGTGGCACGCGGCAGCTTCCATCCCGTCCTCGCCGCGGCTCCCGCCGCCGAGGGCGCCAGGCAGGGCCTGGGCACCGTCGAGCTCCTGGAGCTGATCACCGGCGGCTTCCCCACCCCGCTCGAACGCGAGGCCCCGGCCGTCACCACCCCCGACGGCCGTCACCGCGCACCCCTGACCTGCGACCCCGCGGGCCCGCTCGCCGCCGAGGTGATCAAGACCTCGTCGGACCCGTACGTCGGCCGGATCTCCCTCGTCCGCGTCTTCTCCGGCACCCTGCGCCCCGACGAGACCGTCCACGTCTCCGGCCACGGCCTGGAGGACCGCGGCCACGAGGGCCACGACGTCGACGAGCGCATCGGCGCGCTCTCCTCGCCCTTCGGCAAACACCAGCGGCCCCTCCCCCAGGCCATCGCCGGCGACATCGCCTGCGTCGCCAAGCTCACCCGCGCCGAGACCGGCGACACCCTCTCCGCCAAGGGCGACCCCCTCCTCATGGAGCCCTGGCAGCTGCCCGACCCGCTGCTGCCCGTCGCCATCCAGGCGCACAGCAAGGCCGACGAGGACAAGCTCTCCCAGGGCCTCGCCCGGCTCGTCGCCGAGGACCCCACCATGCGCCTGGAGCAGAACGCCCAGACCCACCAGGTCGTCCTGTGGTGCCTGGGCGAGGCCCACCGGGACGTGGCCCTGGAGCGGCTGCGCACCCGCTACGGCGTCCAGGTCGACGTGGTGCCCCACAAGGTGTCGCTCCGCGAGACCTTCGGCGGCAAGGCCGCCGGCCGCGGCCGGCACGTCAAGCAGTCCGGCGGCCACGGCCAGTACGCCATCTGCGAGATCGAGGTCGAGCCGCTGCCCGGCGGCTCCGGCATCGAGTTCGTCGACAAGGTCGTCGGCGGCGCCGTGCCGCGCCAGTTCATCCCCTCCGTGGAGAAGGGCATCCGCGCCCAGGCCGCCCGCGGCGTCGCCGCCGGCTACCCCCTGGTCGACATCCGGGTCACCCTCCTCGACGGCAAGGCGCACTCGGTGGACTCCTCCGACGCCGCGTTCCAGACCGCCGGCGCCCTCGCCCTGCGCGAGGCCGCCGCCGAAACGAGGATCCACCTCCTCGAACCCGTCGCCGAGATCGAGGTCCTGGTCTCCGACGACTACGTGGGTCCCGTCATGAGCGACCTGTCCGGCCGCCGCGGCCGCGTCATCGGCACCGAGCAGTCCGGCGCGGGCCGCACCCTCGTGCGCGCCGAGGTCCCCGAGATCGAGATCGGCCGCTACGCCGTCGACCTGCGCTCCCTGTCGCACGGCACCGGCCGGTTCACCCGCTCCTACGCCCGCCACGAACCGATGCCCCCTCAGATCGCCGAGCGGCTGCGGGAGTCGGCGGACGGCGGAGCGTAACAGGCGCGAACCGCCCGCCCCGCACCCGTGCGGGGCGGGCGGCCTTCACGATCTCTGCGACAGCCGGCACCCCGCGCGGATACGCTGGGTCCGCGGACCAACACGTATGACGCGGGCGGTCGTCGGCATCCGTCGGAAGGCCGCAGGACCGGACATGCGCGGCATTGGGGGCAGCAGTGGCAGCAGGGGACCCGTTCGACTTCAGCCCCGGGGCACAGATCCCGCTCTCGGGCTCCTCCGGACAGACCGCGGCGACCCAGGCGCTCGCCTCGGCCGCCTACCGCGACGGCCCGGTCGACCAGCTCCTCAAGGCCAATTCCGACTGGGCCAAGTCCGAGGTCAAGCCGCCCCGCATATCGCTCTTCGAGCCCAACCTGGGCGAGGCCTTCGCCCGCGCCGTCCAGCTGCGCGTGCTCGGCGGCGGCCGCAAGCCCCTCATCCAGTCCTTCGGCCTCGACCCGCAGCCCGTCGTCGAGCACTGCCTCGCGGCCAATCGCATCCGCAAGCAGCGCGACGTCAGGCTCACCCTCATCACGGGCGTCTGCGGGCTGCTCTTCCTCCCCGGCGTCCTGCTCTGGCTCGGCGTCTTCCAGCTCCGCCGCACCATCGCCGGCGCCCAGAACAAGCGCGCCGGCGCCCTCGGCACCGCGCTCCTCGCGGGCCTCGGCATCCTCGCCGTCATCCTCCTGATCAAGCTGCCCTTCCACGGCTTCTGGGCGTTCTACCTGCGCGCCATGCTCATCGCCCCGCTCGTCGGCGGCTTCTGGGCCAAGTCCGTCTGCGAGCGCACCGCCAAGGACCTCCGCGAGCGCTGGACCGGCCTGCTCTCCGGCGGCGGCATCGGCGCCAAGATCCCCGAAGCCGTCCCCAAGAATCCCGGCGAGACCGCCGCCGAGCGGCTCCGCCAGTCCCTGGAGCGGCTCGCCGCCGAGCAGCAGAGCAACGTCGCCTTCTACGCCGGCACCAAGGGCATCCTCGGCATGGGCACCCGCTGGGGCAGCTGGCAGCTCGCCGAGGAGCTCGTCCCGCTCGAACCCGGCAAGGACATCAACCCCTTCCGCAGCTGGGACGTCGTCCGCGCCATCCACGACCAGCTCCACCTCCTGGAGCGCAGCCCCCTGCACACCGGCGGCTTCCCCACCCCCTCCGTCGAGCACTGGGTCGTCTCCGACGTCGGCGAGGGCGCCGGCGCCGTCTCCCGCCCCGAGGGCACCGACGGGTTCCAGATAAGGGGCGCCGAACTCCAGAAGATCTGCAACGAACAGCAGTTCGGCGCGGGCAGCCGGCACTACCTCGGCGTCCAGTTCGTCCTCTGGGACGGCCAGCTCGTGATCACCCTCCTCATCTCCGTCACCGTCCTCCACAAGACCCTGCGCATCGAGGTCACCGGCCACGCCCTCGGCCCGGTCAACGGCATCTTCATGGGCAAGCCCTCCGCCCGCACCAAGACCACCGCCAAGACCATCAAGTTCTGGGAGAACCGGACCAGGACCCTCTCCGTCGTCCCGCCCCGCGAGGTCGTCCGCCTCGCCGCCCGCGCCCCCCTCACCTGGTACCCGCCCCTCCTGGAGTACTGGGGCGGCAAGCTCGTCCTGCCCGAGCCCTTCGGCCTGCGCCACGCCTGGGCCGAGAAGCCCTGGCGGCACCGCTTCATGGCCGACGACGCCCTTCGCGCCACGACCCCCGTCCTGCGCGTGGTGCACGAGGCCGCCCTGCGCGTCCTCAAGGAGCACGGCGTGAACACCGAGCGCTTCACCAGCCGCGCCATGTCCCTCAGCGGCGCCGTCCAGGACGCCAAGCCGAGCGCCGCGGACGTCTACAACGCGTGACCGCGAAGGCGTGGTGATCCGGCACCGCCGGACCACCACGCCGTAGCGATCCTCCGGACAGGCCTACGTCACCGGAAGATCCCGGTGTGGCCCAGCGAGTACCGACCCGGCTGCGGGTACACCGCCAGCCCGTGCGGCCCGGCACCCACCCGGATCTTGGCGATCTGGTGCCCGTCCCGCGTGTCGATCGCGTACACCTCGGAGTCGTAACGCCCCGACAGCCACAGCACGTTGCCGTCCGCCGACACCCCGCCCATGTCGGGGCTCCCGCCCTCCGGCAGCTCCCACTTCTTCACCAGCTTGCGGCTCGGCAGGTCCAGCACCGAGATCGACCCCTCGCCCCGGTTCGAGATGTACATCGACTTCGAGTCCCGGCTCACGTACAGCCCGTGCGCGCCCTTGCCCGTCGGCATCAGCCACGGCTCGGTGAACCGGTCACCGTCCAGCACCCACACCCCGTCCGCCATCATGTCGGCGATGTACCACGTCTTCCCGTCCGAGGAGATCTTCACGTCCTGCGGCATCGCCCCCTCGAACGGCAGCTTCTGCTGACCGATCACCTTCATCCTCGCCGTGTCGACCTTCAGCAGCTCGCCCGAGAACTCGCACGAGACGATGAAGTACTTCCCGTCGGGCGAGAAGTCCGCGTGGTTCACCCCCTTGCACGACACCGGCTCCGTCTTCTTCCGCTTCATCGTCTGGGCGTCCCGGAACACCAGCTCCCGGTCCATCGACGCCATCACCACCGCGTACTTCCCGTCCGGCGTGAAGTAGAGGTTGTACGGGTCGTGCACGTCGACCGTCCGCCCCTTCTTCCCCGTGGCCGGATCGATCGCCGTCAGCGTGTGACCACGGTCGTTGTTCACCCACAGCGTCTTCATGTCCCACGACGGCACCACGTGCTGCGGCTGGTTCCCCACCGGGATCGTCTCGATGACCTTGTACGTCTTCGGGTCGATGACGCTCACCGTGTCCGACTCCGTGTTGGGCACGTACACCCGCGACGGGAAGTCCTTCACCACCGGCGACAGCTTGTTCGGCCGGTCCGCCGCGTACAGGTCGTGCGGGTCCAGCAGCGGCGGCATCCCGGGCAGCCCCGCCGCCGGCGCCGCCCCCCGCTGCTGCTGTTGCCGCTGTTGCTGCTGCCCGTCCTTGTGCGGCACCCGGTCAGCCGCCTCCGTACCGGAGTCCCCGCCGCAACCGGAGGCCAGCAGAGCACAGGCGGCGGCGAACAGCACGGCACGGTGCACCCCGCGCAGACGCGGCCGGCGCAGAGAGCTCGGGAACGAGGAGAACCGGTTCATCAGGTCAGCAGCTCCGTAGTCGTCACCGCGCGCAGGCCGCGGCGGTGCAGGCCGTCGAGGATCGCGGGCAGCGCGGCGACCGTGCCCGCGTGCCCGAAGTGCAGGCTCACCACCGAACCCGGCCGCACCGCGCCCAGCACGGCGCGGCGGACCGCCTCGGGCCCCGGGTCGGTGAAGTCGAGGGAGTCCACGTCGTAGGAGAGGACGTGCGGATAGCCGGCCTGCCGGGCCAGCCGCGCCACCTGCTCGGTGGCCCGCCGCGCCCGCGACGGCCGGAACCAGCGGCCGATCCCGCCCGTCAGCCGCCGCAGCCGCTCCGCGCACTCGGTGATCTCCGCGGAGGCCGCGGCCTCGGGCATCGAGCAGATGTCGAGGTGGTGCATCGTGTGGTTGCCCAGCTCGTGCCCGCCGTCCAGGATGCGCCGGGCGAGCTGCGGCTGGGCGTCCAGCCAGGTGCCCACGGCGAGCACCGTCACCCGCGCCCCGGCCCGCTCGGCCTCCCCCAGCAGCTCGGTGACGGGCTTGGGCTCCCCCTGGCCGTGGAAGGTCAGCGCCACGTCCTTGCCGGTGCGGGGGCCGTGCTCGATCTGGGCGGGAAGCCCGGGCGGGAGCGGGGCGAGACTGAGGGAAGGGGACGGCTTGGACGGCGACGACGGTGCCGGCAGCCGGGACGCCCTGCCGCCCTTCGGCCCCTTGGACGCCGCGGAAGGGCCGGGCGGAGGGCCCGTGGCCCGTACGGACGGATCCGCTGCGGCCCGGGCGCCCGTGTCGCCGCCGGACGGGCCGCAGCCCACCGCGGCGGCACCGGCGAGGGCACCGCCGGCGGCCGCGCGCAGCACGGTGCGGCGGTGGAGGAACGTCACCGCACCATTAGAACTGCTCTTAATGAGGAATCGGGGAGATTTGCCCGCTTTGCAGGGGCGCGTGTCCTCAGACCGCGGGCCAGGCGTCCGCGAGCATCTTGCGGGTGTCCGCGAGCAGTTGGGGCAGGACCTTGGTGTGGCCCACGACCGGCATGAAATTGGTGTCGCCGCCCCAGCGGGGGACGACGTGCTGGTGCAGGTGGGCGGCGATGCCGGCGCCCGCGGTCGTGCCCTGGTTCATGCCGATGTTGAAGCCGTGCGCGCCGGAGGCGGTGCGCAGCGCGGTCATGGCCCGCTTGGTGAAGGCGGCGAGCTCGGCGGTCTCGGCGTCGTCGAGCTCGGTGTAGTCGGCGACGTGCCGGAAGGGGACGACCATGAGGTGGCCGCCGTTGTACGGGTAGAGGTTCAGCACGGCGTAGACGCGCTCACCCCGGGCGATGATCAGCCCGTCCTCGTCGCTCTTCTCCGGAATCGAGCAGAACGGGCAGCCGTCGTCGGCCCCCGGGCCGGTCGGCTTGTTCTCGCCTTGGATGTACGCCATCCGGTGGGGCGTCCACAGGCGCTGGAACGCGTCCGGCGCCCCGACTCCGATCTGCTGCTCCGGCTCACTCGTCATGGTGGGAAGCATATGCGCCCGGGAGGGCGCGGACGCAGAGAGGGGGGGGGGGCGTGGGGGGGCCCCCGCGCCCGCGGCCCCGCCCCCCCCGCCGGGGGGGCGGGCCACCCCGCGGGGGGCGCCCCTGCGGGCCCCCCCCTCCGGCAGGGAACGCGTCACACCTGGACGCGGCGCTCCACCACGTCGACGAGCTTGGCGATCGCCTGCTCGCGCGGGATGCCGTTCTCCTGCGAGCCGTCGCGGTAGCGGAAGGACACCGTGCCCGCGGCCATGTCCTCGTCACCGACGATGATCATGAACGGCACCTTGAGCTTCTGGTGGTTCCTGATCTTCTTCTGCATGCGGTCCGAAGAGGCGTCCACCTCGACCCGCAGGCCCTTCTTCTTCGCCTCGGCGGCGAAGCCCTGCAGGTACTCGACGTGGGCGTCGCCGATCGGGATGCCGACCGCCTGGACCGGGGCCAGCCACGCCGGGAAGGCTCCCGCGTAGTGCTCCAGGAGCACCGCGAAGAAGCGCTCGATCGAACCGAACAGCGCGCGGTGGATCATGACCGGCTGCTGGCGCGAGCCGTCCGCCGAGGTGTACTGCAGGTCGAAACGCTCCGGCAGGTTGAAGTCCAGCTGGATGGTCGACATCTGCCAGGTGCGGCCGATCGCGTCCTTGGCCTGGACCGAGATCTTCGGGCCGTAGAACGCCGCGCCACCCGGGTCGGCGACGAGCTCCAGGCCCTGCTTCTCGGCCACCTTGCGCAGCGTCTCGGTGGCCTCTTCCCAGGCCTCGTCCGAGCCGACGAACTTCTCCGGGTCCTTGGTGGAGAGCTCCAGGTAGAAGTCGTTCAGGCCGTAGTCGCGCAGCAGGTCCAGGACGAAGGTGAGGGTGCGGTCCAGCTCCTCCGCCATCTGCTCGCGGGTGCAGTAGATGTGCGCGTCGTCCTGCGTGAAGCCGCGGGCACGGGTGAGACCGTGCACGACGCCAGACTTCTCGTATCGGTACACGGTCCCGAACTCGAACAGGCGCAGCGGCAGCTCGCGGTACGAGCGTCCCCGGGCGTCGAAGATCAGGTTGTGCATCGGGCAGTTCATGGGCTTGAGGTAGTAGTCCACGCCCTCGTCGAGCTGCATGGGCGGGTACATGCCGTCGGCGTACCAGTCCAGGTGGCCCGAGGTCTCGAAGAGCTTCCCCTTGGTGGCGTGGGGGGTGTAGACGAACTCGTACCCCTCTTCCTCGTGGCGCCGCCGCGAGTAGTCCTCCATGACCCGGCGGATGATGCCGCCCTTGGGGTGGAAGACGGCGAGGCCCGAGCCGATCTGCTCCGGGATGGAGAAGAGGTCCAGCTCGCTGCCGAGGCGGCGGTGGTCGCGCTTCTCGGCCTCGGCCAGGAAGTCGAGGTGCGCCTTCAGCTCGTCCTTCGACGGCCACGCGGTGCCGTAGATGCGCTGGAGCATCGGGTTCTTCTCGCTGCCGCGCCAGTACGCGGCGGCGTTGCGCATGAGCTTGAACGCCGGGATCACTCGCGTAGTGGGCAGGTGCGGACCCCGGCAGAGGTCCTTCCAGCACAGGTCGCCGGTCTTCGGGTCCACGTTGTCGTAGATCGTCAGCTCGCCCGCGCCGACCTCGACGTCCGCGCCGTCGTCGTGCGAGGCGGAGCCCTTGAGGCCGATCAGCTCCAGCTTGTACGGCTCGGCCGCGAGCTCGTCGCGGGCCTCCTCGTCGGTGACCACGCGGCGGGAGAACTTCTGCCCGCGCTTCTGGATCTCCTGCATCTTCTTCTCGATGGCCTTGAGGTCATCGGGAGTGAACGGCTTCTCGACGTCGAAGTCGTAGTAGAAGCCGTCCTTGACCGGCGGGCCGATGCCCAGCTTGGCCTCGGGGAAGAGCTCCTGCACGGCCTGGGCCATGACGTGCGCGGTCGAGTGGCGCAGGATGTCGAGGCCGTCCTTGGAGGAGATCTCGACGGGCTCGATCTCCTCGCCGTCGGCGACGGCGTACGCGAGGTCCTTGAGCTCGCCCCCGACGCGCGCGGCGACGACGGTGCGCTCACCGGCGAAGAGCTCGGCGGCCGTAGTGCCCGTCGTCACCACGCGCTCTTCCCGCTCGGAATCGCGTTGGATGATCACACGGACGTCTGACACCGGTCTCTCCTGACGTATGGGTCGCCGCAGCGGTCACTGCGCGCCTGAATCGTACCGAGAGCGGCAGCCTGGTCGCGAAACGGTTTACCGGGCGGTCCCGGGAGGGCGCGGTCCCGGGACCTCGCCCGGTCGCGCGCTCAGTCGCCGCCGCACGCCTCCTCGAAGAAGCCGAGGTTCTCGTGGAGCGACTTCAGCAGGCGGTCCCGCTCCCCGTCCTCGACCCGTACGGGCATGACGTCGCGGGCGTCGGCCAGGCGCCGGAAGCCGCCCTTGCTCTCCAGCCGGCCGCTCATGCGGACGGGCAGGCCGAGGAGGTGGGCGTGGCCCGCGATGCGGTAGTCGTCCTCGTCCAGGACGGCGCGGAGCTGGGGCACCTCCGCGCCGGCGAGGACCCTGAGCCGGACCGCTCCGGGGCCGCTCTGGGCCTCGCGGCGCATGCGGAGGACCACTCCGGTGAGGTGGACGGCGACGGACGGCTCGTCGCGGATGTAGCGGGCGCCGGCCTCGCGGAGGACGGGGAGGTCGCCCGGGGTGAACTCGACGGGGCCGGGGCGGGCCGCGAAGCCGTCGGGCGGCCCTGCCGCGGGGGCCCAGTGGAGGGTGATGCGGATGCCTCCGGAGCCGCGGACGAGCTTGCCGATCGCCTCGGTGAGCTCCTGGCAGACGCCCGCCTCGACCGCCGTCTCGAAGGCGTCGCAGCCGCCGGTGGCCCGCTGGTGGTCGGTGGCGTCGCGGACGGCGCAGAGGGCGCGGAGCAGCGTGGTGGTGATCAGCCGGCCGTCGTCGGGGCCGGGCGCCGCGCCGGTGCCCACGGGGAGGAAGGTGGTCAGCTCCCGGCCGCCGGCGGTGGCGCCGGCGAGGAGGCGGTCGAGGGCGGCTTCGGCGTGCCGGCGGTGGCGGGCGCCGTGGTAGCCGGCGCGGCCGCGGGTGGCCAGGGCCGCGGCGAGGAGGAGCGCGCGGGCGCCGGAGCGCAGCTGTTCCTGGGCGGCCCAGGCGGCCGCGGGCGCGTCGGGCTCGGGGGTGTCGCGCTGCCAGTGGATCTCGTCGAGGGGGGTGCGCAGGGCGGTGAGGATGTCGGGGGCGGAGGGGGCGGCGCTGTGCTGGAGGGCGGTGAGTGCTTCGGCGATGAGGTCGGTGCTGTCGGGGTAGGCGCGGCTTTCGGGGACGAGGAGGCTGGTGCGGGGGGTGCGGCCGCGGGCTCCCGTGCCGGAGTCGGGGGGCGTCCAGCGGCTGTACGTGCCGGCTGCCGCGCCGCTGCGGCGCCAGCCGTGGCGGGCGAGGAGGGCGGCGAGGACGGCGGGGTCGACGGTCTCGGGCGGGGGGCCGCCGGGCGGGGCGTGCCGGGGCGGGCGTCCGGGCTGCTCGGTCGGCCGGTGCATCAGGGTCTCCCTCCCGCCCCGACCCGCGTCATGATCTCGCAGAGTGCGCGGTCGTCGAAGACGCGTGTGGCCGGGATCCGCACGGTGGTCCTCTGCCTGCCGGTCACGGGGTGGCCGGCGAGGTTCGTCCAGTAGCAGCAGTGCCTCAGGTGGAGGCTGTCGTGGCCGGCGCGCAGCCAGTCGTCGCGCGATCTCGGCACGATCATCACGACGAGGATCCGGTGGACGGCGACGGGGGTGCGGGCCAGCTTGGCCAGGTGGCCGTTGTCGAGGGTGAAGGCGAAGGTGGGCACGGGGGCGGCCCGGGCGGCGGGGGACGCGGGGGCGCGCGGCGGTGGCTGCACGGCCGGGCGGGGGCCGAGCTGGTAGGTGCATTTGAGCTGCACCTTGATGGTGACCTCGTCGTCGACGGCGTGGCCGGGGGCGGTGTGGCTGATGTGCCAGTCGATGCCGTGGTCGGGGAAGGGCTGGGCGAGCGAGCAGCCCGCGGCCGCGGCGACGGCGTGGAGATAGCCGATCTGGAGCGTCTCCATGCAGGCGGTGGTGGCGAGCGAGCCCCGCGCGGGGGCCGGGGCGGGGGGCTCGGGAAGCTCAGACAGCAGCCCGCCCGGTTCGGGCCGCGGGAACGCCATGTCCGAATCCTTCCGGGCTTGTTCGGGCGTTCGATCCGTACAACTGTGTTGTTTCCTTTGCAACTCCCGTGCAAACAACGGCGGTTCGCATGACTCCACACCCGGGTATCACCTGCCGGGGAGGGTGAAACACGCCATTCGCCGGGCAAGTGCGAGGAGTTGTGAACATGTGCTGGTTCGAGGGGCCACTCGCCGCGTTCGACACCGAGACCACCGGGGTGGACGTCGAGAACGACCGGATCGTGTCGGCGGCCCTCGTGGTGCAGTCGGCGCCCGAGGCCGCTCCGGTCGTGACGCGCTGGCTGGTCGACCCGGGGGTCCCGGTGCCCGAGGGGGCCGTTGCGATACACGGGCTGACCGACGCCTATCTGCAGCGGAACGGCCGGTGGCCGGCTCCGGTCATGGAGGAGGTGGCGCGGGCGCTGGCCGGGCAGGCGGCGCGCTCGATACCGCTGGTGGTGATGAACGCGCCGTTCGACCTGACGCTGCTGGACCGCGAGTTGCGGCGGCACCGGGCGTCGTCGCTGGCCGACTACCTGGGGGCGGCGCCGCTGTGCGTGATGGATCCGTGGGTGCTGGACAAGCACCTGGACCGCTACCGCAAGGGCCGCCGGACGCTGACGGACCTGTGCGCGCAGTACGGGGTGGAGCTGACGGGCGCCCATGACGCGGCGTCGGACGCCTTGGCGTCGTTGCAGGTGGTGCGGGCGGTGGGGCGCCGGTTCGCGGCGCGGCTGGAGCGGCTGAGCCCGGCGGAGCTGCACGCCCGGCAGGCGGTGTGGCACGCGGCACAGGCGCGGGGCCTGCAGGCGTGGTTCGCGCGGAACGGGTCGGAGGAGGCGTGCGATCCGGCGTGGCCGCTGCGGCCGTCGCTGCCGGCCGCGGCGTGAGCGGCACCCGGGCGTCGGGGACACGGCGTACGAGCGCACGGGCGGGCAACGCACAAGGCCGGTCCGTCGATTGACGGACCGGCCTTGCCTGCGTGTGGGCGATACTGGGATCGAACCAGTGACCTCTTCGGTGTGAACGAAGCGCTCTCCCGCTGAGCTAATCGCCCGGGATTCGTGCGGGGTTTCCCCCGGCAACGCACTGAACAATACAGGTCGTGGCGGCCCTCCATCAAATCCCTCCCCCGCCCCCGGCCGGCCGGTCGGCCAGCAGGGCCTGCAGGCCGCGCCGGCCGGTGCGCATCATCCAGGCGTGGTTGGCGGAGAAGAGGGGTCTGGCGGGCAGGGCGAGGCGCCTGAGGAGGGGCTTGCGGGCCTCGACGTCCTGCTCGTAGCGGGCGGTGGAGGCCGCCGGGCCCCGCGGGAGGACGGTCCAGCGGGCCCAGCCCTCGAGGTCGCCCGTCATGGCGATCTCCAGGACGCGGGCGGCGGGGTCGTGCCGGGTGGAGCGGACGGCCACGGTCAGGTCGAAGGGGAGGAAGGAGCGGATCCGGGCGGTGCCGGAGGTGCTGCCCTCCCGGCGGACCTCACGGATCTGCGGCCACCAGCGGGGGTAGCCCTCGACGGCTTCGAGGCGGGCGTAGACGGCGTCGGGCGGGGCGGCGAGGGCCCACGAGCCGTGGAAGCGGTAGCGGTGGAACCGGGAGCGGGCCGGGGCCGGTGAGGGCATGGGACCAGCGGACACCGAACGACCGAGGGTCCGCAAGGGGTGAACCTTGCGGACCCTCGGTCCTGTGTGGGCGATACTGGGATCGAACCAGTGACCTCTTCGGTGTGAACGAAGCGCTCTCCCGCTGAGCTAATCGCCCGGGCGCACCGCAAACATTACCGCATGTCAGACGGTGCTTTGAACCGGCGGCGGGCCGGTCGGCGGGGTGCCCGGCCGGTGGGGTCCCTAGTCCTGCACCTTCCACGGCAGGACCATGCCGAACTTCCAGAGGTAGATCCCGGCGAGGGTGCCGGCGATCACCAGTCCCGTCACGGTGATGATGATGTTCCGCCGCCGGACCCGGGGGTCGAGGGCGCGCTGGGCGGCCTCGGTGACCTTGCGCTTGGTCCAGCGCAGCACGAGCTGGGCCCAGACGAACTCCGTGGCCCAGATGGCCATGCCCGCGAAGATCACGAGCCAGCCGGGGCCGGGCAGGGGCAGCATGATGACGCCGGCGACGACGACGGCCAGGCCGACGACGAAGACGCCGACCTGCCAGCTCAGGTGCAGGGCCCGCGAGCGCTTGACGAAGCGGGGCGCCCGCGATCCGAGGCCGGGCCGCGCGGCGCCCCCGCCGTCCCCGCCCCGCGTCCCGTCCCCCGCCGCGGCGGCGTCCTGCCGCCGGTCACTCTCCGCATCCATGCGCTCCAACCTACCGGACCGTTCCGGAACTCACCGGAATGGCGGTATTCCGTCGCGAGCGACTGCGCCGTCCGAGGTATCCGAACAGTCTCAAAACGGTCAGAGGGGTTTACAACGGCACCGTAGGTGGCATGTCGATTTCGCCGACGTGCGAATCCCCGAGCGCACACTGAGCGAAAGGCCCTGGCGCTTATGAACACCACGGTCAGCTGCGAGCTGCACTTGCGCCTCGTCGTGTCGAGCGAATCCTCACTGCCTGTCCCCGCAGGCCTGCGGTACGACACGGCCGATCCGTATGCCGTGCACGCCACGTTCCACACCGGAGCCGAAGAAACGGTCGAATGGGTGTTCGCCCGCGATCTGCTCGCCGAAGGGCTGCACCGGCCCACCGGCACCGGCGACGTCCGTGTCTGGCCGTCCCGCAGCCACGGTCAGGGCGTCGTGTGCATCGCGCTGAGCTCCCCGGAGGGCGAGGCGCTGCTGGAGGCCCCCGCGCGGGCCCTGGAGTCGTTCCTCAAGCGGACGGACGCCGCGGTGCCGCCGGGCACCGAGCACCGTCACTTCGACCTGGACACGGAGCTCTCGCACATCCTGGCGGAGAGCTGAGTCCGGGCCGGGGCTGACCCCGGAGCGCGCCAGCCCACTCGGGGAGGCTGCGCGCCACATCTCGCACACAGGGCACGGCACGGCGCCGTCGTCCGCGGAGCGGTCCGCGAACGACGGCGCCGTCGCGCTACGGCCCGCGCGGATGCCGCCCAGCCAGTAAGGTCGTGGGCCGCGGTCGAACACTTGCCGCCTCCGTCTGGCCAGGGAGCCCACGAACGTGCAGATCAACCACGACACCAAGGCTGCGCTCGACTCCGTCGTCGACCTCCTCAACACGGGCCCGCAGGACCTGGAGGAGCTGCGCTCCTTCGTGGCGCGGCACGGGATCACCGGCGTCGTGCTGCGGGAGCGGGACGTCGCCGCGGTGCGGTCGATACGCGAGCGGTTCGGGCAGGTCTTCGACGCGGCGAGCACGGGCGAGGCGGCCCGGCTGATCAACGAGCTGGTGGCCGAGGCCGGGACGACGCCGCAGCTGAGCGCCCACGACGGCTACGACTGGCACGTGCACTACTTCGCCCCCGGGGCCTCGGTCGCCGAGAACCTCGCGGCCGACGGGGCCATGGCGCTGGCGTTCCTGCTGGTCGCGGGCGAGCGGGACCGGCTGCGGCGGTGCCACGCGCCGGACTGCGGACACGCCTTCGTGGACCTGTCCCGCAACCGCTCGCGGCGCTACTGCGACGGGCGCACGTGCGGGAACCGGCTGCACGTGGCCGCGTACCGGGCGCGGCGGCGGGGAGCGGAGGCCGAGGCCGAGGGGCCGGGCGCAAAGGTCTGAATCCGGGCAGGACCGGCCGCTTTCCCCTGCGCGGTCTCCACCGGCGTACGGGAAATCGCGGGCGGGCCGGTACGCACCCGGTGCATTACCCGGAAAACAACTGCGGTGCTGCACTCACCGGACCGCGCTACGGGCCCGGATTCGGGCGTCCGGAAATCCCGCCGGGGCGGCGTCCCGGCGGACAGGCCCGACGGCCCGTCATATTCCGTGCTTCTTCAGAATGGCCTCGATATCGGAGAAGTCCTCCCCGTCGGCCGATTTCGTCGCCTTGCCCTGCGGACGGCTCGCGCTGCGGCCCGGGCCCAGTGACGGAGCGGAAGCACCGGGGGCCATGGCATCGCGCCGCGCACCCGCCTCCGCCGCCCTGCGCTCCTTGCGCCCGCCGTCGATGCGGCGCCGCTCGGCCACTCTGCTCACCATGAACAGCAGGGCGGAGAGCGCGAGGATCCCGAAGCCGGCCCAGACGCTCGGCTTGAAGACGACGTCGGTGAGCCAGTCGACGATCCCGGTCAGGACCAGCCCGATGGGAACGAGGGAGAAGGCGGCGATCCGGGTCGCCGCGAGGAACCGCTTGCGGTAGGCGGTCAGCGCGGCGATGCCGAGGCCCGCCGCGGACACCGCGGCGCAGATGGTCGAGGTCAGCATCGGGCTCCTCCTGCTCTTCGCTGCCGGGCTCGCCCTTCCATCGTGCACCGCCCGCCGCCGGACCGGCCATGGCCGGACGCCCGGCTCAGGGAGATCTCCGGGTCGTCCCTGAGTGCAGTCATCCCTGAGGACCAGGCAGGCCGCGGCGGCCGGGAGCCGGGACCGCGGCCGGGGAGACCCGGAGGGCCGCCGCCCCCGCCGCCTGGAAGACTGGCCGCATGAGCGAGACCAACACCTCCCCCGCCGTCCTCGACGTGTGGTGCGAGCTCCAGTGCCCCGACTGCCGTACCGCCCTGGACGACCTGCGGGCGCTGCGCGCACGCTACGGCGACCGGCTGGAGCTGCGGCTGCGGCACTTCCCCCTCGAGAAGCACAAGCACTCCTACGCCGCGGCCCAGGCCGCGGAGGAGGCCGCCGAGCAGGGGCGGGCCTGGCCGTACGCGGAGGCCGTGCTGGCGCGGGCCGAGGAGCTGGGCACGCGAGGCGAGCAGCTGCTGACCGAGGTGGCGGGCGAGCTCGGGCTGGACGCCGAGGAGGTCGACACCGCCCTCGTCGACGGCCGCCACATGCTGATCGTCGACGCGGACCAGGCCGAGGGCAAGGCGATCGGCGTGACGGGCACGCCCACGTACGTCATCGGCGGCGAGCTGCTGGACGGCAGCAAGAACCAGGACGGGCTGCGCGAGCGGATCGAGGAGATCGCCGACCGGCTCCTCGGCTAGACACCCTGCCCGCCGGGCAGCGCTACAGCAGCGGCTTGTACAGGTGGTACGCCGTCGGTGCGTAGCCCAGCGACTCGTACAGCCGCAGGGCCGGGGTGTTGCCGGCGAAGACGTTGAGGCCGAGGGTCCGCGCACCGTGCGCGAGGGCCTCGGCCTCTGCCATCAGCATCAGGGACCTGCCGTGGCCGCGGCCCCGGTGCGCGGGCACGACCTCGACGTCGAAGACGAAGGCGTCCGGGGTGTCCGGGCCGTCGTCGCGCAGCGCCACCCAGAGGGTGCCGACGACGGTGTCCTCGTGGGTGAGGACGCGCAGCATGGTGCCGGCGGTCGCGGCGCCGTCGGGCAGCAGCGTGGCGTCGTCCGACTCGGCCTTGGCGCGGGCCTGCTCGGCCGGGACGCCGCGGTCGATCCAGTCCTGCATGTACGCGGCGCGGGACGCCGCCCGCCAGCCGGTGTACTCGTCGTCGCGCATCGGCCGTCCCTCGCTGCCCTCGGGCAGCCGGGGGGCGGTGGTCAGCGTTTTGGCCATGCCGCGGTTGCGTTCGGTGTAGCCGAGGGCCGCGGCGAGCCCGAGGCCGACCTCGGCGGCGGCGTCGACGGACACCTCGACGCGGGTGCAGCCCCAGCCCCGGAGCACCTCCTCGGCGGCGAGCGCGGCGACGGTGCCGCGGCCGCGCCGGCGGTCGCGCTCGTCGATGGCGAGCCGGACGATGCGCCCGGCGGCCGGTCCGAAGCGGTGGTCGGTGCTCAGGTCGACCGCGCCCACGGGCCTGCTGTTGACGCAGACCTCGTACGAGCGGGACCGGGCGCCGCCGGGGCCGCGCTGTTCGGGTGCGGTGGGCCGCAGGGTGGTGGTCACCCTCGTGTTGTACCGGCCCCGGCGGCCCGGCGTCACGGGGTTTTGCGGGGGCGGTCCACCGGCGCCTACGGGTCGAGGTCCGCCGTCGACTGCTCGTCGAAGATCCGGGCGGCCTTGGCGGTGACCGGGCCGGGGGCCCCGGGCAGCTGCCGCCCGTCGACGGCGCGGACGGCCTGGACGTCGCGGAGGGTGGAGGTCAGGAAGACCTCCTCGGCGCGCTCCAGGACGTCGTAGGGCAGCTCGGTCTCCTTGGCGCCGGCCCATTCCAGGACGAGGGCGCGGGTGATGCCGGCGAGGCAGCCGGAGGCGAGGGGCGGGGTGTGCAGCTCCCCGTCGAGGACGACGAAGACGTTGGAGGCGGTGCCCTCGCACAGCGCCCCGGCGGTATTGGCGAGCAGGGCCTCGGTGGCGCCGTGCGCCTTGGCGCGGGCGAGGGCGACGACGTTCTCGCCGTACGAGGTGGATTTGATGCCGGCCAGGGCGCCGTGTTCGTTGCGGGTCCAGGGCACGGTCACGACGGCGGCCGTGGCGGCGGGCGGGGGCGTCTCGGCGACGGCGACGACGAGGGTGGGGCGCGCGGCGCCGCGCTCGGAGCCGAGCGGGGCGAGGCCGCCGGTGTAGGTGATGCGGAGCCGGCCGCGCGGCATGGGGTTGGCGTCGAGGACGGCCGTGCAGGCGCGGCGGATCTCGTCGAGGTCGGGTTCGGGCAGGCCGAGGGCGCGGGCCGAGGCGGTCAGCCTGGCGAGGTGCCGGGTCAGGGCGAACGGGCGGCCCTGGACGGCCTTGAGGGTCTCGAAGACGCCGTCGCCGACGGTCAGGCCGTGGTCGAGGACGGAGACGCGCGCGCTGTCGGTGTCGTGCAGCGAACCATTGAGCCAGATCGTCACCGGATCGTCCCTCCGAGCGGCTGATGGGTGCCCGACGCTATCGCGAGCAGCCGGGAAGCCTTGAGTTCCGTCTCGGCCCACTCGCGCTCGGGGTCGGAGCCCCAGGTGATGCCGGCGCCGGTGCCGAAGCGGAGGACGGGGCCGGGGGCGGTCGTGCGGTCGATCCAGAAGGTGCGGATGCCGACGGCGAGCTGACCGGTGCCGCGGTCGGCGTCGACCCAGCCGATGCCGCCGCAGTAGGGGCCGCGGGGGGCGGTCTCCAGGTCGCGGATGATCTGCAGGGCGCTCTCCTTGGGGGCGCCGGTGACCGAGCCCGGCGGGAAGGTGGCCGAGAACAGCTCGGCCCACCCGGCGCCGTCGGCGATGCGCCCGCGCACGGTGGAGACGAGGTGGACGAGCCCGGGGTGGGGCTCGACCGCGCAGAGTGCGGGGACGGTCACGGAGCCGGTGGCGCAGACGCGGCCGAGGTCGTTGCGGACGAGGTCCACGATCATCACGTTCTCGGCGTGGTCCTTCTCCAGGAGGTCGGCGGCGGTGCGGCCGGTGCCCTTGATGGGGCCGGACTCGACGGTGCGGCCGGTGCGGCGCAGGTAGAGCTCGGGGGACGCGGTGGCGACCTCGACGCCGTGGGCGGGCAGGCGTATGCAGCCCGCGTAGGGGGCGGGGTTGCCGCGCGCGAGGAGGGCGGTCAGCGCGTCGACGTCGGCCTCGGCGGGGTCGGGCAGGGGCGCGCTGAGGACGCGGCAGAGGTTGGCCTGGTAGACCTCGCCCGCCGCGATGTGCTCGCGGATGCGCCGGACGCCCGCGGTGTAGGCGGCGCGGTCCAGGGAGGTGGTCCAGTCCTCGGGGGCCGGGCCGCGCCACCGGGCGGAGCCCGCGGGGCGGGGCGGCTCGGGCCGTACGTCGCCGAAGCGCGCGCAGGTCAGCCGCCCCTCGAAGTCCGCGACCACCGCCCACCAGCCCGTGGACTCCAGGGCTGCCGGGTCGCGGGTGACATCGCGCAGATCGGTGGCGAGGAGGCCGCCGAAGCGGGCCATCGGAGGGAGGCTCGGGGGGAAGCTGTGCACGTCATTGAGTCTATGGCGGGGCCGTCCGGAGTGGCCCGGGCGAACAATCAGGGCAGCACGCTGCGGAAACGGAATTTGAGCTGGCGCCGGAATCCGCTAGAGTTCAACACGTCGCCGGGACGCGGAAGCGAACCGGGCAGACACTGCGGACGTAGCTCAGTTGGTAGAGCACCACCTTGCCAAGGTGGATGTCGCGAGTTCGAGTCTCGTCGTCCGCTCGAGTTGGGGGATCTTCCCGAACCCCCGCACTCCTGGTGGAGTGGCCGAGAGGCGAGGCAACGGCCTGCAAAGCCGTCTACACGGGTTCAAATCCCGTCTCCACCTCCAAGGACGATTAGCTCAGCGGGAGAGCGCTTCCCTGACACGGAAGAGGTCACTGGTTCAATCCCAGTATCGTCCACCAGGTCTTCACGGACCTTCCCGCGCGATTAGCTCAGCGGGAGAGCGCTTCCCTGACACGGAAGAGGTCACTGGTTCAATCCCAGTATCGCGCACGCTGCACCTGCGTCTTCGCAGGGCATCCCGGACGATTAGCTCAGCGGGAGAGCGCTTCCCTGACACGGAAGAGGTCACTGGTTCAATCCCAGTATCGTCCACGGGGTCTTCACCGACCCTCCCGCGCGATTAGCTCAGCGGGAGAGCGCTTCCCTGACACGGAAGAGGTCACTGGTTCAATCCCAGTATCGCGCACACCGATCGGCCGGAGGCCGGGGCTCAAGGGCTCCGGCCTCCGGCCGTTTTCGCAGGCGGAGCGCGTGCGAGCAGTCGGACGGGAGATGAGAGCAGTACGAAGGGCCGGGCGCCTCCCCAGGTGCCCGGCCCTTCGTGCCGTCCGCCGTACCCCCGTCCCCACGGGGTTGATCCACCGGCTTGTCCCCGGCCCGGGCCGCTCTCCCGGACCCGGGGCGCTCAGCGCCCCAGCATTCCGGCGACGGACGACGCTTGTGTGACGACGGCGTCCCAGCCGCCGAAGAGGAAGGCGAGGAACGCCGCGAGGGGCACCACCATGGCCACCGCCACCAGCGGGTGCCGGGTGTCTGCGGGCCGTGGCGCGAAGAGGCCCGCGACCAGGCCGGCGGCGCGGTGGCCGCGCGCCCGGCTGACCGTACGTCCCGCCGTCTCCGCCATGGTTCCGCTCCCCGTCCTTCCGTCCCTGCCGTTCCCCCGCCTTGCGAAGTCTCACGAGCGGCGGGCGTCTGACCTCGGGGGACGAGTGCTGCACCCGCCGCTCGGTCTCCAATCTAGGCGCGCGGCCCCGGGCGGACGTCATGCCCTCGTACCGATTGGCGGGCATCCGGGAGGATGAGCGGGGCCCGGGCGGCTACTCCCCTGGTTGGAGACGAGTGGTCCGCCCCTTGGGGACTTCCCGGAGGGGGAGCCCCGGAGGCCGCCGCCCGCCGCCCTGGTCGGTGTGGTTTCGATCACGTCCCGCCCACTCCCGGGCGTAATGATCTTCACTGCCCGGGCGGCCGCTCCCCCGCTTGCCGCACCCGTCCCACTGACCCCTCTCGCCTCGTACGGAACGGGTGGCCCGGGGCCGGGCACGGCCCCAATCCCCCTGTGGCGGCGGGCCCTTGGCCCCGCTCCCCCGTACCCGGGGCGCACGGCCGCCGTCCCGGGCCCGCGGGCGGCCGGCCGTACCGGGCGCGGGCAATCCACTTGCCGACGCATGCGCGGCCTATCAGCGCGCCCGCCCGTCAATCCGTAAGCTGTGCCACGTCAGACGGACCGGGCAGCGGGGATGAAGATGGCGATGATGCGGCTCCGGCGCGAGGACCCGCGTGTCGTCGGCTCGTTCCGGCTTCACCGCCGGCTCGGCGCGGGCGGCATGGGCGTGGTGTACCTCGGCTCCGACCGGCGCGGGCAGCGCGTGGCACTGAAGGTGATCCGGCCGGACCTGGCCGAGGACCAGGAGTTCCGCTCGCGGTTCGCGCGCGAGGTCCAGGCGGCCCGGCGGATCCGCGGCGGCTGTACGGCACGGCTCGTGGCCGCCGACCTGGACGCGGACCGCCCCTGGTTCGCGACGCAGTACGTGCCGGGGCCCTCCCTGCACGACAAGGTGAACGAGGACGGGCCGCTGTCGGCCGCTCAGACCGCCTCCATCGGGGCGGCGTTGGCCGAGGGCCTGCTGGCCGTGCACGACGCGGGCGTGGTGCACCGGGACCTCAAGCCGTCGAACATCCTGCTGTCCCCCAAGGGCCCCCGCATCATCGACTTCGGCATCGCGTGGGCGACGGGCGCGAGCACGCTCACCCACGTGGGCACCGCGGTCGGCTCCCCCGGCTTCCTCGCCCCCGAGCAGGTCCGGGGCGCCGCGGTGACCCCCGCCACGGACGTCTTCGCCCTCGGCGCGACCCTCGCCTACGCCTCGACCGCGGACTCACCCTTCGGCCAGGGCAGTTCGGAAGTCATGCTCTACCGCGTCGTCCATGAGGAACCCCAGCTCATGGCCGTGCCGGACGCCCTGGCGCCGCTGATCCACGCGTGCCTGGCCAAGGATCCCGAGGAGCGGCCGAGCACGCTGCAGCTGTCCCTGCGGCTGAAGGAGATCGCCGCCCGGGAAGCGCAGGGCCTCTCCGAGGGCCGGCTTCCCCTGACGCGCCGTGAGCCCGACCGGCCGGCCGACCGGCGCGCCGCGGAGTACGCGGAGCAGCGCACCGAACGGCCCACGGTCAAGGCGCCGGCGCCGCACCACCCCCCGCAGGCCCGGCCGGAGCCCGGCCGGCGGCCGCCCGCACGGCCGGGTCGCGCGAACGGCGCGCGCGGGCAGGCCGCCCGAGGTGCCGCGGGGGCCGCGGCGGCCCGGCGCGGCGGGCAGCCCGCGGCGCGGACGGGCTCCGGGGCCCGGCGGCCCGCGCGGGACCCGCGGCTGCTGCGGCAGCGGGTGACCGTCTTCGTCGTGGTGACGCTGCTGGTCGCGCTGGGCATCGCGGTGGCCCAGGGCTGCCAGGGGCCGGACCGGCGCAACGACGGGTTGCGCCGGGAGCCTTCCGTGTCCCGCAGCGTGGGGCTTCCGGCCGCCCCGGACGGCGGCTCCGCCCTCGCCGGGGGCGGTCTGCCGGTGCGGGGGCTCTGACCGCCCGTCGAGCCGGGTTGCCCGGTGGGTCGAGGAGGTACGCGCCGATGCCGGTGTACGCGGTTTTCCGCCGGACCCTCGCCGTCGTGGTGACACGCCGTTGCGGCGGGACGGTGGCGCCGGACCACGACGCGCTGGTCCCCACCGGGCGAGGTGGGCCGGGCAGCGCCCCGGAACGGTGCGCGGAGAGCCGGGAGCGCAGGCCGTCCGGGACTCAGTCCTGCGGACGCCCCGCCGTCACCGCGTAGAACGACACGGCCGCCGCCGCGCCCACGTTGAGCGAGTCGATGCCGTGGGCCATGGGGATGCGCACCCATTCGTCGGCCGCCATCAGGGCGCGTGTGGACAGGCCGGAGCCCTCCGCGCCGAGCATCAGGGCGACGCGGTCCAGACGGTGCGGTGCGGCCGCGTCGAGGGACGTGGCCTTCTCGTCGGGGGTCAGGGCCAGGATCCGGAAGCCCGCCTCGCGCACGATCTCCAGGTCGCGGGGCCAGGTCTCCAGGCGCGCGTAGGGCACGGAGAACACGGCGCCCATGGAGACCTTGACCGAGCGCCGGTAGAGGGGGTCGGCGCAGTCCGGGGAGAGCAGGACGGCGTCCATGCCGAGGGCCGCCGCGCTGCGGAAGATGGCCCCGATGTTCGTGTGGTCGTTCACGGCCTCCATGACGGCGACGCGGCGCGTGGTCCGCAGCAGCTCGGCCGCGGACGGGAGGGGCTTGCGCTGCATGGAGGCGAGCGCCCCGCGGTGGACGTGATAGCCCGTCACCCGTTCGGCGAGCTCGGGGCTCACGGCGTAGACGGGGGCGGGCGCCTCCTCGATGACGTCGCGCATCACGTCGACCCACTTGGCGGACAGCAGCATCGAGCGCATCGCGTACCCGGCGTGACGGGCGCGCCGGATGACCTTCTCGCCCTCGGCGATGAAGAGCCCTTCGGCGGGCTCGCGGCGGCGGCGCAGCTCGACGTCGGTCAGGCCGGTGTAGTCGTGCAGGCGCGGGTCGGCGGGGTCGTCGATGGTGATGATGTCGGCCATGGTCCTCGGGTCCTCGGTACGGGTGCTCGGTCGCGGTGCGGTGCGGTGGTGGGCTCCGGCGGCCTCAGCGGCCGGTTCCGGTGCCGACCGTCACGACGTCGCCGACGACGATGACCGCGGGCGGCCGTATGCCTTCCGCCCTGACGCGCTCGCCGACGGTCGCGAGGGTTGCGTCGACGCGCCGCTGGGCGGCGGTGGTGCCCTCCTGCACGACGGCGACGGGGGTGGTGGCGGGCCGGCCGTGGCGGACGAGGGTCTCGGCGATGGCCCCGATGTTCTCGACGGACATCAGCAGGACGAGCGTGCCGCGGAGCCTGGCGACGGCCTCCCAGTCGACCAGGGAGCGCGGGTCGCCGGGGGCGACGTGGCCGCTGACGACGGTGAACTCGTGGGCGACGCCGCGGTGGGTGACGGGGATCCCTGCGGCGCCGGGGACGCTGATGGTGCTGGAGATGCCGGGGACGACGGTGCACGGGATGCCGTGCTCGGCCAGCGCCTGGGCCTCCTCCATGCCGCGGCCGAAGACGTAGGGGTCGCCGCCCTTGAGGCGGACGACGGCCTTGCCGGCCCGGGCGTGCTCGATCAGGGCGTTGTTGATGGCTTCCTGGGCCATGGCGCGGCCGTACGGGATCTTCGCGGCGTCGATGACCTCGACGTGCGGCGGGAGCTCGTCGAGGAGGTCGCGCGGGCCGAGGCGGTCGGCGATGACGACGTCCGCCCGGGCGAGGAGGCGGCGGCCGCGCACGGTGATGAGGTCGGGGTCGCCGGGGCCGCCGCCGACGAGGGCGACGTGGCCCGCGGCGGGGCGGGTGCGGAAGTGCGGGGCCGTCAGGGAACCGTCGCGCAGGCCCTCCACGACGGCGTCGCGGACGGCGGCGGAGCGGCGGGGGTCGCGGCCGGTGAGGACGGCGACGGTGATGCCTTCGCTGCGGCCGATGGCGGGCGTCCACGCCGTGGCGGCTTCCGCGTCGTCGCTGCGCACGGCCCACACGCGGCGGGCCTCGGCCTCGGCGGAGGCGGCCCGGTTGGCGTCGGGGTCGTCGGTGGAGATCAGGGCGTACCAGGCGCCGTCGAGGTCGCCGTCCGCGTAGCGGCGGCGCTCCCAGCGCACCTCTCCGGCGTCGGCCATGGCCTCGACGGACGGGGTGGCGGACGGGGAGATCAGCAGGACGTCCGCGCCGGCGGCGATCAGCGCGGGGAGGCGGCGCTGGGCGACCTGGCCGCCGCCGAGGACGACGACGCGTCGGCCCGCGAGGCGCAGTCCGACGGGATAGGCGGCGGATTCGTTGTGCTCGGCCATGGGGGTGCGGGTCTCCTCGTGGGCGAAAGCGCTGGTGAGGACACCTTACGGGGCCGAGGGGGCCGGTCAGGGCCGGGGCGGGCGTTCCACCCCGGCTCCTTCCGTGCCAGCCGGGCGTCAGCTCTTCTCGGTGACGCCGGCCGTGTCGAACGTGGCGACCTCGTGCATCGCCCGGGCGGCGCTCTGCACGACCGGCAGGGCCAGCAGCGCGCCGGTGCCCTCGCCGAGGCGCAGGTCGAGGTCGACGAGGGGCCGCAGGCCGAGCTTGGTGAGGGCCGCGACGTGGCCCGGCTCCGCGCTGCGGTGGCCGGCGATGCAGGCCGCGAGCGCCTCGGGGGCGATCGCCCGGGCCACGAGGGCGGCCGCACCGGCGCTCACGCCGTCCAGGATCACCGGGGTGCGCAGCGAGGCGCCGCCGAGGATCAGGCCGACGAGGGCCGCGTGCTCCAGGCCGCCGATCGCGGTCAGGACGCCGATGGGGTCCTTGGGGTCCGGCTGGTGGAGTTCCAGCGCGCGGCGGACCACGTCGATCTTCCGGGCGTGCATCTCGTCGTTGATGCCGGTGCCGCGGCCGGTGATCTCGGCCGGGTCGGCGCCGGTGTAGACGGAGATGAGGGCGGCCGACACCGTGGTGTTGGCGATGCCCATCTCGCCGGTCAGGAGGGCCTTGTTGCCGGCCGCGACCAGGTCGCGGGCGGTCTCGATGCCCACCTCCAGGGCGCGCATCGCCTCTTCGCGGGTCATGGCGGGACCCGCGGTGATGTCGGCGGTACCGGGCCGGACCTTGCGCGGCAGGAGGCCGGGGGTGCTGGGCAGCTCGCCCGCGACGCCGACGTCCACGACGCAGACCTCGGCGCCGACCTGGTTGGCGAAGGCGTTGCACACGGCCCCGCCGCCCAGGAAGTTGGCGACCATCTGGGAGGTGACCTCCTGCGGCCACGCGGTGACGCCCTGGGCATGCACTCCGTGGTCCCCCGCGAAGATCGCGACGGCGGCGGGCTCGGGGATCGGCGGCGGGCACTTGCGCGACAGGCCGCACAGCTGCGCGGAGATGATCTCCAGCATGCCGAGCGCGCCGGACGGCTTGGTCATCCGCTTCTGCCGCTCCCAGGCCTCGCCGAGCGCCTTCGCGTCCAGCGGGCGGATGCCGCGGAGGGTCTCGGCGAGCAGGTCGTGCGGGTCCTCGCCGGGCAGGGCGCGGCGCCCGTACTCCTCCTCGTGCACGACCCACGACAGTGGGCGGCGCTTGGACCAGCCGGCCTGCATCAGCTCGGGCTCGTCCGGGAACTCGTCGACGTACCCGACGCACAGGTAGGCGACGACCTCCAGGTGCTCGGGCAGGCCGAGGCTGCGGACCATCTCGCGCTCGTCGAAGAAGCTGACCCAGCCGACGCCGAGGCCCTCGGCGCGGGCGGCGAGCCACAGGTTCTCGACCGCGAGCGCGGAGGAGTACGGCGCCATCTGCGGCTGGGTGTGCCGGCCGAGGGTGTGGCGGCCGCCGCGGGTGGGGTCGGCGGTGACGACGATGTTGACGGGCGTCTCGAGGATCGCCTCGATCTTCATTTCCTTGAACTGCTTGGCCCGGCCCTTCGGCAGCGACTTCGCGTACGCGTCGCGCTGGCGCTGGGCCAGTTCGTGCATGGCCTGCCGGGTCTCCGCGGAGCGGATGACGACGAAGTCCCAGGGCTGGGAGTGCCCGACGCTGGGGGCGGTGTGGGCGGCCTCCAGGACGCGCAGCAGGACCTCGTGCGGGACGGGGTCCTTGCGGAACCCGTTGCGGATGTCGCGCCGCTCCCGCATCACGCGGTGCACGGCCTCGCGCTCGGCGTCGCCGTAGCCGGTGGCGGCGGGGGTGTCGGGCCGCGCGGGTTCCGCCGCGGATTCCGCGGCGCGGGGTGCGGGGACGACGACGGGGTCGGCTGCCGCGGCGGGCCCGGCCTCGGCGGCCGGTTCGTCCGGAGCCTGCTGGGGGGCGGGGATGCGGACTTCGGCGACGGACTGTGCGTCGGTGCCGGCCGCGGCCTGCTCGGGCTGCGCCGCCTGGGGCTCACTGCCGGCCGCCGGAGTGTGCGCGGCGGCCTCGGTCTCGGGTGCCTGCGGTTCGGAGATGGTGGCCTGCTCGGGCTGCGGTACGCCGACGGGGGCGTGCGGGGCGGACGGGGTGTCGGCGGGTGCGCCGGCGGCGACGGCCTGCTCGGAGACGACCTCCGGAGAGACTGCCGGGGCGTCGGCGGGACCCTGCGGGGCGGGGTCGGCTGCGCCGGGCTGTGCGGCGTGGGCTTCGGCCGGGACGTCGGCGGCGGGCTGTGCGGCCGAGGCTTCGGCACCGGCGACGGCGGTCTCCGGAGCGTCGGCAGCGGGGCCGGCTGCGCCGGGCTGTGCGGCCGGGGCTTCGGCATCCGCGACGGCAGTCTCCGGGGCAGCGGCAGCAGGGTCGGCTGCGCCGGGCCGGGTGGCTTGAGCCTCGGCAACGGGGACGGCGGTCTGCGGGGCAGCTGCGGCCGGGTCCGCGGGCTGTCCGGCCTGCGGAGCGGTGACGGCCGCGGCAGCAGCGGGGTCCGCGGGCTGTCCAGCCTCCGGGGCAGCGTCGCCAACGGCGTCGGCTGCGCCGGGCTGAACGGCCTGAGCCTCAGCACCGGCGGCGGCCTGCGGATCGGACTCGGCCCCGCCGAGCTGCTCGACCTGGGCCTCAACACCCGCGACGGCAGCCTCCGGAGTGGCGGCAGCAGGGTCAACGGGCTGCGAAGCAGTCTCGGCAACGGCCTCTACGAGCTGCGGGGCGGCGGCAACAGCGGAGTCCGCAGGCTGCCCGGCCTGCGAAACGGCGTCGGCCGCGCCGGGCTGCACGGCTTGCGCCTCGGCACCCGCGACGGCGGCCTGCGGAGCGGCCTCGGCCCCGCCGGGCTGCGCGACCTGCGCCTCAGCACCCGCGACAGCAGCCTCCGGAGCGGCAGCGGGGTCGACAGGCTGCGAAGCAGCCTCGGCAACGGCCTCTACGACCTGCGGAACGGCACCAGCCGGGTCCGCGGACTGCCCGGCCTGCGGAGCAGCGACGGCAGTGGCATCGGCTGCGCCGGGCTGCACGGCCTGAGCCTCAGCATCCGCGGCGGCCAGCGGAGCGGACTCGGCCCCGCCGGACTGCCCGACCTGGGCCTCAGCACCCGCGACGGCGGCCTCCTGGGCAGCGGCAGCAGGGTCGGCGGACCCCGAAGCAGCCTCAGCTACGGCCTCGGCGGACTGCGGAACGGCACCGGCGGAGTCTGCGGACTGTCCGGCCTGCGGCGCAGCGTCGGCTGCGACGGGCTGCACGGCCTGGGCCTCAGCACCCGCGACGACGGCCTCCGGCCCAGCGGCAGCGGGGTCGGCGGCCTGCGAAGCAGCCTCGGCAACGGCCTCGGCGGACTGCGGAACGGCAATGGCGAGGTCCGCAGGCTGCCCGGCCTGCGGAACGGCGACGGCTGCGACGGGCTGCGCGACCTGGTCCTCAGCACCGGCGGCGGCCTCCGGAGCGGCGGCAGCGGGATCGACCGGCTGCCCGGCCTGCAGTGCAGCGTCGGCAACGGCGTCAGCGACCTGAGCGGCCTGCGGAGTTGCGTCAGGGGAATCAGGGGAACCGGCGTTGGTGGCGTCCGCGGGCTGTCCAGCCTGCGACGCAGCGTCAGCCGTGGCGGCGACGTCTACGGCCTGCTCGGCCTGCGGTGCGGCGGCCGGGGCGGCAACAGCGGCCTGCGCCTCGTCGGCGCCCGCAGCCACGCCTGCAACCTGCTCAGCCGGGGCGACGGCCTCGGCCACGACGGGCTGGTCCGGCTGCGGAGCGGCATCGACGTCCGCGGTCTGCTCAGCCGACGCGGCGGCATCGGTACCGGCCTCGGCCACGACAGGCTGGTCCGCCTGCGGGACCGCTCCCGGAACCGGCTCGGCCACCGCGGAAGCGTCACCTACGGGCTCGGGCTCGGCGGGAACGACGGGGGCCGCGGTCTGCGGAGCGGCAGGCTGCTGCGCGTCCTGCAGGACGGCAACCGGAGCACCGGCCACGGCATCAGCCGCAGCCGCCACGGCCTCCGCCGACGGAGCGTCAGCGGGCGCGTCGGCCTGCGGAACCTCACCAGCGGCAGCACCCGGCACGGCCTCGGCGGAAGGCGCCTCCACGGGCGCGGCCGCAGCGGCGGCCTGCCCCGCCGCGTCCGCGGGAACCCCGGACACGCTCGGCGGCACGTGGACCTGCCCGGTCGCCGCGGCGACCACCGCGTCGATGGCGGAGAGCCCGGTCGACGTCGCGGCGGGGACCTCGGGCGCCACCGGGTGCCCGGCGGGCTGCTCGGGGGCGGCTGACGGCACGTCACCGGCGAGGGCGCCCGGCGCCGCCGGGGCGGCGGCCGTGCCCGCGGCCTGGGGCGGCACGAAGGCCGTCGCGGCGGGCGGCTGCGGCTGGGCGTCCCACGTGCCCGGCTGCTGCTGCGGCACCTCGCCGAGGCGCGGGGCCTGCTGAAGGCCCGTCTCGTCGGTGGTGGTGTCGAGGTATTCGGGGCCCGGTGCGGGCGCCACCGGGGGTGCGGGCGGGAAGCCCGGGGCGGGGGCCGGTGCGGCGGGGCCGCGGTCGGCGAGGGAGCGGACGACTCCGCTGGTGGGGTCCGGAACGGGCGGGCCCATGTGGAGGGGGCGGCGCGGCGCCGCGTGGGCGGCGGGCGGCTGGGCCGCGGCGGTGGCCGGCGGCGTGCGGACGTCGCCGTAGTCGACGGAGCCGGTGTCGCGCCCGCCGGTCTCGTGCGTACCGCCCTGGACGGGCGGCTGTTCCATCCAGGCGCCCTGGGCGCCCGGCATCAGCAGGAGGTCGTCCTCGTCGGCGCCGTCCGCCTCCGTACCGTCCCCGTGGTCGAGGAACGTGAAGGCGGGAGGGGCCGGGGCGCCGGGGTCGGCAGGGGCTACGGCCTCCGTGGGGAACGGGTGGCCGGGCAGCGCGCCTGCGTTCTCCGGCTGTCCCTCGCCCGGGAACTGGCCGGTGTCGGTCATGCGTACCCCTCGCCCATCGGTAGTGCTCCTTCCAACCGCTCACGCCCATAGTCAAGAACGAGCGTCCGTGCCTCGCGGCACGTTGTGCATCGCCCGCCCCTACCTTGCCGTGCTCCCGCCAAGAGGAGGGCGCGTTCGGGACATTGGCGACTGTGGTGTCGGACACCGAGGGGGCGGTACAACGATCCGCCAGCCTACCCTCCGCCCGGCGCGGCGGGGTCACAGGTGGGTGCGGCGTCCGCTCAGCAGGAAGGCGACGGAGCGTTCGCGCTCGGACCAGGCGGCGGTGTCGAGCTCCACGGCCTGGAGCAGGGTGCACTCGACGCCGTAGCCGCCTTCGGCGAGGGCCCGGCCGACGGCCTCGGCCTCGTCGCGGGTGGCGGCGTGGGCGACGATGCGCTCGGGGCGGCGGGCGGCGCAGGCCGCGACGACGACGGGGCCCCCGCCGCCGACGCGGACGACGTCGGGTTCGGGGAGGTCCTCCAGGACCTGGGGGGCCGCGCCGTGGACGACCTGGAGCTGGACGCCGTAGCGGCGGGCGACGGCCGTGGTGCGGGCGCAGGCGTCGGGGTCGCGGTCGACGGCGATGACGGCGGCGCCGAAGCGGGCGGCCTCGACGGCGGCGGCGCCGCAGCCGGAGCCGATGTCCCAGACGAGGTCGCCGACGCGGGGACCGAGGCGGGCGAGTTGGGCGGCGCGCAGCTCGGTGGCCTCGCCCTCGCCGAGGTCGCTGCCGTAGGCGTCGGCGGGCAGGGCCCAGCCGCGGACGGCCGGGGGGTAGCCGGGGTCGCGGCCGGCGATCCAGCCGCCGCCGGCGCGGGGCCGGGTGGCGCCCCAGCCGGGGACGGCGACGGGGCCGGCGCTGCCGCTGCCGCCGATGACGATCACGACGTTGGGGTCGCGCCAGTGGTGGTCGGGGGCCTTGTCGGAGGTGAGGACGGTGACCTGTTCGCGCTCGGTGCCGAGCTCCTCGCAGATGACGAACGTGCGGTGGACGTCGCCGAGGAGGAGGGCGAGTTCGGCGGGGCCGGCGCCGGGCGAGGTGAGGACGGCGACCTTGGGGTGGGCGCGGCAGACGTTGACGGCGCGGCGCAGGTCGCGGCTGTGGGCGACGACGACCTGGGCGTCGTCCCAGGGCATGCCGGCGCGGGCGAAGGCGGCGGCGACGGCGGAGACGGCGGGCACGACCTCGACCTCCAGCCCGTGCTGGGGGGCGCGCAGGGTGCGGACGACGCCGAAGAAGCCGGGGTCGCCGTCGGCGAGGACGACGGCGGAGCCGCGGTGGCCGGCGATGCGGCGGGCGGCGAGGTCGACGCTGCCGAGGCGGATGCGTTCGGCGGCGGGGGGCACTTCGGGGAGCGTCAGGTGGTGGGCGGCGCCGGCCACGAGGGTGGCGGCGGCCAGGGCGGAGCGGGCCGCGTCCGTGAGTGGTGAGCCGTCCCACCCGATCACCGTGACCCGGTCGGCCATCGTCGTCATTCTCCTGGGCTTGTGAGCGGGCCTGCGGTGGGTGCCCGTCGGCGGGCAGGGTGAGCGTACCCCGTGCTGGTCCGGACCTTCCGGCTCCGCTTTCCGTGCCGGGGGTGGGACCCGGCCGGCCGGGGCGTCAGGACCAGTCGCGGAAGGCCGTGGCGTACCCGGGGTCGCCGGCGGGCTGCTCGCGCATCTCGTCGAGGTCCTCGGGGAGGAGGCTCCAGATGATGAGGTCGGAGCGGAGCTCGGTCCAGCCCCCGTCCTCGGTGCGGCCGCGTCCTATCCAGGCGTTGCGCAGCACCCCCTCGCTGATGCAGCCGGTCTTCTGCGCGACCTGCTGGGAGGCCGTGTTGTCGGCGGCGGTGCGCAGCTCCAGGCGCTCGAACTTCTGGTCGTTGAAGAGCCACTCGGCCACCGCGAGGACGGATTCGCAGGCGTAGCCCTCGCCGCGGGCCCAGGGGGCGACGACGTAGCCGACCTCGGCGGAGAGGGCGCGCCAGTCGGTGTGGTGGAGGTGGACGCAGCCGACGAGGCGGTGGGTGAGGAACTCGGTGACCGCAAAGACGATTCCGCGCCCGGAGGTGCGCTCGGCGGGGGCCTCGCGCAGGGCCCAGTCACGGGCATGGGCGGTGGTGTAGGGGTGCGGTACGGAGGTCCAGGCGGTGACGAGCTCGTCGCTCATCATCTCCGCGAGCGCGGGCACGTCCTGGGCCTCGAACGGGCGCAGCACCAGCCGGTCCGTACTGATGGAGATGTCCGGGAAGGTGGATGTCATGTGCTGCTCCAACGCCGGGGAGGTGGGCTCGGGACGGGGCGGTCCGGGCTCGGGTGCACCAGCATGCAGCATCGATGCGTGCGTGCGCCAAGCGCGTCGGCCCCGCGCACGTCGTCGCGTGCGCGGGGCCTGGGGCCACAGGGGCGGTTGTGGTGACGCGAGGGGCGACCGGGGTCAGCTCTTCACCGCGCCGAAGGCGGGCAGGACGGCGCCGTTGCTGAACTTCTGCTCGATGAACTTCTTCACCTCGTCGGAGTTCAGGAGCTTCGCGAGCTTCTGGACGCGCGGGTCGTCCTCGTTGCCCTTCTTCACGGCGAGGAAGTTGGCGTAGGGGTTGCCGTCGGCCTTCTCCAGGGCGATGGCGTCCTTGGCCGGGTTGAGCTTGTGGCCGATGGCGAAGTTGCCGTTGATGACGGCGGCGTCGACGTCGGCGAGGCGCGTGGGGATCTGGGCGGCCTCGAGCTCGGTGAACTTCACGCCCTTGTCGTCCTTGATGTCCGACAGCTTGGCGGCGGCGCCGACGCCGTCCTTGAGGACGATGACGCCGTTGTCGGCCAGCAGCTTCAGGGCGCGGCCCTCGTTGGTGGCGTCGTTGGGCACGGCGATGGTCGCGCCGCTGCCGAGGTCGCCGGCCTTCTTTACCTTTTCGGAGTACAGGCCGAGCGGCTCGATCTCGACGTTGACGACGGGGACGATGTCCGTCTTGTTCTTCTTGTTGAAGTCGTCGAGGTACGGCTTGTGCTGGAAGAAGTTGGCGTCGACCTCGCCGTTCTGCGTGGCGGTGTTGGGGAGCACGTAGTCGTTGAACTCCTTCACCTCCAGCTTCAGACCGGCCTTCTCCGCGAGGTTGTCGCGGACGTAGTTGAGGATGTCGCCGTGCGGGGTCGGGCTGGCGGCGACGACGAGCTTGGCGGCCGGGTCGGCGTCCTTGCCCTTCTTCGACGAGCTGCCGGACGAGGAGGTGTCGGACGGAGCGCTGCACGCGCTCAGGCCGAGGGTGAGTGCGGCGGCGGCCGCGACGGCGGCGGTGAGCTTGACGGTGGTACGCACGAAGAGTGCCCCTCTTTCTGGTTTTCCTGGGTTCACGAGGTGTTGCGCCCGGCAAAGGGTCCGGGCTCGTGGATCTGCGGTGAGGGGCGAAGAGCCCCTCGGTGCCAGGCCTGATCAGCTCCGATCAGGAAGTCTTGCGGTCAGGAGACCTTGGCGGCCTCCGGCGCCTCGGCCTGCGCCGGGACGGTCGCCACGGGCTTCGCCGTGGTGCGCGCCGGGGCGAACAGACGGCGCAGCCCCACGGGGGCCGCCTGCCGTCCGCCGCGCCGGGCGAGGGTCCGCACGGCGAGGTCGCCGGCGAGCTGGACGAGCGTGACGATGACGATGAGCAGCACGATGGTGATGTTCATCAGGCCGGTCTCGGAGCGCTGGTAGCCGTAGACGATGGCCAGGTTTCCGAGGCCGCCGCCGCCGACCGCGCCGGCCATCGCGGAGTAGCCGATGAGGGCGATGACGGTGGTGGTCAGGCCCGCGATGACGGAGGGCAGGGCCTGCGGGAGCAGCACCTTGAAGATCACGGTCCAGGTGCCGCCGCCCATGGACTGGACGGCTTCGACGAGGCCGTGGTCGACCTCGCGGAGCGCGGTCTCCACCAGCCGGGCGAAGAACGGGATCGCGCCGATGGCCAGGGCCACGACGGCCGCGCTGGGCCCGATGGAGGTGCCGACCACGAAGCGGCTGAAGGGGATCAGCCAGACCATGAGGACGATGAAGGGCAGCGAGCGGCCGAGGTTGACGACCACTCCGACGGCCTTGTTGACCACGACGTTCTGCAGCAGGCCGCCGCGGTCGGTGAGGACCAGCAGGATGCCCAGCGGGAGGCCGCCGAGGATGGTGTAGACGGTGGACCACCACACCATGAAGAGGGTGTCCAGACAGGCGTTCTGCAGCAGGGGCTGCATCTCGGTCCAGGTCACTTGGCACCATCCTTCAGGAGCTCGTCGGCGGGCGCCGGGGTCTTGACGTCGGCGACGTCGACCTGGAGGCCCTGCTCGCGCAGGAAGCCGATCGGGACGACGTTCTCCTCGAAGCGGCCGGGCAGCTCGATGCGCATCCGGCCGACCTGCTTGCCGCAGACGGTGTCCATCGCGGCGCCCAGGATCGAGATGTCGATGTTGTACGTACGGGAGAGCTGGGAGATGACCGGCTGGGTCGCGGCGTCGCCGTGGAAGGTGACGTCCACGACGGTGCGGTCCGGGCCGGAGGGCTCGCCGCCGACCGGGAAGAGCTCGGCCGCGAGCTCCGAGCCGGGGGTGGCCAGGAGTTCGGAGACGGTGCCGGACTCCACGACGCGGCCGCCCTTCATCAGGGCCGCGGAGTCGCAGATCGTCTTGACGACCTCCATCTCGTGGGTGATGAGGAGGACGGTCAGGCCGAGCTGCTGGTTGAGGTCGCGCAGCAGCTGCAGGATGGAGCGGGTGGTCTCCGGGTCGAGCGCGGAGGTCGACTCGTCGGAGAGCAGCACCTTGGGGTCGCCGGCGAGGGCGCGGGCGATGCCCACGCGCTGCTTCTGGCCGCCGGAGAGCTGGCCGGGGTAGGCCTTGGCCTTGTCGGCGAGGCCGACGAGGTCGAGGAGTTCGAGGGCCTTGCGCTCGCGCTCCTTACCGGAGACGCCGAGGATCTCCAGGGGCAGCTCGATGTTGGACTGCACGGTCCGCGAGGACAGCAGGTTGAAGTGCTGGAAGACCATGCCGATGCGGCTGCGCGCCTTACGGAGCTCGGCCCCGGCGCGGTTGCCGCGCCCGGCGAGGGCGGTGAGGTCCTGGCCCGCCACGGTGACCGTGCCGGAGCTGGGCCGTTCCAGGAGGTTGACGCAGCGGATGAGGGTCGACTTTCCGGCGCCGCTCTGACCGACGACGCCGTACACCTCGCCCTCCCGCACGTGGAGGTCGACGCCGTCGAGGGCGGTGACCTCGCGGCCGCGTGAGCGGTAGACCTTTGTCAGGCCCGTAGTGGTGATCACAGGGGTTTCCGTCACTGTCGAGTGCGCGGCGGTGAGGCGGCCGGGCACGGGCATTCATTGCGGAGCGCGGCATAGGGTGCCCCGGCGGGCGCGAGCGGGGTCGCGGCTTCGGGGGGTCCTGGTGACGCGGGGCTGAGCCTTCCGGTCCGGTCCGGTGGGACGCGGGACGCGGGCTCTACGGGTCTCGCTTCGGGGCGCGAGGCACGGAACGGGGGCCCTCAGCAGTCACACATTCGACACATGCAACGAGCAGCGCCGGGCGTCGTCATCGCCTCGGTCGCACAGGTGCGGCTGCTCGTCGTGGTCATGCAGGGAAGTAAAACAGACAGGCGTACGAGTCGGCCAAGCCTGTCCGAATAGCGGACACGGAAGGCCAGTACATGGACACGCCACCCTTCGATAAGTGATCTTCAAGCCATTAGGCGACCGCCGGTGACCTGCGCGAACGCGCCCGGAGGCCACCCGCGACGAGTCCCCTCCTCCGCGCGGCGCGCTCCCCGGTGTGGTCAAGGCCACGAGCCGGCGGCGCCCGGTGCGGGGCCGAGCGCGGTGCCCCCGGGACGGGCCATTAAAGTCGTCCCATGCTTGTCCAGCCCCATCCGCACGCCCCGGCAGCGCGGTGGCCACGGTGATCGACGCGCTGACGCTCGCGGTCGGCGTGACCGCCCTCGCGCTCGCCGCCTGGTGCGGCTTCGCCTTCTCCCGCGACCAGTCCACCAAGGACTGGCACTTCATCGGCATGGCCGTGGTGTCCGTCCTGGCGGTCGCCCAGCTCGTCATCGGCGTGGTGCGGCTGGCCGGCGGCGACAAGCCCGAGCAGGGCACCGCCATCTTCCTGGCCTACCTGATCGGCTCGGCCGCGGCCGTGCCCGCCGCCGGCTTCATGTCGCTCGCCGAGCGCACCCGCTGGGGCTCGGCCACCGTGGCGGCCGGCGGCGTCATCCTCGCCGTGCTCGAAGTGCGGCTCTACGACATCTGGGGAGGCTGACCGTGACCGAACCGACCACCCCCGCGGGGCCGGGCTTCAACCTCGGCGAGGGCCCGGGCCGGCTGCTGGTGTGGCTCTACGGCGTCTTCACCGTCGCCGCGGCCTCCCGCTCCATCGTCCAGATGATCCTGGACTTCGGCCGGGCACCGCTGGCCTACGTGCTGTCCGCCGTCGCCGCCGTGGTGTACGCCTTCATCACGTACTCCCTCGTCCGCGGTGGCCCCGCGGCCCGCAGGGCGGCCCTCGTGTGCTGCGCCGCGGAGCTCGCCGGCGTCCTCGTCGTCGGCACGTGGACGCTCGTCGCGCCGTCCGCCTTCCCCGACGCCACGGTCTGGTCGGACTACGGCATGGGCTACCTCTTCATCCCGGTCATCCTGCCGGTGACCGCGATGGTGTGGCTGCGCCGCGCGGCGCAGCCACAGGCCGGCTAGAAGCTCGTCGCGAGCGCCGCTTCGGCGGCGCCGTCGCGGGCGCCGGGCGCCTTCTCCCGCTGCTCCTGCTGCTCCTTCAGCTCTTTCTCCATCGTCACCAGCGTCAGCTTGCGCGTGACCTGCTCGGTGGCGACCTGCGCGTACCCCCACTTGCGGGACAGGCGCAGGTTCCCCTCGTTGCGGTGCCCGGTCGCGAGCCGGAAGCGGGTGGCGCCCTCCTCCGCCAGCCGGGCCTCGACCGCGGCGAGCAGCCGCCCGCCCAGGCCGTGCCGCTGCATGCGGGGGTGCACGATCATCCCCGAGATCACCGCCGTGCCCTCCGGGCCGGCCGTGCCGCGCACCGAGCCCACGACCTCGTCCCCCAGCCGGGCCACCAGCACGCAGCCCGCCGCCAGTTCGGCGCGGAGCCCGGCGAGGGACTGGGTGAGCGGTGCGATGGAGTAGTCGCCGTAGAGCTCGGCCTCGCCCTGATGACAGAGGTACTGGAGCTTGAGGATCTGCTCGGCGTCGTGATCGGTCGCCGCAGAGATGGTCACGCTCATGCCCATGTGCCCACGCCTCCCCTTTTCGGTTCGGTCCGCCCTGATCCGCACTGACAGGAGCCGTCGCGGGTGCACGCCGCCTCCGTGGCGCCGGCTGTCTACCGCTCCTTTCCCCAGGGTTCAGGAGCCGCAACCTCCGCCGTCAGCATTCTGCGCAGGCATCCCAGGCAACGGGAACGTACCGGCCCCAAAGATCCTTGTGACATTCCCAACTCGCCTGCGATTTCTCGGTAGGTCGGGTCCTTACGGGACAGCAGGGCCGCCAGCAGGCGGGGGCACCGGCCGGGCAGGCGGCGCACGGCGGCGCGCAGCGCACGGCCCTCTTCGGCAGCGAGCACCTGCTGTTCGACGCCCGCGTCGGGGGCGCACGGCGGCTCGGCGTGGGTGGGGTCGTAGAGCACTTCGCGCCGGGCCTGCCGGCGCGCGGCACGGGCCTCCGCTCTGACGGTCGCCCGCAGCCGGGCCGCGGAGACGATGGTGCGGCTGTCACTGAGCAGCCGCACCCAGACGCCCTGCTCGAGGTCGGCGGCGTCGGTCCCGGCGACCGCGGCCGCCTCGGCGGCGCACTCCGCTTTGAGCAGCGGGCTCAGCCGGGTCAGGAGATCGCTCTGCGTCATGCGGTGCGGGACGTGTGCGCTTGCCGCGCCGGTTGCCGGTGTTGCGGGTTATCACCCGTCCGGGTGGCGGCACGGTTCCGCTTGCCGCGGCTGTCGACGCCGTACGGCGTGAGGCGACATCGGCACCGCCGGACGCCTCTCCGGTGGCTGAGCGCCGTTGCGGCGGAAACGATGGTCTGCCGCGCAGAAACACGTTCCCGCCGCAACGGCGAGCAACCACTGCGGCGCGGCCCGGCGGTGCCGGACCGGCCTCAGTGGGTCAGCCCTTCGAGAACGCGTTGCGCGCCAGCGCAGCGGTGTCGCAGTTGTCCGAGAAGATGCCGTCGATCCCGGTGGCGAAGTACGTCTTGAACGCCGCGAGCGCGTCGCCGTACCCGTTGGGGTCGGTGCCGCGCCGGAAGTCCGCCGGCAGGAAGCTGTTCTCGTTGCGCATGGTGTACGGGTGCAGGATCAGCCCCGCTGCGTGCGCGTCCCGCACCAGCGTCGTCGGCTTGGTCAGCTTGTCGTTCTTGTCCCGCGGAATGATGAGGTTCAGCCACGGGCCGATGCCCTGGGCGAAGCCGGAGACCCACTTCAGGCCCTTGGGCGTGATGAGGTCGGCGACCGTCCGGGGGTCCTTGGCCTCGACGAAGTCCCACGGCTGCGTCGTGAGGTCGTCCAGCAGGAGCACCTTCGGGCAGTCGACGCCCAGCCGGCCCAGCCGCTGGAGGCTGCTCGGCTCGAAGGACTGCAGGAAGGTGTAACCGTTGCGGCCCGAGCGGTTGTAGCGGCGCAGCAGCTTGGCGAGCCGCTCCTCCAGGCCGAGGCCGGCCTTGCGGAAGTAGGTGGGGTGCTTGGTCTCGACGTGCAGCCATATGCGCCGGCCGCGCTTGCGGCCCTGCTCGTCGGCCCACTTCAGGACCTCTTCGAAGGTGGGCACCTGCCACACGCCGTCGTAGAGGGTGTTGTGCTGCCGGTTGCCGGGGATGCGCTCCTTGGCGCGCAGCGTCTTGAGCTCGGCGAGCGTGAAGTCCTCGGTGAACCAGCCGGTGTGGGCCTCGCCGTCGACGGTCTTCGTCGTCTTGCGGGAGGCGAACTCCGGGCGGGAGGCGACGTCCGTGGTGGCCGTGATGTCGTTCTCGTGCCGGCAGACGAGGTGCCCGTCCTTGGTGGGGACGACGTCCTGCTCGATGACGTCCGCGCCGTTGTCGAGGGCGAACTGGTAGGAGCCGAGGGTGTGCTCGGGGCGGTAGCCGCAGGCGCCCCGGTGGCCGATGACGGTCGGCACCGGCAGGTCCTTGTACGAACCGCCGGCCGTGCCGCCGCCGCGGCCCTGCGCCGCCGGGGCGGGGGTCGCGGCCGCCGCCGTGCCCGCTCCGCCGCCGAGGACGACCGCTCCCGCGCCGAGGGCCGCTGCGGCCCCCAGAAGGGTGCGCCTGCCCGGCCGCTGCTCCTGATCCATGAACGCTCCTTGCTTGCGGGTCCCGGCACCGGTTTCGGTCACCTGTCGGACGCGCAGATCGTAAACATGTACGACTTCCGTCTGTGAAGACGGAAGTCAAACGGCGTGCAAACTCATGTCAACACTCCGTATCGCGTCCCCCTACCCGGGGTGCGCGCGGGCCATACCGGCGAGTATGGTCAGCCCCTGCGCAGGCATGCGCCGCACCGACCATCACGACCGGAGGGCCCCGTTGTCCCGCATCTTGCTCAAGGCGTTCCTCGGATTGCTCATGCGCGTCCTGTACCGCCCCAAGGTGGAGGGCACGGAGAACATCCCCGGCAGCGGGCCGGTCATCCTCGCGGGCAGCCACGTGACCTTCGTCGACTCGCTGTTCCTGGCCCTGGTGGTCAAGCGGCAGGTGTTCTTCATCGGCAAGGACGAGTACGTCACGGGCAAGGGGGTCAAGGGCCGGCTCATGGCCTGGTTCTTCCGCAGCTCCGGCATGATCCCGGTGGACCGCGACGGCGGCCACGGCGGTGTCGCGGCGCTGATGACCGGCCGCCGGATCCTCGACGAGGGCCGGGTCTTCGGCATCTACCCCGAGGGCACCCGCTCCCCCGACGGCCGGCTCTACCGCGGCCGCACCGGCATCGCCCGCCTCGCGCTGATGACGGGCGCGCCGGTGGTGCCGTTCGCGATGGTCGGCATGGACAAGGTCCAGCCGGGCGGCAAGGGCATGCTGCACCTCGCCCCGGTGACGGTGCGCTTCGGCGAGCCGCTGGACTTCTCCCGCTACGAGGGCATGGACCGCGACCGCTACATCCTGCGCGCCGTCACCGACGAGGTGATGAGCGAAGTCATGAGCCTGTCGGGCCAGGAGTACGTGGACGTCTACGCGACCAAGGCCAGGGCCTCGAAGGCCGCCTGACGCGACGCCCGCGCCGTCGCTCCCGGCCGCGGCGCGGCTAGCCCAGGCTGATGCAGGCGGGCTGGAAGGCCGGGTCGGCCGGGCCCTTGCGCCCCAGTGCGTTGAGGACCCACTGGGCGACGACCGGGTCCTTGGTGGCCTGGTCGTGCATGAACGGGTCGAGCTTGCACTTGTCCTGCAGCACGACGTTGGTGACGCGCTCGGCCGGGCCGTTGAGCAGGGCGCTGGTGTAGGGGACGACGACCTCGTCGTAGCGGGTGGAGACGACGGTGTAGTCGGGGCCCGCCGGCGCCTCCTCGCCCTCGTTGAGCCTCTTCATGAAGTCCGAGCCCCACTGCTGGTCGACGCAGGACGGGCAGATCGTCCAGCCGGCCGCGACGGCCAGCGGGTTCTTCGTGCCGTGGTTGGACGGGACGATGCCGACGAGGTCGTCGACCTTGTCCGCGCCGCCCAGGAACTTCACGTAGTAGCGCGGCATCATGCCGCCCTGGCTGTGACCGACGAGGTCGACCTTCTTCGCACCCGTGGCGCCCCGCACGGCCTCCACGAAGTCACGCAGCTCCGCCGCCGCCTGCGGGATCGGGGCGGTCTCCAGGTTGCCGTAGTTGAAGGCGAAGACGCAGTAGCCCGCCTCCTTCAGCTTCGGGGAGAGCGCGGACCAGTTCTCGGCCATGAGCTTGAAGGTGCCGTTGACCAGCACGACGGGCTCGGGGTGGGCCGAGTCCGGCTTGCAGGACCAGTCGTTGGCGCCCTTCGGCGGGATGTCGAGGACGGAGGCGGAGGCCGGGGAGGCGGCGAGGCCCGTGAGGCCCAGGGCCGCGGTGGCCGCGGCGGCGAGCAGGAGTCTGACCGTTCTGCGGAGGCGCATGGGGGGGGTGTCCTTTGGCAACGGGACGGCGGAAAACCGCTGTCGTAAACCGAACCACGTTCGACAATGTCGACCAGTGGTCGTGATCGTTGCCCGCGCATAAGGATCCCGTCAAGGGAAATTGTTTCCGGCATATGTCACACGGGCCGGGGCTTGCCGCCCCGGCCCGTCGTGCGCTTTGCTCATGTGAGCCGCGCCCGGCTCAATCCGGCGAGCACGGTTCCGTTTGCCGTACCCGCACGGCGGATCAGCCGTACCCGCGCGCTGGATGCCTCGTTTCCGCGCGGCGGATCAGCCGCCGTAGCCCTCCTCCAGCTTCTGTCCGCGGAGCAGGAACCACGCGGCGACGGCCGTCGCCAGCAGCACCACCGCGCCGACGCCGGAGGCGATCCGCAAGCCGTCGACGAAGGCGTCCTGCGCCGAGGCGAGCAGGTCCGCGCCCTGGGCGGGCGGCAGGGCCGCGGCCGACTCGACGGCTCCGCCGAGGGACTCGCGGGCCTCGCCGGCGGCCGCCGCGGGCACGCCCGCGGGGACGGTGAAGTCCCGGTAGACGCCGGTGACGATCGAGCCGAGCACCGCGATGCCGAGCGCGGCACCGAGCTCGTACGCCGTCTCCGAGACGGCCGAGGCGGCGCCCGCCTGTTCCTTGGGCACGCTGGAGAGGATCACGTCGGCCGTGACGGTGAACGAGAAGCCCGCGCCCACCCCCACGACCAGCAGGGCCGCGCCGAGCACCGGGTAGGCGGTGTCGGACTGCAGCCGGACGAGCGCCGCGAGGGCGACGCCGATGGCCGCCAGCCCGCCGGCCACGACCGAGCGCACCGAGAACCGCCGGGCGGCCCGCCCGGCGAGGAGCCCCGCCGTGACCGCGCCGATCGCCGCCGGCAGCTCGGCGAGCCCCGCCTCCAGCGGGCTGCGCCCCTGGACGAGCTGGAGGAACTGCGACAGGAAGAAGACCATGCCGGACAGGCCGAGGACGGTCAGCAGGTCGGCCAGCACCGCGCCGGAGAAGCCCCGGTGGTGGAAGAGGCGCATGTCCAGCAGCGGCGACGGCAGGGTGAGCTGGCGGCGGACGAACCACACCAGCGCGGCGACTCCGACGGCCGCGGCCGCGGCGACGTCCCAGCGCGCTCCGTGCGTCGCCCCTTCCTTGATCGCGTAGACGACGGCGATGACGCCGGTCATGGACAGCACCACGCTGAGCAGGTCCCACGGGCCGGGCGCCGGGTCGCGCGACTCGGGCAGCAGCTTGATGCCGACGAGCACCAGCACGGCCATCACCGGCAGGTTGATCAGGAAGACCGAGCCCCACCAGAAGTGGCCCAGCAGGAAGCCGCCCACGACCGGGCCCACCGCGGCGCCCGCCGAGGCCATGGCACCCCAGATGCCGATGGCCAGGCTGCGCTCCTTGGGGTCGTGGAAGATGTTGCGGATCAGGGCGAGCGTGGACGGCATCAGCGTCGCGCCCGCGACGCCCAGCAGGGCCCGGGCCGCGATCATCATCTCGGGGCTGGTGGCGTAGGCGTTCAGCACGGAGACGGCGCCGAAGGCCACCGCGCCGGTCAGCAGGAGCTTCTTGCGGCCGATGCGGTCGCCGAGGCTGCCCATGGAGACCAGGAGTCCGGCGATGACGAACGAGTAGACGTCGCCGATCCACAGCAGCTGGGTGCCGGACGGGCGCAGGTCCTCGCTGAGGAAGGGCGTCGCGAGACCGAGGACGGTCGCGTCGACGGCGACGAGGAGGACGGCCAGGGCAAGGACGGCGAGCGCGAGCCAGCGTCCGGGTCGGGGCGTCCCGGCAGGGGCCTCCGTGGTCAGGGGGCTGCCGGTGGTTCCGGTCACCGTTTCGTCCTTCGCTCGGTCCCGGTCCTTCGCTCGGCGCCGCCCAGGAGCAGCTCGGCGACCATGCGGGGCATGTCCTTGGCGGCCACGCGCCGGTCCTGGACGGCCCAGGCGCCGGTGCCGATCAGGCCGTAGAGGGCCTCGGTGAGCCAGGCGGGCGTGAGGTCGAGCCGGAAGGAGCCGTCCTCCTGGCCGCGGCGGAAGAGCTGCTGGACGCGGGTGTCGAGCCGGTTCCAGCCCTCGTTGGTGCCGTTCTCGTAGAGCTGGTTCTCGGTGAAGAGGAAGGCGAGCATGCCGGCGACGGGCTCGGCCTCGTCGATCAGGCGGCGGACGGCGCCGGCCGCGTCGCCCTCCTCGATCCGGGCCGCGTCCAGGGCCTGCTCGAACTGCTGGATGCCCAGCTCCTCCAGGGCGCGCACGAGCGCGTCGCGCCCGGCGAAGTGGCGGTGGAGGGTGGCGCGGCCGATCCCCGCGGCCTTGGCGATCTCGTCCATGGAGGCGGTCGCCTTGCGGGTGAGCAGGGCGGCGGCCTCCTTCAGCACATGGTCCCGGTCAACACTCATGAGACGACGATAACCCGAATGAGACGTTCGCGTCTCATTCAGGTTATCGTCGTCTCAGGTCGAGCCGGGGCCGGGGGCTCAGCCGCGCTTGGCCTCCGCCCACTCCCGCTGGACCGCCAGGTCCGCCTTGACCTCGCCGAGCTGGACCGCGACCGCGGACGGCGCGGTGCCGCCCCGCCCGCTGCGCGAGGCCAGCGCGCCGGGCACGCTCAGGACCGAGCGGACCTCGGGCGTCAGGTGCGGGGAGATCGCGGCGAACTGCTCGTCGGTGAGCCCGTCGAGCTCGATGCCCCGCGCCTCGCACTCCTTGACGCACTCCCCCGCCACCTCGTGCGCCACACGGAACGGCACGCCCTGCTTGACCAGCCACTCGGCGATGTCGGTGGCCAGCGAGAAACCGGCGGGGGCCAGTTCCTCCATCCGGGCGCGGTTGACCGTGAGGGTGGCCATCATCCCGGTGAAGGCCGGGAGCAGGACCTCCAGCTGGTCGCAGGAGTCGAAGACCGGCTCCTTGTCCTCCTGCAGGTCGCGGTTGTACGCGAGCGGCAGGGCCTTGAGCGTGGCGAGCAGCCCGGTGAGGTTGCCGATGAGCCGCCCGGACTTGCCGCGCGCCAGCTCGGCGATGTCCGGGTTCTTCTTCTGGGGCATGATCGACGAGCCGGTCGAGAAGGCGTCGTGGAGGGTCACGAAGGAGAACTCCTTCGTGTTCCAGATGATGACCTCCTCGGCGATGCGCGACAGGTCGACGCCGATCATGGCCGTCACGAAGGCGAACTCGGCGACGAAGTCCCGCGAGGCCGTCCCGTCGATGGAGTTGCCCGCGGAGCCGCGCTCGAAGCCGAGGTCGGCGGCGACCGCCTCCGGGTCCAGCCCGAGGGAGGACCCGGCGAGCGCGCCCGAGCCGTACGGCGAGACCGCCGTGCGCTCGTCCCACTGCCGCAGCCGCTCCGCGTCCCGCGACAGCGCCTGGACGTGTGCGAGCACGTGGTGGGCGAAGAGCACCGGCTGGGCGTGCTGCAGGTGGGTGCGGCCCGGCATGGCGACGTCCGGGTGCGCCTCGGCGAGGCCGACGAGCGCCTCCTGGAGGTCGGCGATCAGCCCGCCGATGATCCGGGCGTGGTCGCGCAGGTACATCCGGAAGAGCGTGGCGACCTGGTCGTTGCGGGACCGCCCGGCGCGCAGCTTGCCGCCGAGGTCGGGGCCGAGCCGCTCCAGCAGGCCGCGCTCCAGGGCGGTGTGCACGTCCTCGTCGGCGACGGTGCCGGTGAAGGTGCCGGCGGCGACGTCCTCCTCCAGCCGGTCGAGGCCGCCCTGCATCCGCTGCAGCTCGTCCTCCGTGAGCAGCCCGGCCTTGTGCAGCACGCGGGCGTGGGCGCGGGAGCCGGCGATGTCGTACGGGGCGAGCCGCCAGTCGAAGTGGACCGAGGCCGAGAGTTTGGCCAGGGCCTCGGCAGGGCCGTCGGCGAACCGGCCGCCCCACAGACGTACGTCGCCGCCGGCGGACTGGCTCTGCGGTCCCGTGGTCATCGTGCTGCTCCTCTGCGTGGCGCGGTGCTGGGGCCTCCCCGGCCGCGGCGGGCCGGGGAGGCGGGAGAACATCGGTCCGGGCGCGGGCTAGTGGGCCAGGTCCCGCTTCGCCGCGATCTTGCTCGACAGGCCGAAGATCTCGATGAAGCCCTTCGACATCGACTGGTCGAAGGTGTCGCCCGTGTCGTACGTGGCGAGGTTGAAGTCGTAGAGCGACTTCTCGGACTTCCGGCCCGTGACGACGGCCCGGCCGCCGTGCAGCGTCATCCGGATGTCGCCGGAGACGTGCTCGTTGGCCTCGGCGATGAAGCCGTCCAGGGCCCGCTTGAGCGGGGAGAACCACAGGCCGTCGTAGACGAGCTCGGTCCACCGCTGCTCGACCTGTCGCTTGTACCGGGCGAGCTCGCGCTCGACCGTGACGGCCTCCAGCTCCTGGTGGGCGGTGATCAGCGCGATCGCGCCGGGCGCCTCGTAGATCTCCCGGGACTTGATGCCCACGAGCCGGTCCTCGACCATGTCGAGCCGGCCGACGCCCTGCGCGCCGGCCCGCTCGTTGAGCTGCTGGATCGCCTGCAGCACGGAGACGGGCTTGCCGTCGATCGCGACCGGGACGCCCCGCTCGAAGGTGATGATCACCTCGTCGGCCTCACGGGGGGTGGCCGGGTTGGCGGTGTAGTCGTAGACGTCCTCGATCGGGGCGTTCCAGATGTCCTCCAGGAAGCCCGTCTCGACGGCCCGGCCGAAGACGTTCTGGTCGATGGAGTACGGGGACTTCTTGGTGGTGGCGATCGGCAGGCCCTTGGCCTCGCAGAAGGCGATGGCCTTGTCTCGCGTCATCGCGTAGTCCCGGACGGGGGCGATGCACTTCAGCTCGGGGGCGAGGGAGGAGATGCCGGCCTCGAACCGCACCTGGTCGTTGCCCTTGCCGGTGCAGCCGTGGGCGACGGTGGTGGCGCCGTGCTTCTGCGCGGCGGCCACCAGGTGCTTGACGATCGTGGGCCGGGAGAGGGCGGAGACCAGCGGGTACCGGTCCATGTAGAGGGCGTTGGCCTTGATCGCCGGGAGGCAGTACTCCTCGGCGAACTCGTCCTTGGCGTCGGCGACCTCCGCCTCCACCGCACCGCAGGCGAGCGCGCGCTTGCGGATGACGTCCAGGTCCTCGCCACCCTGGCCGACGTCCACGGCAACGGCGATGACCTCGGCGCCCGTCTCCTCGGCGATCCAGCCGATGGCGACGGAGGTGTCCAGGCCCCCGGAGTAGGCGAGTACGACGCGCTCGGTCACTGGTTTCTCCTTACGATGCATTCGCTGATGGGTATAACTATGCACTCCACCGTATGGTTCGTCAATGCCCTTCCGGTGTTGCTTTGCGTGGCGGTCCGGTCACTCGGACGGGACCCCGGACCCCGAATTTGGATCACGCCGCCAAACAGGATATTTTCTTTCTGCACGCCCCACCGGGAAGAAACCCGGGAGGGACGGGCACCGGGACGTGGCGCAGTTTGGTAGCGCACTTGACTGGGGGTCAAGGGGTCGTGGGTTCAAATCCCGCCGTCCCGACCAGCGAACATCGCAGGTCGGAAGCCGCTTCCTCGCACAGCGAGGGAGCGGCTTCCGTCGTTTCCGGGCCTTCCCCGCGGATGCGCGCGGCCGCGCCCGCTACGGCAGGGGGACCCGCGTCCCCTCCCTGAAGATCGCGGTCACCGCGTGGACGGCCGTGATGTCGGCGAGCGGGTCCCCGGCCACGGCCACGAGGTCCGCGTCGAAGCCGGGGGCGATGCAGCCCTTGCGGCAGGCGACGCCGCAGGCGCGGGCCGCGGCCGAGGTCGCCGCGCGCAGCGCCTCCAGCGGGGTGAAGCCCGTCTCCACCATGGCCGCGACGCTGTACGGGTGGCTGCCGTGGGCCTTGACCGGGAAGATCCCCGAATCGCTGCCGCACACCACCCCCACCCCCGCCTCGCGCATCGCCGCCAGCCCGGCGACCAGGCCGGGCATGCGGCGGGCGATCCTCGGCGGGGGCGGCGGGCCGCCCGGCAGCGACCCCAGGGTGAGGGAGGCGACCACGCCGAGGCGCACCATGTCGTCGAGCACCCGCCGGTCGTAGTTCACGCCGGGGTCGGTCCCGTCGTTCTCGTCGGCGATCTCGGTGACGAAGAAACAGTGCTCGACCATGTCGAACCCGGCGGCCACGGCGTCGGCGATGCCGGCGGCGGAGTGCGCGTGCGCCGTGATCGGCAGGCCGTGCCGGTGCGCCTCGCGCACGGCGGCCAGCAGCTCGGCGTGGCCGTACTGCACGTGGAAGGGGTCCGAGCCGGGCGTGAGGTCGCCGCCGGTCACCATCACCTTCACGACGTCGACGCCGCGCCCGGCCCGTTCGCGTACGGCCGCCCGGATCGCGTCGACGCCCTCGGCCTGCCCGCCGAGGAACCAGCAGTGGCCACGGGCGGTGGTCAGGGGCGGGCCGGAGGCGAGCACGGTGGGCCCGGCCGTGGGGTCCTTGGCGGTCTCCTCCCGGATCCGCAGCGCCAGATAGCCCCGGTCCCCCAGGTCGCGCACGGTCGTCACCCCCGCGGCGAGGGTCGCGCGGGCCGCGGCCCGCATGCGGCCCTGCAGCTCCTCGTCGCCGGCGCGCCGCAGCCGGCCGACGGCGTCCTCGCTCGCGTCGAAGGCGAGGTGGACGTGAGTGTCCACGAACCCGGGCAGCAGCGTCGCCTCCCCCAGGTCCACGAGCCGGGCCCGCGCGGGCACGCTCCCACCGGGCACCACGCCGGTGATCCGCCCGCCCTCCACCAGCACCGCGGGCCGTTCGACGGTCCCCGGGCCTATCCCGTCGAAGAGCTTCGCCGCGCGGATCGCCAGCATGTGTCCTCCCTCGCCCCATGCCTGTTGTTGGGCCGGTGTTCACGAGGCCGACGCCCTGCGCCCCTCGTCATCCTGCCCACACCGGCGGCGAGTTCACGCCCGCGGAGGCCCGCGGACGCGTCCGGACGGCTCGTCAGCGCTCCTTCTGAGCCAGCCTCAGGAGGTGGTCCGCGAGCGCCTGGCCGCCCTTGGGGTCACGGCTGATGAGCATCACCGTGTCATCGCCCGCGATGGTGCCGATGATCTCGTGGACGCCCGCCTGGTCGATCGCCGAGGCGAAGAACTGGGCGGCGCCCGGCGGGGTGCGCAGGACCACGAGGTTGGCCGAGGCCTCCGCCGAGATCAGCAGCTCGCCCGCGAGGCGCGCCATGCGCGCCTCGGTCGCGGACTCCCCGAGCGGGGCCCGGGGAGTGCGGTCGCCGCCCTCGGAGGGGACGGCGTAGATCAGCTCGCCCCCGGTGTTGCGGATCTTGACCGCGCCCAGTTCGTCGAGGTCGCGGGAGAGCGTCGCCTGGGTGACGGACAGGCCGTCGTCGGCGAGCAGCTTGGCGAGCTGGCTCTGCGACCGGACCGCCTGCCGGCCGAGGATGTCCACGATCCGGCGGTGGCGGGCGGTACGGGTCTGCGGTACGGCCTGTCCGCCGTGGAACTGCTCCGGCTCCTGCGCCTGGGTCATCGTCTCGTCAGTCTCCGCTTCGTCGTTCCCCGGGAGCAGCGGCGTCCAGGACACCCGGCAGTGCCCGGAGGAACGTTTCCACCTCATCTTCGGTGATGACCAGCGGCGGGGCCAAACGCACCACGTCGGGTGCGACCGCGTTCACCAGAAGGCCGGCGTCCTGTGCTGCCTGCTGCACCTTCGGTGCAAGGGGCTCGGAAAGGACAATACCCAGCAGCAGGCCCGCGCCACGGACACGGTCGACCAGGGGGTGCCCGAGCGCAGCGATCCCGTCACGCAGCCGCTCCCCCGCAGCCGCCACGCGGGCGAGGATCCCCTCGGTCTCCAGGGTGTCGATGACGGCCAGGGCGGCGGCGCACGCGACGGGGTTCCCGCCGAAGGTGGAGCCGTGCTGACCGGGTGTCAGCAGGTCGGCCGCCGGGCCGAAGGCGAGGGTCGCGCCGATGGGCAGGCCGCCGCCGAGGCCCTTGGCGAGGGTGACGACGTCGGGCTCGACGCCCTGTGCCTGATGTTCGAACCAGTGGCCCGTACGGCCGATACCTGTCTGGATCTCGTCCAGGACGAGGAGGGTGCCGGTGGCGCGGGTGATCTCGCGGGCGGCTGCCAGGTAGCCGGGGGGCGGGACGATGACGCCGCCCTCGCCCTGGACGGGCTCCAGCACGACGAGCGCGGTGTCGGTGGTGACGGCCGCCCGGAGTGCGTCCTCGTCCCCGTAGGGGACGTGGGTGACGCCGGCGGGGAGCGGCAGGAAGGGGTCCTGCTTGGCGGGCTGGCCGGTGAGGGCCAGCGCGCCCATCGTACGGCCGTGGAAGCCGCCGGTGGCGGCGACCATGTGGGGCCGCCCCGTCCGCCGCCCGATCTTGAAGGCCGCCTCGACGGCCTCCGCGCCCGAGTTGGAGAAGTACACGCGCCCCGGCCGGCCGGCCAGGCCGAGCAGCCGCTCGGCGAGGGCGACCGTCGGCTCGGCGGTGAAGAGGTTGGAGACGTGGCCGAGGGTGGCGATCTGGTCCGACACGGCCCGGACGACCGCCGGGTGGGCGTGGCCGAGGGCGTTGACGGCGATGCCGCCGACGAGGTCGAGGTAGGGCTTGCCGTCGGCGTCCCAGACCGTGCTGCCCTCGCCGCGGAGCAGGGGGACGCGCGGGGTGCCGTAGTTGTCCATCAGGGCGCCCTGCCAGCGCCGGGTGAGTTCCGCGTTGCTCACTGCTGCTTCCCCTCCGGCTCGTTCACCGCTTCGTCGGGCACGACCATCGTGCCGATCCCCTCGTCCGTGAAGATCTCCAGCAGGATCGAGTGCTGGACCCTGCCGTCTATCACGCGGGCCGTGGTGACGCCGTTGCGCACGGCGTGCAGGCAGCCCTGCATCTTGGGCACCATGCCGCTCGCCAGGTCCGGGAGCAGCGCCTCCAGTTCGCTCGCGGTGAGCCGGCTGATGACCTCGTCGCTGTGCGGCCAGTCCTCGTACAGGCCCTCGACGTCGGTGAGGACCATGAGCGTCTCGGCGCCGAGGGCCGCGGCGAGCGCGGCGGCCGCGGTGTCGGCGTTGACGTTGAAGACACCGTGGGCGTCGGCGTCGTCGGCGCTGCGGGCGATGGAGGAGATGACGGGGATGCGCCCGTCGTCGAGCAGGGCCTGGACGGCGCCGGTGTCGATGCCGGTGATCTCGCCGACGCGGCCGATGTCGACGCGCTCGCCCTCTATCTCGGCGTAGTGCTTGGTGGCGGTCATGGTGTGGGCGTCCTCGCCCGTCATCCCGACGGCGAGCGGGCCGTGCTCGTTGAGCAGCCCGACGAGTTCGCGCTGCACCTGTCCGGCGAGGACCATGCGGACGACGTCCATGGCCTCGGGCGTGGTGACGCGCAGGCCGGCCTTGAACTCCGACGTGAGGCCCAGCCGGTCGAGCTGGGCGCTGATCTGCGGGCCGCCGCCGTGCACGACGACGGGGCGCAGTCCGGCGTGGTGGAGGAAGACGACGTCCTGGGCGAAGGCGGCCTTGAGCTCGTCGTCGACCATGGCGTTGCCGCCGAACTTGATGACGACGGTCTTACCGTGATGCCGCGTCAGCCAGGGCAGCGCCTCGACGAGGATGCGGGCCTTGGGGAGGGCGGTGTGCTTACGGGTCGGGCCCGCGCTGTCCGTGGTCGTGCTGTCCGTGGTCGTCATGAGGAGTACGCGCTGTTCTCGTGGACGTAGTCGGCGGTGAGGTCGTTGGCCCAGATGACGGCGGTCTCGGAGCCCTCGGCGAGGTCGGCGGTGATGCGGACCTCCCGGTAGCGCATGTCGACGAGGTCGCGGTCGTCGCCGACGGAGCCGTTGCGGCAGACCCACACGCCGTTGATGGCCACGTTGAGCTTGTCCGGGTCGAAAGCCGCGGACGTGGTGCCGATGGCCGACAGCACACGCCCCCAGTTCGGATCCTCACCGTGCAGAGCACACTTGAGGAGGTTGTTGCGGGCGATGGAACGCCCGACCTCGACCGCGTCGTCCTCACTCGCGGCGTTGATCACCTCGATACGGATGTCCTTGCTCGCCCCCTCGGCATCACCGATCAGCTGACGCGCCAGGTCATCACACACCTCCCGCACCGCCTCCGCGAACACCTCCTGGACGGGAGTGACGCCGGAGGCGCCGGAGGCCAGCAGCAGCACCGTGTCATTGGTCGACATGCAGCCGTCGGAATCCACCCGGTCGAACGTCGTCCGCGTAGCGGAACGCAGTGCGGTGTCGAGGCCTGCGGTGTCGATGTCGGCGTCGGTGGTGAGGACGACGAGCATGGTGGCCAGGCCCGGGGCGAGCATCCCCGCACCCTTGGCCATCCCGCCCACCGTCCAGCCCTCGCCCTGGACGACGGCGGTCTTGTGGACCGTGTCGGTCGTCTTGATCGCGATGGCCGCCTTCTCCCCGCCGTGCGCGGAGAGCCCGGCCGCGGCCTTCTCGATACCGGGAAGAAGCCTGTCCATCGGCAACCGGACACCGATCAGACCCGTGGAAGCGATCGCGATCTCCCCGGCGCTGTGCCCCAGCACCTCGGCCGCCTTCTCGGCGGTGGCATGAGTGTCCTGGAAGCCCTCAGGACCGGTACAGGCATTGGCGCCACCGGAGTTCAGGACCACGGCGGAGACCTGCCCGCCCCTGACGACCTGCTGGGACCACAGCACCGGCGCCGCCTTGACACGGTTCGCGGTGAACACCCCCGCAGCGGCCAGACGCGGCCCCTGGT
>NZ_JBMMMZ010000016.1:209201-261219 GCF_049725035.1 Streptomyces sp. XH2 | reverse complement strand
AAACCGCCCGGGGCCGGGAACCCCACCCCCCTCCAACCCGGCCCCGGGCACCCCCCACACCGGCACCGGCGGCCCCCGGGGCGGCCCAGCCCCCGGAACCAGGCAGCCCCCGGGCCGAGCATCCCCCAGCCCGGCCCGGGACCCATGCCGCCCCGGGCAGCGGGCAGCCTTTCCCGACCCGCCCAGGCCCCGCCCAACACCCCAACAGACCCCCGGCCCGGGGCCCCACACCCCTTCACCCCCGGGCCGGGACCCACACACCAAAAGCCGGCCCCACCCCACCACGGGAAACGGCGGCTAAGTCGGTCCCCGCCAACACGTCAACTTGCCCAAGAGAATGGAAGACCCTCCATGAACAAGCCGGTCATGCGCCGCGCGGCCATCGCCGCGCTCGCCGCAGCGGGTGGGCTCGCTCTCCTCGCGGGATGCGCCAAGTATCAGGAGCCATTCAAAGATGCCCCCCGGGGGACTACGAATAGCGGATCGGCTGACGTTGTGACCATGCCTGACGGGTTCTCCAACATGGCCACGAAGTGTGACCACGGGAACCGCGTCTACACGCTGTACCACGGCGACAACAAGTACGGAGCCATCGCGGTCGTTCCGCACGACCCCAGTTGCCGCTAGGTGGTCCGCAGGGTACCGCCGCGCCGAGCGGCGCGGCGCGGCGCGCCAGAACACCCCGCCCGACGAGGCATGGCCGACGACCGGCCGACCCTCTTCCCATCTGCTTGCGCGTCCTCCAGGAGAAGCCATGTCGGATCAACCCCGTCGCGCCGGACTCGCCGGTGACCCGCTACCGCGTGACCGCTTACAAGCACTACCAACCGCAAGCCCCGAACCATCCAAAGCGCCCCACAAGGGGCCGCTGCACCGGTCCACAGAGCTGCCCCCACCTGCCCGGGCGGGTGGGGGGCCTGACCAGCCGTCCGTGCACCCGTACGGCCGTCGGCACTGCCGAGCCACCGTACGGGCACGGGCCGTCTGATGCGCCGTAGCTCAGTCGGTAGAGCGCGCCCCCTCTTTCTTGTTGCATACCGCTATTCTTGCATGTATTCTAATTCTCATGAGGCCGGGCGATCAGCCGGCCACTATCCATCCATCTGTCGTCCTGGGGGGACTTCGCATGTCCGCAACCACTACTCCCGAATTCGACTACTACCAGTACAGCGGCTTGACGGGTGGGCGCGGCCTCACTGAGGCGCGCACCGTCCACGCGCAGGCCGAGCGCAATCCCACGAAGCGTCACCCGGACGGCTCCCTGGCGATCACCTTCAGGCAGAGTGGGACCACCACCCACTACCGCCCCGCCACCCCGGGGGACGTGGCCGAGATCATGGCGGAGAACGGCGCCCGGATCGAGGGGAACGCGCGGCTGGGCAAGGCCGTGACCGAGGCTCTCCGTGCTGCTGATCTCCAGATGGCCCGGTGGATGGAGCGTATGGGGAGCGGCGTTCTCGTCCACACCGGTGGTAGCTGGGTCGTGGTGTTTTGGTGGTACTCCACCGAGGCGGAGCGGAAGGGCGCCCCGGCCCCGTGGACCGGTGGGGAGAACGGCGGCGTACGAGCGCAAGTCGTCGCCGCTCTGGACAAGGCCGGGCTCAAGTACTCCTTCGAGAAGTCGGAGATTGTGCTCACCTTCGATGACAACCCCCAGATCTGACCCATCAAGGAAGGAAAGCTCGATGAACTCCAACCCGCTTGACGACCTGCTCGCCCGCGCGGCTCAGGGGGACATGGCTGCTGCCGCCGCGTTCATGAGGGTGCGCGCGGCCAGCATCCAGGCGCAGGAGCGTTTCACGGCCAGTGGGCGCGCCGCCGCGTGGCGCATGCTCCGACCCTCCATGTAGCAGCCGCCCCCGGCTCCCGCTCGCCCCGCTCAGCGAATGCTGAGCGGGGCGCCCTGTTTTCCGAATTGTCCCATTCGGCCGGTGCCGGGCTCACGTGGAGCGGTACTCCCCAGGCTTCGGCAGTCACCGACGCTCTCCGCGTCTCGGGGCTGTTGGTCCCCCGCGCATTCGTGTGCTGCTCTCCGTAGGTCGGTTGTCGTTGCGCTATTGCCGTCTCGTCTGCCTCTTCCGGTAGCTGTGCTGGGTTACCTGTTCGTCGTGGTCTGCGTATTCGACTCCTCGGCTCTTGTTCTGTCGCATTCCTTCTGACCTGTTCTGCTCTCCGTCCTGTTGCCGTCCCTGCCTCGCTCCTTGTCTCGGCCTGTCTCTTCCCAGTCGTCCCGGTCCCTGCCTGATGGTCTTCGCTGGTGTCCTCATAGCTCTTGGGGGTCTCGTAGAGAAGTAGTCGGCGTGGCTTTCTCCCCTTGACCGGGCTGTTGACCTGCGACTTTCCCTCTCTGGGTAGTGGTGTTGAGGCAACTCGTAGGGAAACTCGTAGAGCAACTCGTAGGGACACTCGTAGAGCAACTCGTAGGGCAACTCGTAGGGCAACCTCCGTTCCGAAGGGCTGGGGTGGGTTGTCCGGGACATTGGAGGGGGGGTGATTCCTCCTCCCTGGCCGCGATCGGAAGGGGGGAGATATCTCCTCTCCTCCTTCGTCCCGATGCTGTGACGGAGGGAGGGAGATTTCTCCCTGCCTGTTTGGGGGAGAGACTTCTCCTCCCCAAAAGCCTTGTGTTGTGGGTGGAGAAATCTCCCTACCTCCGCTGCTCTTGGGGGGGGGGAGAAATCTCTGTGCCTCGACGGATGGCCGAACATCTGGCAGGCGTTTAGGCCTTGACAGGCGGTGTCCAGTGCAGGGATCGGAATGGTTCCGAAGTCAGTGGCGCTGCTGACCGCCGGCGGGGTCGGGAAGGCCGGCGGTTGCGCTGACGGTCATCCTCCCTGCGGCACTGGCAGGGTTTCCTGGGCCGCGTGGTCGCCGTTCGGGACGCGGCAGTCCAGACAGAGTTCGCGGTAGCCGGTTGGGTAGGTATACCCGTGGCCGTTGCAAGTGGTGCAGTCGGGCTCGTGTCGGACGTGGGTGGTGCCGGGGCAGGTGATCGGCTCTTGGTGGACGGGGATGTAGATGCCGTCGCCCTGCGACTCCCAGGTGAGTACGGTGAGGATCTCGCCGTCGCCGGCGCAGCCCCCTGCGCAGTCTGCGGGGTGGGGGGCCTCTTCGTCGTCTTCGTCGTCAAGGTCGCGGAAGGTATCCAGAAGATAAGCGCGGGCGCGAGCGTCGTCCAGGGCGGGCCGGCCGTCGAGTGCCCGCAGTGCGTGGCCGGCGGTTGCAGCTGCCGCGGCGGATGCGGTGTCGGTCGGGGCCGCCTCGGCGGCCATGTCAAGGATGAGGCCGCGAGTAAGCAAGTGCCGCCGTTGCTCGGCGGGTACGTCGACCGCGGGGAAGTACGGGGAGCGCCCCATGGCGGCCCAGGTGTAGGCGTCGCACATGTGGTGGATGAGTTGGGGTCCTGCGGGATAGATCGGAAGTCGGCGACGCGGTTCGTTCAGGGCCTGCAGGGGGCGGTGGTCGGCTCCGTGGTCGTGTCCGTGGAGGAGTCCGTACTGGCTGCGGAGGTGGTCGATGCCGTTGCGAGGGTGGTCGTTGAGGGCCAGGCCGTCGACTTTTCGAAGGAGTTCGCCGTAGTCGCGGGCCGTCTCGTAGAGGTCTGGATCTTGGGTCCGCAGGGCGAGGACGTCGGTGAGCGCGCCAAGATGGAGGAACTTTTGGCGCCGCAGGGCGGGGACGGTCTCGCTGTCGGGGTAGTGCTCCAGGGCGTACGCGACCTGATAGTGCGCCCACCTGGCTTCGCTGATGAGCCGGGTGATGGACGGGCGTTCGCGGAGGTACGCGGTGAGGTCGTGTTCGGGGTGTGATGGAGCGTGCATGGCTACGCCTTTCTGAGGTGATGGCTCCGGCCGGCGGTGCCGGACAAGCGCGGTGGGGTGCAGGGCCGTGGGGGTACGGCGGTGCACCACCGCCCCCGGGGGTGACGGGGGGGGGGGGGGGGGGGGGGGGGGGCCGGGGGCCCCCCCCGGGCCGCTGGAGTTCAGGTGGTGGGCGTGTGGGGTCCGGTGCCAAGCTCCTCGTCCAGGAGGTATGCGTTGCGCCACGGGTTGGTCTCCGGGGCGGGTCGGCCTCGGGCGATGTCGCGGAGCCGCTCTCGACGGCGCTCTTGGACGTAGCCGCGGCAGTGCAGGGCGTCGTGCTGGGATGTGGGCCAGTTCGAGGCCGTTGCGCACCAGGGACAGTGGGGACGTCGGATCAGTCGCCGCCAGGTAGCAAGGGCGAGGGCGGTTGCGGTGGCGCCGAGAAGCGCGCCCAGGGCGAGCTGGGTCACCGACGTGTCTCCGGGTTGGGCGGTGTCTGGGGGCTGCAGTGCGCGCCTGGTGGTCGGCATAACTGATCGTTCAGCAGTCGAGCACCGTCGGGAGGAGTGCGACGGAGGTGGTTGGTCATAGTGGAGTCCTTCCTGGGGGCGGGGCGTCAGACCAGGCCGAGGGTGGGGAGCAGCCCCCATCCCTGGTGGCGGATGTGGTAGGTGCCTTCTCCGTGGTGCCAGCCCCATCGGTCGACCACCTCGCGGTACTGGGGGGTGACCTTGAGGTGCATGTGGGTTCGCCAGCCCATGCCGGGGCACCGCTCGGCGTTCGGGTCGAGCACGGTCATCTGTACTCCTTGGATGGTGACGACTCGGTCTCCGGCCTGCACTCCTTCCAGGAGGGCTGTTTCTACGTAGATCCGTGCGTAGTTGAACTGCTGGTAGAACACGGTTCGCCGCTGGATGGCGCGGTGGGTCTGCGGGGTCGCTTTCCCGTCACTATCTGCGCGGTGGAGTCGGAGCAGCTGGCGGTAGTTGCGGAGGTATTCCGTGCGCCTGGCTGCCGGGCGTTCGGGCGTGGAGAGCATCTCCGTGACCTCTAGTTCCAGGGCCTTGTCGTATTCGTTGAGGCACAGGGCGACATCCACGCCGAAGGGGGTGGTGTAGACGCGCTGGACGGTGTAGGGGCGGCGGTAGGGGCCGTGGACGGCCTGTCCGAGCCAGGGGGAGTTGTCGACGGGGTGGAGCTGGGCTTTGGTGATGTAGCTGTAGGGGTTGCCGGGCGGGAGCGGGTGCACCGTCTCGGTCCTTTCGGTGCTGATGTCAGATGCGGTCGTGTAGGTCTGTGTCGTCGTACGTGGCTTGCGAGACCTCGATCCATGCGGTGCGGCCGCCGTTGCGGAGCTTGAGCTCCCACTTCCCCTGCTGCCACCGTCGTCCGGTCTCCTTGCGGTCGACGGACTCTCGCTTGCAGTTGGTCGGGGGCGTGCCGCCGCTGGTGGTCGAGCCGGTCGAACCCGGTGTTGTGCTGCCGTTGCTTCTGCCGGGGTTGAGCTGTTTGCCTCCGGTCCGTGAGCCGTCGGAGGACGACGACCCGGTCTTCGCGCCGGACCCGCTCTTGCCGCTCCCTTTGGATGTGGTGCTCTTGCCGCCGGTGCTTCCGCCGCGACCGAGGAGGGCGCTGTTGAAGGCGGTGGTGCGGAGGGTTGCGCAGTTCTCGCGGTAGGCGTCCTGGTACTCCGGGACCCAGTGGCCGGCCTGGCTGCGCTTGTCGATGACCTCGCCGTGTTTGACGGGCTGTTCGGTGCAGCCGGTGAGGAGGAGGGTGGCTGCGGCTGCGGAGCTGACTATCAGGGTGCGGGCAGTGGGCACGGTGGGCTCCTGGGCGTGTGTGGGTGCGCTCGTTTGCTATAGGTGCGGTGCGCGAGCCACGTGTGACAGTGAGGCGGGACCTTTCCGCGTGAAATTCAGATTACGCTCAAGAATCTACTTTTGCAACGCATGGGTTCGGGTGATCCTCTGCCCCGGCAGGCAGGCGTACGTTCGCGTCACCCACCCCGCCTACAGCGCCGCGTGCTCCGGCGCACACGGACGACGCCCCTCCCTCCCGCCAGCTCGAGTGATTCCGCGACCGGGCCTACAGTGTCGGGTTCATCCCCTGTCGTGCTCCGCCTCGCCCGTCGGCGCGACGGCCGGCGCCACATCCTCGCCCCTATCGATGCCGTCACCTACGAAGGACGTCTCGAAGCCAGCCCGGCTCCCTGCAGCGAACCTACGACCTCGGCCTGACGGGCCCGAGCGTCCCCATGGGCACCTCAGCTGGGGCGCTCCCCGGCGCTCTGCCCGTCTGGCCCAGCCTTGCACACAGCCTGGCGCACCAATGCCGGCAATTCAGCCGGAGAACGCTGCGCCCGCACCTGCTGGGCGGCAGGCGGGCAACCAGGGTGGGCCCGCCGATGCCCGGTCAGATGAGGAGCATGCAGCCCGGCGTCGGTTCGATCCGCTCCCGTAGGTCAATGCAGCTTGCTGGCGAATGCGGCCACAACGACAAGGATGAATACGAGTATTGCCGTGCGCTCTCCGCCCTTCGGCGCCCGGAGTTCAGGTTCCTTAATGGACTCTCCGGCCGGGTGCATTCCATCGTGGCGGCGGTAGCGGTGGTCGTGGCCGATCTTCTCCGCTTGATATCGGAAGAGGGAGGGCCGGGAAGTGATCTGACACACCGGGCAGTCGTAGCGGTATGGGCCAAGCACGGCGGCGCCTTCCCCGTGTGCGAGTGCGGACGGACTGGTGCGTGTCCACGGTATCGGGGCGAGGATGCGGTCTCTGCCTGTTTCCGGTCGCTTCCGGCAACCGGCTGCGGCTCTCTTGGGGCAGGTAGGCGAGGTAGGTAGGTGGTAGGTGGTAGGCGTGCGGGGCTCTCCGCGGGCTGGGGGAGGGGTGGGGCTCGCGGCTCCCCTGCGTCCGGCCCGGCCCCACTCCAACCCGGGCGCCGACGAGGGATCAGCAAGTGGTGGGGTCTTCTCGCGCGGGGGCGTGCTGAGGCGTGAGGTCGGGGATCAGGTGGGCAGGAAGAAGTGGGCGGCGTCCCAGGTCCTCGGTGAGGTCATCGATGTGTACACCGGGCTGGTTCTTCTGATTTCCGTCGATGCGGAACTTCATCTGCTCCCGGACGGTAATTCCAGCGTCTCCAAGAAGCCTGGTCATCGTCTTCCTGTCCAATCCTTCGGGGGCTCTGTCGTCGGCTTGGAGACCCGCGATGATGTCGTCGATGCGGGCTCCCTTGCCTTTGGCTTCGGCATAGCCTGCGGCGCCGGCTGCGACCTTGCCCTCGACGAAGTCGCGGAGGTCTTGCGTCACGGACCACGCTTCCGCGACGGGGGTCTCCTCCCCCACCAACTTTTCATGATCGTTTTTGCCATCGGGCTCGTCGCCTTCTTCGAGGCAGGGGGTGTCCTCCTCGGAGGGTGCGACCATGGCAGCTGCGAGGCACCAACTGATGGCAAGCCCGAGGGCGATGCCCCAGCGGTAGGGGGCGAGGAGATGGCCGATGTAGCCGAGGACCATGCCGAAGACGGTTGCCGCCACGGCCAGGCTCAGGAAGCCGATGGCGGCGAACTCGGCCAGGTCGGCCAGGCTCCGGCCGCCTGCAGCCGGCACAGGGGCGGCCGTCGGCGGGCCCTTTTTCCTCTTCTTCCAGGGCGGCCCGGCTGACTGTCCGTTCGAGGCCCTCGCCGTGCCGGCCTGCTGATCCTCCCCGGCCTCAGCGTGCCCTTTCGCCGGTGGCGTCACCGCGCTCCCCTGGCGCCCGATGCCGCGGAGGGCGGCGCGCAGTGCGGCGTGAAGCCCTCGGACGAGGTAGCGGATCAGGACTGGGGTGCCACGTCCGATGTCACGTGGCAGTCCGCGGAATGGCGCCAGAACCTCGTCGCGCACGCTCATGCCGCCACCTTCGTGACGACAGTGGCCAGCACCATGCGGATCACGTTCGCGATGATGCCCCACAGGCCGCCGATCTCGGCCATGAGGGCGCCGGCGGACAAGCCGAGCATCGCGGGCCAGACGATGCGGCGCTTCCACGGCGGAGCCCAGGCGCAGGCAACAAGCATGAGCCCTACACCACCCAGGCCGGGGCTGGAGCCCCAGAGTTCAGATCCGCCGAGGACACCCTTGCTGACGGCGCCGACGCCGTTGGCGATGTCGGCGAGTGTGCCGCCTGCGGCAATCCACATGTTGCCGATGACGATGCCCCACCACATCGCCTTCTTCTTGTTGTTGATCTTGACGGTGTCGCTGCCACAGAGACCGGCGATGAAGCAGATGGTGGCGGGGACAGCGATGCCGACAACAGTGATGGTGCCGAGGAACTTACCGTCGATGATGCCGGGAGCGGCAGCGAGGAGCGTGTGCACAGCGGGGCCTTTCAGGTGGTGTAGAGGGCGCAGGCCAGCAGGGCGGAGGCGAGGGGGATCCGCAGGATCCAGCGGCCGGTCCAGTGCAAGTTGCGGGTGCGACGGTCGATGAACCACCACAGGCCGCCGCATATCCCGAGAGCGGTGAGCATCAGGGAGACGGAGCCGGCGCCGAGCCCGTAGTCGGCTCCCTTGTGGTTCAGCCAGTCGACCGGAATGGGTGCCAGGCGGCGGCCGAGCTCGGCGAGTGCCGCAGTGCCGATCAAGCGGACGAACGGCGTCATGCCGCCGAAGACGGTCCGTACGGCGGGGTAGCCCGTGGCGCGCCAGCCGAGCCAGGCGCCGGCCACGGCGAGCAGCAGACCGAGGACACCGCGGGCGGACTGTTCCGCGTAAGGCAGGAACTGGGCGAAGTAGTCGACGAGCGGGGTCGCGTATCCGGCAGCCGCGGCCGTGCCGTTGAACATGAGGATGCGCATGTTCGGATCGTCAGCGGCGTCCATGACGCGGCGCGGAGCCGACTTGGGCAAAGGGAGCCGTACCTTGGTGCCGCCTGCGTCCTCGGCCGGGGACGGGCCGGCGGTACTGGCAGGTCCCTCTTCCTCTTCTTCGAGCAGTGCCTCCAGCTCTTCGTGGGCGTCGTCGGCGGCGTGGTCGGGTGCGTCGGGGACCTGCTCCTCGGCGGCCGGCGGACCAGAGATCGTCTCCTGCTCGTCGTCGACAGCGGTGAGCGGGATGGTGCGGCCGGGCGGCGGCAGCCGTCCGTACGGGGATGCCGAGGGACGCCGGCGAGTGTCGGCGCTCGGCGCGTCCAGCTCTGATTGCACGACGGGGGCCGGCGGCGCCGGTTCGTCGGCGAGCTGGTCGGCATGGCCGAGCGGCCGGGCGCCGACCTTGGCCAGCATGCGCCGGATCAGCCGCTCGTCAGGTCCCGCGCTCCGGTGCCTTTCCGCCGTCGTCGGCAGGGCTCGGGTCGCGGGGGCTCGCAGGGCGCGCCGGGGCCGGCCGCGCCGGCCGCCCGCGGAGGGGATGGTGGTCATCGCTTGTGACCACCCTCGGAGTCGGGCCTCGGCACGAGGGACAGGTGGGGCCGGCGGGTGTGGGCGGGTCGCGTGCGGGGGCGGGCCGCCGGGCGTCGGTCCCGGGCGATGAGGGCGAGGGCTTGGTTGACGTGTTCGTCAAAGGTGGCGGGCATGGAAATCTCAGTCCTCACGGTCGTGCTGGCGGGCAGCCCTTGGGGCGCCCTGCGCAGCGGGGCGTCAGGTCAGGGCTGCTGGGTGTCGGCCCCAGCGGGGACGAGGAGGCCACTGCCGCGCTGCGCGTAGCCGTCGCCGAGGCGCGGCTCGAGCAGGAGCTCGTCGAGGGGCGGCTGCACAGGGGCGGACGGGGCGTCGGCCAGCAGGAGGGTTCGCGGGGCGGAGGGTGCCTGGGGACCGTTGGCGACGGCGAGGGCCTGGTCGAAGTGGTCCAGGCCATGGTCGGCCTCGGCGGCGGCGTGAGCCGCGGCATGGTTCTCGAGCGCCCGGGGCAGCCACTTGTCCTGGGTCTTCAGGAAGCGCTTGGCCCGGCCGTTGCCAATGCCCAGTTCCCGGGCGACCCGGTTGATGCCCCAGGCGAAGGTGCCGTCATCCCGGCGCGGCACGATCGCGACGAAGGCGGCCATGACCTCCTCGTCAGTCTTCGGGTCGGCGTTCGCCGGTTCATCCTTTTCGGAGTCCTCGTCTGGGGCGAGCGAAGGCGTGGCCTGATCTTCGGCGTCGCCCCGGTCTTGTTCAGTGGCGCCCATCCCGCTTTCGACCTGCGGGTCTTCCTTGGAGCTCGGGTGGGATGAGGAGGCGGGATGAGGGGATGCCGACTGGGCCGGGATGGGCGGGATGGCTCCGATCAAGGTGTCGCGGATCTGCTCGAACGCGGCGGCCGAGTGCAGCTTCATCCCGGCCCAGTCCGCCTGGCGCACCCTCAGCTGCAGTCGCGCGACGACCTGCTCCAGCACCTGCGGGTCGGAACATCCCGCGCGTTCGCTGGCATGCTGCGCTCGCGCGTCGGCATGCATCTCGGCCAGGCGGTATGCCCAGCGGGTCGGCCAGCCGGCCTGCTTGACCGCACCCTGCGCACGGCGTAGCCGGTACCACCGGTAGGCGACACGGGAGATGCGGACCTCGGCGGTGGCGTCCTCCTGGGGGAGATTGGGCTGGGCGGCCAGCAGCAGGGCGACGCGGAGGGATTCGATGGGGTGGAACAGGCGCACCAGGGCGATACGGCGGTCCGGGCGCTCGCGCTTGGCTCGGGCCTCACGGCGTTGCTCGAGTGAGCCGATTTCCCAGAGGACGGCGGCCAGGACGGGCCATACGGCGCGGACAGCGGCGCCGAGCGGAGAGGCGGCTTCGGCGGCGGAGAAGACGGCGCTGATGCCGGCGAGGGTCCAGAAGAGCGCTCCGGACAGGCCTGGCCCGTCGCCGGCTCGGGCGCGGCGGCGTGCCCGGCGGCCGCAGACCATGGCGGCGACGTCCAGGGCGACGAAAGGCAGGAGGTCGAGCGGGGCGTCCAGGCCCATCTGGTGGTGGCCGACCCTGCGCAGGCCGGTGGCCGACAGCGTCGCTGCGGCCGCGGCGATGATGACGGTCAGGAGGTCCTCGGTCCTCCGGCCCCGGTAGTCGGCGGCTTGCGCGCGCTCGTCTTCGGTGAGCGCTACCTGGGCGGTGCGGCGCCGGTGAAGGGCGATCGCCGGCCCGAGGGTGAGAACGAGCGCCCCCAGGACGAACTGCCAGCTGCTGAGCAGTTCGATCGCGGCCGTGCCGCGGTGGACGAGGTCGGGCGTCACGGGGAATCCCTCCGGGCGATGAAGCCGGCCGCTTCTGCGGCGTGGGTGCGCAGCTGGGCGTCGCTGGGCGGGGCGGGGTCCTGGGTGACCCAGTCCCGGTAGGCGTTGCGCTCGGCCGTGACCTGGCGGAGCTGGGCCAGGAGCAGGACGGTGAGTGGGTGGATGGGCGGTGCCTCGGCGCCGGCCGGGACGGGGACGGGCAGGATGAGGACGTCGTCGCGGTGGGCGAGGTGGCTGATCAGGGCGCGGGTGCGAGCGCGTTCGGCGTCGGCGGGGTTCATGCGGCCTGCGTCCAGCCGGTGGCGAGGCGGTGGGCCTCGAGGAGTTCGTCGCGGCGGCGGACCGCGGTGGCGATCGCGGTGCGGTTCTCCTCGCGCTTGTTCGCCGGGATCGAGCCGCCCAGGTACTGGCGGGCGAGGTGCTGGACTTCCACGGCCGCGGCGATGCGCGCCTGCTGTTCCCGGGCGGCGCGCTGGTCCTCGGCGCGGGCCCGGGCCAGCTCGTGGGCTTCGGCCAGGAGCCGGGTCTGGAGCTTCTCGGGCGTCAGGCCGCCGCGGATGCCGTCGGTGTCGCTGTCGCGGAGGGCGAGCTCGGCGCACGCGGCGCGTACCGGGCATGCGGAGCAGTGGCTGCGGGCCGTAGCGGCGCAGCGCCGGCTCCAGTCGGTGTCCGGCTCGCCGTCCGCCTGGTAGAAGTCGTCGACGTCGGGCCGGGCCGTGTGGCACACGGAGTAGGTGAGCGCCTGGCGCAGCTGCGGGGCGCGCAGCTGCCGGGCGATGAGGCGGCCGTCGTGGCGGACGAGGTAGCCGTCGGCGACGAGGTTGTCGATCGTCTCGGTGGCGGCGAGGTACTGGGCGATGCCGTCCTCGCTCGGCTGGGAGTTGCGGCTCCGGGCCGGCGGGCGGGCTGCCATCATGGTGTTCATGCGTGCTCATCTCCTGTGACGGGTGTGATGAGGCGCCGCGGCCTCCGGGGGTACCAGCCCCGGGGGTCGCTTGCTTTTTGAGCCCCATCTGACTTAACTGACTTGCGTCAGTTAAGTCAGATCATGCACGGCGCGGTGGATCGCGTCAAGGAAGAGAGGCGAGTCTCTTGATCGGGGAGCTCTGGCGGGTGCGGCAAGATGTGCCCATGACGTCCCATCACCCGCACGAACGGGCTGCCGAAGCGCTGCGCGCCGACATCCTCGGCGGCAGGTTCACGCCCGGCGAGCAGCTCCCGGGACAGCGGGAGCTGGCCGGCAGGTACGGCGTCGCCCAGAACACCATGGGCGAGGCCCTGCGGCTCCTGGAAAGGGAGGGGCTGGTGGAGACGGCACCCCGGCGCCGGAGCCGCGTGCTGCAGCCGGCGCCGCACATGGAGGCGCACCTGACCCGAAGCGGCCTCATCAGCCTCACGGACAGGAGCGGCCTGGGCCGCAACGACCTCCGCACCGGCACCCGCGGTACCGATCCGCTCGCGACCGAGGCGCTCGGCCTGGCGCCGGGCTCCACCCTCTTCATCCAGCAGGCGGTACTCCTGCAGGGCGGCGCGCCCTGGGCGCTGCAGACCCTGTTCACCCCGACGGCGCCCGACGCCGCCACTGCCGGCGATCAGGCCGCAATCGCCACCCTGCTGACCGCCGGCGCCGCCGCGCACGAGACGCGGCACACCGGCCGCTGGGCGGCGCGGCCGGCCAGCACCGAGGAGCGCGAGCTCCTCCGGGCGCGGGCCGACGCCACCGTGATGGAGATCCGAAGGGCCGGGTTCATTAAAGAACGCCCGAATTCATACCTCTTGACGGTGGTACGGGCGGATAGAGTGACGATCCTTTGGGGAAGCGGCAGTTAGCGAGACGGCTCCCCAACTGCCCGATTAATGGCGTTTTTCCGGCGCTCAGCAGACGGTCGGTGACAACGGCCCCAATGCGTGTGCGTGGCGACCGTCACGGGATAGGGTTGCTCCCACTTGATCCACACGCCTCACCCTCGGGCCCCGCGAACACAAAGTCCTGTCAGGGCCCGGTGAACCGAGAAGGCGGTTCCCATGACATGCACCTGTGCAGCGATGGACGTCGGACGGACACCGTTCGGCGTTTCTGACGTTGCCGCGGGCGCATTCCCACACGGCCGGGCCCGCATCTGCGCGGCCCCCTGGAAGGGGGCGTCGACGACGTCGTAAAAGCTCCGGGCGGGCGCCTCTAGCAAAGGCCGCTCCTCGCCCTCTCCGCCGACTTCGGAGTTAGCAGCTCCTCCGTCGGCCCATCACCGCTCATCCGAGTTAGCAGCTCGTCCGAGCGAAGGCCGGACCGGTTCGGTCCGGTGATCACTGCCCTCCAGCAGCAATCCCCCCGAGGGGGTTCGTCGTTTCCCGGGGCAACCCGGGAGAACGGGGTCCATCTTGCAGCACAGCCATGCCCTTTGTCAGCTCGGGCGCCGCCGGCACCCGCTGTTCCCGGCCTTTCTTCACCCGTCCGTGATCTCACCGTCACGCTCCACGGCCTTCCGCACGCCCCGGCGAGCGGCCTGGAGGCAACCCGGGCTCGCCCCCCTCCGGCGCCCCTTGACCAGACTCGGCCGCCACCCCTTGACCAGGCACCGCAGCGCCTCGGTAAGCGGCGCGCTCACGACTGTTCCAGGAGCTGGTCTAGGGGTCTGTCATGGCCTCGGACACCCCCTTGTCCTGCAGGTCACAGGCCTGCCGGGGATTTCTCGGCACCAGCTGTCACACCGTCGGGATTTTCGACACCCATAGGAACTGAAGGCCCCCGTTCCTTCAGCCTCCGTCCGAGTGCCACCGGCCAGACCCCAGACTGCGCGTCCCCGTCCGCGGGGACGCCGTCGAGACCCAGCGCGCCCCGGCCGCCGTCCCCGCGGCACCGGCGCGCCAGGAGAAGCGTGCCCAGCACAGCAGCAGTACCCACCAACCCGCCGCCGGCGGGCGCGGCCGTGCGCCCGCAGCGCCGCCAGCGGGTGAAAGTGCCCATGCGGCTCGTCGCCACCCCGCACTACTCCGACGTCGCGGTGAGCGTGTACGTGAAGATCGCCGCACTCGCCTCCCGCCCCGAGGGATGCACGGCGGCGACGGTGACCATCGCGGGCTACCTCGGCATGTCCAAGGCCTCCGTCGAACGCGGCATGACGCAGCTGACCCGGCCCGGGCCCGACGGTGTCATCGAGCTCTCCTCCAGGCGCCGCTCCCTGCCGGGCGGGGACGGCACCTCCGCCCTGCGCCGCACCCGCCCCCTGACGACGACCGAGCGATTCGTCTGGATCCCGGTGGCGGCGGCCGAGGACCTGACCCCACGGCAGCTGCGTGCCTACGCGGTCATCGCGTACGCCCAGGCCCAGGGGATCCCGCTGACGGAGGCGGAGATCGCCGGGTCGCTGCACCACCACAGCGGTCGGCGGGCCGGCCAGCCGCTGACCACCGCTGCGGCCGGCGAGATCGTCGACGAGCTGGAGGCCGCGCGCTGGATAACCCTCGAACGGCGGGCCGGCGCGCGCGGCCGCCACCGGTACATCGCCCACGACATCCGGCCCGAGGCCGCTGCAGCACCGTCCTGTGGACAACCCGTCCTGACCGCCTCGACGCCCGGCCCGACCCCTGGTTCTGATGAGGGATCGGGTTCCCTGGCTGATGCGGGATCGCTCGCGAATACGGAAGAACCTACGACTGACCGACCTGATGACGAGCGCGTGCCTTCCTCACCCGCCGTAGGCGAAGTACAGGTAGGTGAAGGTGTGGAAAACCCCGATGCGCAACCGCCGCGTGCCGAGGCCCAGGACGGTCTCGCGCTGCGCGCGGATGAAGACCAGCACCCCTTGACCACCCCCTTGACCGACCCCTTGACCACCTCAGACCGGGCCTACAGCGGACCGGAGCTCACCATCAGCGCCCGCATCCACGCCGTCCTCGAGCCCGTGCACTGGCTCTACCGGCAGGCCAACGTCTACGTGCAGCGCCGCATCGCCCGGGAAGTCGGCCGTCAGCTGCGCTCCGGCATCGCCGATGCCCGGCTGCACCAGCGCCTCGCCAGCCGGTACGCGCGCACCATGAGCGATGAGATCCGCGACCCCGGCCGCTGGATCCTCGGCGTCGGCCTGCCCGCCTGGGGCTGCGGCATCTTCGACTGCGAGGCGGGTGTTCTCTGGAGCAGCGGCCGCCGGTGCTCGGTGTGCGAAGAGATCGTCCAGGACCGGCACCGTGCGGCCGCGCCGAACGAAGTGCCCGCTGCTCGCCGACCCGCGCCCAGCAGCAACCCCACGCCTCCGGCCGGCCCGGCGGCTCCTCGGAAGCAGTTCCAGGAGTGCGGCTGCCGCATCGACCAGGTGAACCATGGGACCGAGGACGGGCTGTGCACTCCCCGCCGGGATGGCCAAGCCAGTGGCCCCTCGCCCGCATCAGCGCCGCACGGAGTGCCGGAGGTCTGCACCGGGTGGGACGGTGCAGGATGCACTCGCCCGGCACTCGGCACCGCTGGCCTCTGCGTGCGGTGCCGGACTCGTCAGCTGGAGTGCGCCGCATCGTGATCCGGGCCCTGATCGGCGGACCGAGTGTCGGCTGCCATCGACGATGCCCGCTCTCGATCCTCCGGGTGCACCGGCCCGCCCACTGACGATGCACAGCATCACCGCCACCAGGCGGGCCGTGCACTGAGCCCGGTCGACGGCTTGGTGAAGCTGTCGCACCCGTGCACCGTGCACAGCACCGTCTGCATCCGGTGCACCGTGCCGGGATGCAGACGGAAGGCGCCAGGTGGCACGAGCCCGGGGCACTGCGAGGTGGTCCAGGGGGCGATCGAAGGTCCCAATGCCCGGGCCCGCCTGGCCCCGCCCCCCTTGACCAAGGCGCGCGGCCCGGATCGTTTCCCCTGGACCAGGGTGGTGGTCCAGGGGAAACGGGCTCCTGGTCCTCCTCCCTGAGAAAGCGCCGACCACACCCGCCCGGAAGGGCGCCGGCCATCAGTCTCCGTGCGCTTGCGCCTTCGGCCACCGGCAGCCACTCGGGGAGAAGGCGCGCCGCGCAGAGGGCGCACCTCAGTGGTCGCGACCCTCGCACACGGGGACCGGTGCACCAGGTCCAGCACATCCTCGGCACCGTAGGGCCCGCGGTGCCCGAGTGCCGGGGATGCACTCTCGGTGCGGATGCGGCCCCTCACCGCACACCCACGATGCTGCGCATCGTGCACCCGCCCGGCACCGATGCACCCCGCCGCCCGGTGCATCCGATGCGATGCAGTGCACCCGGTGCACGCACCCGGGAAGGGGGCGATGTGATGCACGGCATCGGTGCGATGCACTACCGGTCGCCCGAGCTCACTCGATGCGGCGCATCGCATCGCCGACGTGGTGCACCCGCACCGAGCTCTGCCCCCAGAGGTAGTGCACCGCATCGCCGAGCGACTCGCCCCGGCCCCACTGTCAGGAGCGGAGGCATCCTCTCCGCCCGACGCTGACTGGGCTACCGGCCGCCGGGGCTGACACAGCGGACCCCACCCTCCGGCACCCCTTGACCTTGTGTCTCGATCACGCCGCCACCCCCGCTTCCACTCCTTGACCACGCGCAGGAATCGCCCCTTGACCAGGGCCGCAGCCGAGCCTGTTTCCCCTGGACCAGACCCCTGGTCCAGGGGAAACAGGCTGGCCCGCCGGGAGTGCTGGGTCCGACGTCGTGGCGGTCCAGCGAGAGCTGCCGGCTGACCCGGCTGCCGCTGGACGTCCCCCCTCTCACGATCGCGGTGGCGCGGTGCTCAGCGCGGCAGTGCACCGGGAGAGGTGCTGGACGGGACGGCCGTCATGGGCGACGGCCAAGGTGCGTTCACCGCGATGCGCGATCAGCACCCCGATGGATGGATGCCGGCCTCGGCCCCTGCGCATCCGATGCGAGTGCCGGCGCCTTCCAGTGCGGCCGGGCCGGGCCGGATGCCGATGCACCGCATCGGCGCATCGGCGCATCGGCGCATCGGCGCATCGGCGCATCGGCGCATCGGCGCATCGGCGCATCGGCGCATCGGCGCATCGGCGCATCGGCGCATCGGCGCATCGGCGCATCGGGAGTGAACGACATCGGCCCCGATGCGGGTGCACCGCACTCGGCATCGATGCGGGTGCACCCCTTGACCGCCACAACCCACCCCTTGACCGCACTCCCCTTGTCCAGCCGGTCCCCGGGACAGCAAGGGTCGGTTTCCCCTGGACCGCGCCTCGCTGGCATCGCCGTCAGACCGCGGACAAGGGGGGCCTCGGGAGTGTGAGCGCCATCGACAGCAGATGACGCGAAAGGACGGACACGGACGTGGCCACCACCCAGCTCACCCCGGCGCTCGACTTCTCCGAGTCCGTGACCCGCTACAACACGATCACCCTGATGAACCGCGACTGGGATGTGCTGTGCCGCGACCTGCGCGCTGCCGACCACGTCGCCGTCTGGGCGGGGCAGCACCCGGAGCTCGCCGGTGCTGCCGGCCCCCAGGACGTCGTCGACAAGATCTCCGGCTTCTACCGCCGCGCAGACTTCGACAGCCACGACCGTGTGATGCACCTGCTGGTCCAGCGGGCCAGCGGCGACGGCTTCGACGGCCACCTCGCATGGCGCATCGCGGTGCGGATCCTGCTGCCCAAGGCCGTGCTGATGGCCAAGACCCAGCGGCGGACCGGACTGCCGTGGGATGACGTGTGCGCCGCCGTCTTCAGCGCCGCCTTCGAGGTCATCCGCACCTACCCGCTCGACCGGCGGCCGCGGCGCATCTACAACAACATCGCGCTCGACACCCTGCAGCTGACGCGGAGCACCCTCGCCGCCTACGTCGACCACGCGGAGGAGATCCAGGACTTCGCCGCCGGCGTCGCTCCGCTCGCGGCGGCCGAGTCCCACACCCGCTACGCCCATGTCGTCTCGAGCGAGGACCCGGACACCCCCCACGACACGGTCGAGCTCGCCGACCTGCTGATGCGCGCGGCGCAGATGGAGCTCGTCGACGCCGACGAGCCGGCGCTGTCCCGGCACGAGGCGCGGACCGAGGTCCTGGACCTCCTGCTGTGGGCGGTGGAGATCGGGGCGCTGAAGGAGACCGAGGCCCAGCGCATCGCCCGCTACTACCTGTCCGCCTCGGTCCGCCCTGAGCAGCAGCACCTCACCACGCGCGCCATGGGCCACGAAGGCGCTCTGTTGCGGCAGCACGCCAGCCGTGCCGTCCGGTCGCTGCGCCAGAAGACCGACATCACGCAGTACCGCTCCGCGGCCTGAAGCCCTGCGGCGGCGGGCCCCGCTCCGGGCCAGGAGCAGCCTCCGCCGGGGTTTCCCGAAAAACCTCACCCGAACTGTCACACCGCGCGCTGCTTCGGCACCTGTAGCAACCGAGAGCCCCGCCAGAGCGGCGCCGCCCCAGTGACAACACCGCCTCCATCCATCTCGACTCCGGGAGAACCGACGTGACCACGATGTCTTCCGCCGACACCGGCCGACAGCTCCTTGACGCCGACGAGGCCCGTGTGGCGCGCGCCTCGCGCCAGCTGACGCAGCTTGCCGCCGCTTTGGTGAGCCGGCCGATGGACCGGGACCTGCACGCGAGGATGCGTGACTTCCTCGACCAGGAGTCGGGTCCCGCTCTGGCTTCGTGGGACGTCCTGGTCTCCCGGACGCCCGACCAGCTCAAGGAGCGCATCTCGACCGTCCTGACCGCGCAGGCCATGCGGAGGGCCTCGTGAAGCGAGCGCGCCGTCAGCGAAAGGCCGGCAAGAAGCAGATCGCCGAGGCGGAGTCCTGGGACGAGGGTGTCGAGCAGGCGCAGGAGGCGTCGCCGACCGAGCCGGATGAGACCGGATGGAAGACGAGCACCGCTCACCTATCCGGGATCACCCGCTTGGCCCGGGTCGGTGTCTGGGCGCTCGTGGCCTCCGGGCCAGTCCTCGGGGTGATGGCGCTTCTCGGCTCCTCGAGTCCCGCCCGGGGAGTGACCAAGCCGGTCGCAGCCCCGGCGCAGGCGTCGCAGGTCGGTCCGGCTGGCTTCGCCGAGTTGTTCGTCTCCGCGTACCTGCAGGCCGGTCAGGGCTCCGAGCGTGACCTGGCGCCGTACTACTCCGGCTCCGTCGCGCTGTCGGTGAAGCCCGGTACCCGGACGGCCACCCAGTCGACCGTGATCGCCTCTCGGGAAGTCCAGCCCGGCTACTGGTCGATCACCGTGGCCGCCGACGTCACCGCCCAGGACGACCAAGGCAAGGCGAAGCACCTTGGCGTGCAGTACTTCCGTGTCGGCATCCAGGCCAAGGGCCCGGCCGGCGCCGGGGGCACCGCGGCGACGGGCGACCCGGTGGCTGGTTACGCGGCGACGTCCCTGCCGGCTCAGGTGGCCGCCCCCGCCGCGCTTCGGCCCGGGGCCCTGGCGTACGACTCCGACCGTGGGTCGAGCAGCACGGACCCGGCGATCGAGACCGCGCGCGGGTTCCTGACGGCGTACCTCGCCGGAACGGCCGAGCTCGACCGCTACACCTCCCCCGGCGCGCGCCTGCAGGCCATCAGCCCGGCCCCGTACGCCGGGGTCAAGGTCACCGGGGTCAAGGACGACGCCACCGGTTCCGGGCAGCAGAAGGTGCCCGCCGACGGCACGGTGCTCCACCAGCTGGTCCAGGTCGAGGCCAGGGACCAGGCCGGCAGCGCCGTCTCACTGAGCTACGCGCTCACTCTCAAGTCCCGCGCCGGCCGCTGGGAGGTCGCGTCCGTCGACGACGCACCGGCCATCCGCGCGAGCAGCGCGCCCTCGTCGGCGCCGCACTCCATTCCCACGCCCATGCCCACACCGACCCGGACTCCCGACGCCGTGGCGGCAACGCCCACGCCGTCGAGCTCCAGCTCCTAAAGAAAAGAAGAGGAATCGTTCATGCACACCCTGTCCAACCCCGACCACGTCGTCCTCGCCGGCGACATCCTCGACTGGGCCAACACCAAGACCGGCCAGGTCCGCACGCTCGTCCTCACCGTGGCCACCCTCATGGCGATCGTCGCCGTGCTCATGGCCTGGTGGAAGACCCGCTCGTTCGTGGGCACCCTCGTGGCCTTCGTCCTGGCCGCCCTGGTGCTGTGGGGCATCAGCAACCTCTCGGTCCTGAAGGACAAGGTCGGCTCCGAGATCGAGGACAAGGGTGCCGCCGTCTCCGTCGTCCACGTCGCCGATGCGGGTCCTGCGGCAACCGGTGAGGCCGGGCGGCTGTCGTGAGCGCCTCCGAGGAGGAGCTGATCGGGCACTCGTACACGCGAGCCCGCCGGCACCCCCTGGTCATCGGCAAACTCCCGGGAGCCGGCCGGCTCCCGGGAGGGCCGTACACGATCACCCAGGTCATGACGATGGTGATCACCTTCGGGCTCCTGGTGATGACGAGGGACCTGTGGGCCCACTTCGGCGGCATGAACTTCGTGCTGATGGTCGTGCTGCCGTGGGGGCTGGCCTGGGTGCTGCGGTACGCACGCCTCGACGGGCGTGACCCGGCGCGGGCTCTGCGGAGCCTGCTCATCTACTCCTCCACCCCGGCCCAGGGCCGGCTGGCCGGCCGGCCGCAGCGGATCGCTCGCCCGCGACTGGCGCAGGCGACCTGCACGGTGCGCGTCCGATCCGCCGAACGGCCGGCCCCGGCCCAGGCGGCGCTGGCCGCTGTGCCGAAGACCGCTCCCGCGCCGAAGCAGGTCAGGCCCGCCGCCCAGGCGCCGGCTGCGACGGCCCACCGGCCACAGCCCAAGACCGGCCTGCAGGCCCTTCTCGCCTCACTCGACGAGCACTGACCCGCCGGCTCGTCACCACCCCAGCACAGAAAGCAGAACCACCATGCGCCTCCCCGTCCGGCACATCAGCGGCCACCTCATCTGGACCACCGCCGCCAGCGTGTGGGCCGTGTGGCGCGTCGACACCGAGAACTACACGCACGCCAGCAAGTCGACCAAGCGTGAGCGCCTGGACGCCCTGGAGTCGCTCTTCAAGTCCCTGCGCGGCGAGGCGCTCCTGCTCAGCCTGTGCCCGAGCGTCGACGCCGCGTCGGTCGTCACCCGCATGACCGCCGGCGTCGACCTCGACGCCTCCCCCGAGTACGTCGACCTCTCGCTGAAGGTCCTGGACCAGCTCCAGGACCTCGAGCTGACCGGCCGCGTCGACTTCCTCGCCGTCCCTCTTCCCCACCTCGACTTCAAGCAGAGCACCCGGGCCGTCATCTCCTCCGTGCAGGCCGAAGTGATGGGCACCCTCGGCCTGCCGGTCGCACCGATATCCCTCGCGGAAGAGCGCCAGCGCCTGGAGCAGGCCACCCGCCTGGCCGCGGGCTGGCCCACCGGCATCAAGATGCGGCCGGCCACCGAGGCAGAGATCCTGTGGATCTACGGCCACAGCGCCCGGCGCGGCCTGAGCGAGCCGCTGCTCCCCGAGGAAGGCGCGCCCCGGGCCTTGCGCGGCCGCGGTCACACGGTCACTGCCCACACCCAGGTCATCCTCGACGAGGGCGGGCGCGGCGCCCGGGCCTCGAAGGGCCCGACCAATCCCTTCAAGCGCCGCTACCTGCGCGCCACGAGCGAGCACGGCGACTCCTACCAGGCGTTCTGCGTGCTCTCGGAGATGCCGGAAGCCTTCCGCTTCCCCGGCAGCGAATACCTTGCGGCGCTTGACGACTTCAGCTTCCCCGTGGACTGGGCCGTGCGGCTGCACGTGGAGTCCGGCGCGAAGGCGGAGCCGAAGAGCCGGCGCCAGCAGCGCGAGCTGGCCCACCAGCGTGGCGAGTACGACGGCGAGACCTCCGGTGTGCCGGCCTCGCTCGATAAGGCGTCCTTCGCCCTGGATGAGTACCGCGACCGGCTGACCGCCTCGGCGACCGAGGTCGAGATCCGCGCGACCGTCGCCACCTGCGTGTGGGGGACGACCGCGGAGGAAGCCGACGAGAAGGCGACCTCCCTGGCCAACCACTTCGGCGGCAACGACTACACGCTCGTGCGGCCGACCGGCGACCAGGTGGCGCTCTTCCACGGCATGCTCCCGGGCACCAAGACGCCCCGGCCGATGCTCGACTACACCCAGTACCTCCTCGCGCGTGACTTCGCGATGAGCATGCCGTTCTGCGGGGCCGGCCTCGGCGACGACAACGGCAGCCTGTTCGGCCTGCAGCTCAACGGCGGCGGCGTGCGGCCGGTACTGCTGGACTTCTCCCACGGCCCTCGCGTCGACGCCTCCGCGTCCGCCGCGTTCGTCGGCGAGCTCGGTTCCGGCAAGTCGGTCGCGATGAAGTGCGCGATGTACTCCATCCTCGTCGCGGGCCACCGGACCGACGAGAGGAACTCCCGCGGCCGCGCCCTGGTCATCGACCGGACGCCGCAGCAGGAGTGGTCGCGGTTCGCGAACGCCTGCCCGGGCACCACGCAGATCATCAACGTCGACGAGAACGCCGGCGTCTCCCTGGACCCCTTGCGGGTCTTCCGCGGCCCCCGCGCCGCCCGGTACACCGAATCCTTCCTCACCCCGCTGCTCGGCATCGGCTCCATGAGCATCGAGGGCATCACCCTGGCCGAGGCCATCGAGGCGACGCGCCTGGGGCCCCAGTCCAGCATGACGGCGCTGATCAACACCCTCGCCGACCGGGCCCGCACCCCCGATCCCGAGGAGCCGAACGACGCCGCGGTGCGCGCCGCCGCCTCCGAGCTCGTGCGCAAGCTGCGCTCGCTGGCGAAGAAGGACCTCGGCCGCGTCATCTTCGACCCCACCCTGCCGGTCGTGCGGATCACGGACGCCGACAGCATCGTCTTCGCCGTCGACCGCCTGGGCCTGCCCACCAAGGAGGAGCTCGCCGAGCACCGCCTGCCCTCGCTCGAGGTCGAAAAGCGCTTCGGCTGGCGCCTGATGTACCTGATGACCGCGCTGTGCCGGGAGATCGCCTTCGCCGACCCCAACGAGTTCGTCGGTGTCTTTCTTGACGAGTGCTGGTGGCTCACCTCGTCCGCGGAGGGCACCAGCCTCCTGCTCGAGCTGATCTCCGACGGCCGCAAGCACCATGCCGGGGCCTTCGCCGGCAGCCACGACCCGTATGACATCGGGCCGAAGTCCGAGGTCGGCGACAAGATCCGAGCGCTGCTGTCCCACATCTTCGTCTTCCGGCACCGCGGCAAGGCGCTCGCCGCCCGCTGCCTGGAGTTCCTCGACCTCGATCCCGCCGACAGCGAAATGCTCAAGGTCATCACCGAGAACCTCAGCCCGCTCAACGTCAGCGAGACCGAGCGCGCCCTGCGGGCCGGCGAGTGCCTCTACCGGGATCTACGCAAGCGCATCGCGGGTCTGAAGGTGCTGATCCCGGCGGACGAGAACGCGGCCGCCGCGATCACCACCACCCCCGGCCAGAGCCAGGACGAGGACGACGACTTCGCGGAGCTCACCGCGGTGGCGGACGGGGCCCTGGCATGAACCGCATCAGCCGCGCCCGGCCACTGTCGGGCACCCGGCAGCGCCTAGGCCTGATCACGGTCCTGCTGGCCATCTTCGCCATGCTGCTGGCTCCGGTGGCGTTCGCCGACCCTTCGCCGCCCCCCACCCCCACGCCGGGAACCTCGGCTTCTCCCACCCCGACGCAGCCGGCCGACGGCGACAAGAAGAAGCTCGACGATGACCTGACGAAGAAGCCGAAGGACGGCCGCGACGGCCTTCTGCAGCCCTTCAACGTCACGGACAAAGAGGGCGTGCCGATCTCCGCCTACACCGTGAAGACGGACACCGGTGGATGGAAGGACATCGACCTCAAGATCTGGAACATCGTGGCGCAGCTGTTCTTCGGCATCGCGAAGTGGATCATCGGTTTCACGTGCTGGCTGATCAGGTGGGCGCTGAACTTCGGGTTGGCCGAGGTCCTGGTCGGCCCGGTGGAGAAGATTGCCAGCACCATCAAGAACCAGGTGATTGACCGACTGGGTCTTCCGGGGCTCTTCCTGCTGTTCGCCGGCCTCTACGCCGGCTGGCTGATCCTCTTCCGGGAGCGCTCGCGGGGCTTCGCCGAAATCGGCCTCTCGTTGGTGGTCGCCGCGGTGACCACGACCGTGCTGGTCTCGCCCACGCAGGTTCTGCTCGGCCAGCACGACCAGCCGCAGCCGCAGGGCTCGACCATGCTCCTGTCGGAGCAGGGTCTGTTGGGCAAGTCCAAGGACTTCACGCTCGAGATCGCCAGCATCGTGTTGTCCGAGGACCCCGAGCACGCGAAAGGCAGCTCCGACCCGAACAACGTCGCCAAGCCCATCACCGACGCCCTGGTCGATGCCTTCATCGTCAAGCCCAACGAGCTCATGGTCTACGGGCACACCTTCGATGGCGCCTGCGATAAGGCCTTCCGGGAGTTCAAGCTCGCCGAGTTCAACCTCAGCGAGCTTGGGATGAACTACTGGGACGCCGCCTACATGGACTCGGTGTTCGACACGCAATTCCTTGAGATGATCAAGAAGTCCGCCAAGAAGTTCGAGATGGCATGCGGCAAGCAGAAGCCCAAGGCCAAACGCGCCTCCGCAGACCTCGCGTTCAGCGCCCTCTTCGTCGCGATCGCCGCCGTCATCGTGGCCATCCTCATGATCCTGGTCACCGGCGGGTTCCTCACCGCGCAGGGCTGGCTCGCCTTCGAGGCCATCCGCGGCCACTGGGCCCTGTGCGCCGGCATCCTGCCGGGCGGCGGCCGGGCCACGCTGTGGCGATGGGTCTCCGCCATCACCAAGGCGGTCCTCGGCATCGCCCTGGCAATCTTGTTCCTGGCCATCTTCATCCTGATCGTCCTTGCCCTCATCGACGCGGACACCGGCGACGTCCTGGCCGTCAAATTCATCGTCATCGACGTCACGGCCGTGGCCGGCCTGGCCGGGCACAAGCGCGTCAAGGCCACTGCGCAGAACATCGCGGTCAACCTCAACCGCAAGCTCGCCAACGCCCGCGTCGGCGGCTCCCGCCGGTCCGTCTTCAGCAGCCCGGGCCGCTACGCGGAGACCGCGCCGGGCCTGAAGCAGATGTGGGGCGAGGCACGCGGCGAAGCACGGCGGGTGAGCCAGCCGCTGGGCAAGGGCCTGAAGACCGCCCGTAATGCCTGGGTCGGATCGCCCCAGGCGAACCGCAAGGCCAGCCGCCTGCGGACCGCGGCACGGCTCGCCACCAACGCGGCGGCGGCGGTCGGTACCGGCGGGGCGAGCGCGGCGGCGAAGGTGGCCGCCCAGCAGGCGGCCAAGCAGACCCTGAGGAAGCGTCTGGCCACGGCCACCGCCGACAAGATGGCCCAGACCAGGGGCGGGCGAGCGACCCTCGCCACAGGGAAGGCAGCCCTCGGTACCGCGAAGTTCGGCGCGAAGGCGACGAAGTTCGCCTTCATGGCCACGGTCGGTGCGCCGGTGGGCATCCCGCGCGGCGTCGCCGCCACCAAGCGGGGCGCGGCCGCGGCCAGGGCCCGGGCCGATCAGGTGCGCGGACAGCTCACCGCCGTCAAGGCGCGCACGGTCGACAAGAAGATCCAGGAGGCCAAGGACTTCGGCGCCGAGTACAAGCGCAATGTCGTCACGGCCGGCAAGTTCGTCGCGAACACCGGGACCAAAGCCCAGCTGAACCTGGGCCTGGCGACGATCGCGCCGAACCTCAAGTCGTCGGCCCCGCCCGGGCCGCGGGCCGGAGCGATCGCGCCGCAGACGCCCGGCACCCCAGCGCCGAGCGCCTCCAAGCCCCCGGCGGCCGGGCCCGCCGCGGTGCCGAAGATGCCCACGCCGCCCACCCCTGCACCGCCGGCACCCGCTGCGGCCCCGGCCAAGCCCACGGCCCCGCCCCGGGCCGCCCGGCGCGTCACCCGCCCGGCCGGCCCACCCAAGCCGAGGCCCTAGCAGCCAGCACATGCGGCCGGGGCCCCGGCGCCCCGGCCGCCCACCTCTCTGCACCGCAACCACGCCACTTCGCCACCGCACCGACGTCACCGCCAGGCAGAGGGCCACGAGGCCCCTGGCGCGACCGGCCGAACGGACCACCGTCCGCGCGGCCAAAGCCCAGCTCCGGAGGTGAACCCGCACCCGTCGGCTCACCTCCGGCCCCGCTTCCGGCGCCGTCGGCGCCCGTCCCACGAACCACCTGACCGGGAGTGCACATGCCCACGCCCACACCGCCGCGGCGCCGACTCGCCGGTACCATCGCCCTCTTCGCTGCCGCTGCACTCTTCGCCGGCCTGGGCATCGCCCTGCTGATCACCCCTGAGCCCACCGGCAAGCCGACGCCCCGCCCTGCGCCTGCCGCGAGCACTTCATCTGCTCACCCGAGTGCCTCCCAGGCAGCGCCGCCTATCGCACCGGTCCCGGCCATATCCGAGAACCAGGGACCTGTCTCGCAGCCGGCCGCCACACCCCAGGGACTGCCGGCGCCCCTCGCCGAGGCGGCCAAACGATTCGTCACCGCCTGGGCCAGCCACGACGCGCGCCCCGGCAAGGACCACGACTACAGCGACGCTGCCGACCGTGCTGCCGCGGAGGCAACCGCGGACTTCGCCGCCCGCCTGCGCGCCAAGACCGGAAGCGCCGGCGCACACCAGTGGCAGCAGTGGCAGGCCACCCGGACACGCGTCACGGCGGAGATCACGCGCACCACCGTCCCCGACGGTGCACCCGCCCCCACCTCCGATCTGGCCTACGTTCGCGTGTTCTACACCCTCACCACCGCCCCCGAGCACGCCGAGCCCATCTCCAGACCTCAGCAGGTCGCCCTCCGGCTCGAGCGCGGCACGGACGGCCGGTGGCGGGCCGCCGGCATGCCGAACGCCTGAGGCGGACCCGATGAAGAAACTCTTCCTCTCCGTCGGCTGCGCGGGAATCGCGCTCTTCGGTCTTCTCATCGCCGCCGTGCTCGCCCTCACCTCCGCCATCGGAAACGACAACACCAGCAACGGCATGACCAACGCCGGCTTCGGAGGCGGACTGGCCAACACCAAGGAGATCCCGGACTGGGTACGCCCACTGATCATCAGCGCCGTACAGAAGTACGGCTGCCCCGAAGTCACTCCTTCGCTGATCGCGGCCCAGATCTACAGCGAAAGTTCCTTCGATCCCAAGGCGCAGAGCTTCCGGTGGGAGACCGATCCCAAGACGGGCGAGAAGCGTAAAGTGCCGATTGCAGACGGGATCGCCCAGTTCATTCCTGAAACCTGGGCAACCGAAGGCGTCGACGGCGACGGGGACGGCGTCAAGGACGTGTGGAACCCCAAGGACGCCATCCCCGCCGCGGTGTCCTATGACTGCAACCTCGCCAAGGACGTCAGGAACGTCCCTGGCGACAAAACCGACAACATGCTCGCGGCGTACAACGCGGGCCCGTACGCCGTCATCAAGGCCGGCGGGGTCCCTGCCATCGAAGAGACACAAGGGTATGTAAGGGAGATCCGTGAGCTTGCCCGCAAGTGGGCAGCACCGATGACCGGCGGCCCGGGGGCCAGCGGCCGGCTCGGCGATGTCGTCCAGGCGGCGCGCGCCGCCCTCGGCACGCCTTACCAGTGGGGCGGGGAGTGCCAGCCCCCCTTCGAGGGCGGAAACGGCTGCGACTGCTCCAGCCTGGTCAAGATGGCCTGGTCCAAAGTCGGCGTGAACCTGGGCCGGTCCACGTACGACCAGGTCAAGGAGGGCAGCGAAGTGCACTCGGTGAGTGACCTGCGACCCGGCGACCTGCTCTTCTCAGGCGGCAGCGCGTCCGCACCGGAGCACGTCTCCATGTACATCGGAGACGGCGAGGTCATCGACGCACCGCATACCGGAGCAAACGTGCGCATCAAGCCCCTGTCCTACTGGGAGTCACAGACCCTGATCATGAAGCGCCCGGCCTACACGGAGCCGGCACAGGGCAACAACTCCGGCGGCTGGGTCGCCCCAGTGGCCGACGACTCCATCGGCACCGGCTACCACGTCTCGGGCTCGATGTGGTCCAGCGGATACCACACCGGCGTCGACTTCCCCGTCTCCACCGGCACCACGATCCGCGCGGTCGGGCCGGGCACCGTGGTCACGGCCGGCTGGAACAGCGCCTACGGAAACCAGGTCGTGATCAAGCACGAAGACGGCAAGTACTCCCAGTACGCCCACATGTCCTCGCTGTCCGTCAGCGCCGGCCAGCAGGTGAGCGGGGGCCAGCAGATCGGCGTCTCCGGCGCCACCGGAAATGTCAGCGGCCCGCACCTGCACTTCGAGATCCGCACCGGCCCCGAGTACGGGTCAGACGTTGATCCTGTGAGCTACCTCCGCAGCCATGGAGTCCGGCTCTGACGTAAGTGTGCCGGTGTCGTGGTCCCTGTGGGGGCCACGACACCGTCCGGTGTGGTGCAGCGTCCGCTTCGCAAGCTGCATCACGTGTGATCGACAACGCGGGCTCCGGACGCCGGCGCTTTTCCGCTCACGAAGATCCGAGTTGTGCACAGGTGCACCGTCCGAGGCCGGGGCTCCTCAGCTGCCTGGCCGGCGGAGGTGGTGCTGGTCACCTCCGCCGCTGGATGTTCGGTGCCCCGCTGCGGCAGGTACCTGGTGGAGGTTGCGCGATTTTCCGAAACGACCCGTCAGAAGATCGGCGGCCGCCCAGCACGGGTGAGCCGGAACACGGTGCCCCAGCTCATGGGCGAACGCGGCCCGCAGTCCGTACGGAGCCCTTCGCGAAACCCCGCAAGGGAAGCGCGCCGAGCGTCCGCGCTGCGGAAGCGCCACAGGGCCAACAACGCCCAGGTTGCCAGGTTGGCGGGGATCAGGACGCGGGGCAGGTTTCGACGGGCGAGCCAGACACGGTTGCGGGCGTTCATCCGGTAGAACGTTGTGTGCCGCGCCGGGTCGGTCGCCGGGTGGTGCACGATGATCTCGGGCATGTAGTAGCCGGTGTATCCGTGGTCCCAGCACCGCCAGGCGAGATCGATGCCCTCGTGGAAGAGGAAGAAGTGGCCGGGCCAGCCGCCGACGCGCTCGAAGACGTCGCGGCGCATCAGCATGATGCCTTCGGCCATGACGGTCACGGTGCCTGGCCGGGTGGCATCTGCACGCAGCCGGGGCACCCAGCGGCGTACGGTGACGCCGGTGTCCGGGTCGGCGATGCGGGGCTGGACGTACGCCAGCTCGGGATCCTGGCGCAGGCGGGCGGCGAGGCGGGCGGCGACGTCGGAGGTGGGGAGGATGGCGTCGTTGTCGAAGAAGAGGATGTAGTCGCCCTTGACGTTGGCCGCGCCGACGTTGCGGCCTTCGGGGATGCCCACGTTCTCGGGCAGCGTGACCGTACGGACCCCGGGCGGCACCTGTGCGGGCTCCACTCCGTTGCCCACGACCACGACGTCGAGATCGACATCCTCCTGGGCGAGGACGGAAGCCATCGCCCGGGGGAACTCCTCGGGCCGGTCGTTCATGGTCAGAACGACGACGCCGATGGTCGGGGGCGGTGTTCCAGTGCTCACTGTGGGTTTCCTCTTCCAGGTTCCTGTCCGCGGCAGGGTACACATCACGCGGCCGGCGAAGGTGATCGCGTTCACCCCAGCGTTCCCTACACGCCCACGGCCCGGCGCCCGCCGGACACCGGCCCCCGGGCGTGGCCTGCGGCCTTCCCGGTTCCGTCCCGGCGCATCGCCGTCATGCGCAGCTCGGCCAAACGTGGCACCAGGGATACGTTCAGCTCCTCGACCGGGTGAACCAGCCCGCCCGGGCAGACCTCGGCGGTCCAGATCCGGCAGCCCGCCCGGGGGTAGGCCGGGTTGATGCCGATCTCTCCTTTGGGGAGGGTCCCGTTGAAGGGGGTGGGGATGCCGTGTTCGTTCCAGAAGTCCCATGCCTCCATGGCCTTGGCTTGCTCGAACGCCAGGTAGAGCTGGGGGTAGCGGTCGGTGGTCCGCATTTCGCGGAACAGCAGTTGCCCCAGGAGGCCGGGCGCCGCCTGTGCCAGGGAACGGAAGTCCGCGCCCCGGAAGGTGAAGGCCCCGGCATCCTGTCCGGGGGCGAGCGACAGGCAGGCGAACAGGTGCGGGAGCCGACGGCACAGGTACCGGGCCGCGCCCGGAGCGAGGGCGGGCTCGATACCGGCGATGAGCCGTACGAGCTCGTCGTGGCGTGGGTGGAACCGGGAGAGGTCGAACAGCCGGTCCATGCCCTCGACCGCCCGGTGCGCCAGACGCTTGTAGAGCCGGTTGTTCAGCTCTCCCGCCTCCGCGCACCGCTGGGTCTCAGGGCTGGCCGAGTGCAGCATCAGGTACTCGGACAGCACTTCGAAGTACACGTATCCCAGGAACGGGAAGGCCGGCACTGTCGCAGCGAGGTCGTCGATGAACGCGGCCTCGTCGGCGATCGGTCCTCGCGCGGCCGCGAGCAGGGCATCGAGGAAGCGTGCTGCCGCCTGGACCCGGCCGATAGCAGTCCCGCGCAGCTGCTCGTCTTCAGCGTCCGTCAGGAAGCTGCGGCGCGCCACGTAGGTCTGCAGGTGGATGCCGCCCAGGCGCAGGTAGTCGATCCCCAGGGGCGGCACGGGGGCGTCCGGGGTGATCTCGAAGACGAGGGTCTGGGTGTGGGGCTTGGTCTCCAGCAGGTAGGAGCCGAGGTTGTGCGGGCGCAAGCCCCCGTCCTGAGCGGTGAGGGGGACGCAGTACAGCGCGGCGACCAGGCACCCGGTGGACGCGTACAGCTGCCCGCTGGCGCGGATGGCGTCCAGGGCCACGGTGGTGTGCATCAGATGGATCGGGCGTCCGCTGGCCAGTGCCTCGACCATGGCGTTGCCGCGCAGCAGCCACCCGTTGCGGGTCTCGTTCTCGAGGTGGCCGTTCCAGTCGGCCGTGCTGTCGGCGAGCCCCCTCGGGCCAGGCCTTGCCCCGGGGGAGGCGTAGTCGGTGTGGGCGTCAGCCCAGTGGCTTCGCATCGTGCGCCTCCGGTCCCGTTGGGAAAATCAAGCTGCAGGCGTGGGTCAGAGCGCTCTCGTGTCCGGCGCCGTCGAGCCGGGCCCGCTCGCTGCGGACGACCAGGTCGAAGGCGAGTGGGTGGAGCCAGTCCGGCACGGGCGTGCGTAGCCGGGCTGTATCAGGCCACCAGCGCAGTGCCGGGAGCCGGTAGCGGTCCAGGCAGTCGGCCGCCTTGAGCAGGTCGGTGACCTGCCGGGCGCGCCGGTAGGCGCGGGCCTGCGTGAGCGTGAAGTGTTCGTAGGGCAGGTGGTGCAACGCGATGGCGGTCGTCGCCTGCAGCAGGCAGTCGGCGGACAGCCGCAGGCCGAAGCACGTGGTGACGCTCCCCGCGTGCTGGGCGAACCATCCCGCCGCCCGCTGGCCGTGGCCCGCGTCCGTTCGATCGTCGCGGCGGCGGCAGTCATGGACGGCCGCCGCCACGCACAGCGCCGCCTCCGTTTCCCCGTCGAGGCCGTGCTCATGGGCCAGGACGGACGCGAGCAGGCTCACGCGGGCGCCGTGCCGGACCCCGTGCAGGCCATCGCTCTGCTCAACGCTGGTGAACCATGAGGCATCCGGGGTGAGCATCATCGGCTGGTATGTCGGCCGGGGCGGCATGGCGGCGAACGTGGCCGGGCGGTGCTCAGCGATCCACTCCACGGTGCCCGGGTCCAGCTGCTGGTGGACGGGAAGGGCCCGCCTGTCGGCGAGGTCCTTCAGCAGGGCAGGGTTCGTCATCTCGCTCCTCTCCCGCCTCAGGCCGACTCGGCGCGCAGCCACCCAGGCACGGCCCCCGGCGTGGTGCGCAGCCACGCCACGTACCGGCGCACGCCCTCCTCGACGCTGATGGCCGGCTCCCAGTTGAGGAGGTCCTTCATGCGGGTGGTGTCGGCGCGCCCGCCCATGGGGTCACCGGGCGGCATCGGCGTCTCGATGACCGGCACGCCGGGGTAGTACTTGCGCACCAGCTCGCTGATCGTCCTGATGGAGGTGGCACGGCCGGTGCCCACGTTCACCGTGGCCCGGTGCGCTCGGGGCTCCACCGTCGCGAGAAGCGTCGCGTCGGCGATGTCGTCCACGTGCACGAAGTCCCGCACCTGGTAGCCGCCGCCGTTGAGGTGCAGCGGCAGCCCGAGGTGCGCGTGCATCGCCATCCACGCCGCCACCCACGAGTGCGACCCGCGCTTGATCGTCTGCGGCTGGCCGTAGACGGAGAAGTACCGCACGACCGCGTACGAGCCGCCCGCCTCCCCCACCGTCAGCGCGGTCTGGTGTTCTCCCCACACCTTCGTGTTGGCGTACACCGACACCGGGCGCAGCGGATCGTCCTCAGTGAACTGCGCTGGTGCTCCGGTGCCGCCGCCGTGGCCGTAGACGCTGGCCGACGACACGAAGCACAGGCGCTTCACCGAGCGGGCATGGCACGCGGCGGCAGCCAGGACGGTCTGGGTTCCGGTGACGTTGTCTCGCAGGGCCGCGGTCGGGTTGCGCGTGCACCCGGCTACGTCGGCGAGCGCGGCGGCGTGGATGACGTAGTCGCTGCGCGAGATCACGTGGTCGATCAGAGCCGCGTCGGTGATGTCGCCGGCGATCACGTCGCTGTCGGTGGGGCTGATGCCGAAGAGGTTGGAGGACACCGATGGCTCGTAGGCGTCGAGCTTGCCCACGGCCACGGGTTCGGCCCCCAGGGCCCGAAGCTTGTGCACGATGCGGCTCCCGACGAGGCCGAAGCCGCCCGTGACGGCGACGGTGGCACCTGCCAAGCGGGATGCGAGGCGGTTTTCAACGTTCACAACCGATCCCTTCTGCCGATCCGGTTCGGCAGCATCGTCATCGTCTGCCATGGCCCGGGTTTGATAGTTGAGCGGGAAGGCCGCACATGCTCCACGCTGCTCACCACAGCGGGATGCCGGCGCTGGCCTCACGCTGATTCGCGACCGAGTACAGCGTCAACGTGCGGTTCTCGTACAGGTGTTGGGGCTAGCCCTGGTGTAGCCCCGGGCCCTTCAGCGGTAGGCTTCGAAGTCCTGCCGGTGATGGGATGGGACGCGTGGACACACCAATCCGCCACCCACTCGCATACGCCCGGATCACGCGCGGCTGGTCGCAGGCCGACCTCGCCCGCCTGATCCGGAAGGCAGCCGAGCGCCGGGGGCTGCGGTCGGGAGCCATCCCCCAGCGGGTGTCGAAATGGGAGTCCGGACGCGTCACGCCCGACGACGAATCCCAGGACCTCCTCGCCGAAGTCTTTGGCATCGGCCCCGGCACCGTAGGCGCCCTCGGCTGGCCGAACTGGCTCCCCGGCATGGACGGACCGCTGCCTCTCGGCCCCTACAGCCACGTAACCGCTCTCCGAGAGGCCCTGAGAACCACCATGGATCTCTACCGCCGTACGTTCACCGCCTACAGCGGCGCCATGCTCGCCGGACTTGCCCTGCAATGGGCCACCGACGAACCGCACGCCGTCGCTACCGCCCTGCGCGGCCGCCGCGTGGACGCCGACTTCGTGACCATGCTGGAGGACACCAGCAAACGCCTAGCGACCCTGGCCACCGAGCAGCGCCAGCACGCCCACCGCCTCCTCGACGCCCACCTGCACACCGTCACGGACCTGATCGCCGACGGCCGCCACACCACCGGCATCGGCAAGCGGCTCAACACCCTCGCTGCGAGCCTCGCCCAGACCCTCGGCTGGTACCGGTTCGACCAGGGCGACCACGCCGGGGCCGGGAAGCTATGGCACGGTGCCTTGCACAGCGCCCACGCCACCGGCGACCGCGACCTGGGCGCCGGAGTCCTCGCCGACTTCGCCTACCAGTCGCTCTGGCTGAACATGCCCCGGGCCGCCGTCGAAGTCCTCGAGCACGCCATCCGGCGCGCCGACCACCCCATGGCCCGCTCAGTGCTCTACCTCCGGCTCGGCCGCGCCCACGCAGCCCTCGGCGAAGAACTCTCCTGCAGCCGGGCCCTAGCCGCCGCCGAGCACCAGCTCGGCGCCCCGGCCGCCGACCCCGCCCCCACCTGGTGCGTGTGGATGTCCTCCTCAGACCTCGCCGTCGATTCCGGACGGTGCCTACTCGACCTCGGACACCGCCGCAGCGCCCACCAGCTCATCCAGGACGGCACCGAGGTCCTGCCGACCGCCCGGACGAAAACGAAGGCGGTTTTCCTCGCGTACGAGGCCGAGGCGTACCTGCGCGACGGCGAGTTCGACCGGGCGGCCACCACCGCCGCCCAGGCGCTCACGATGGCGAACCGCATCGGGGCCCCGCGCTGCGTCGAGCTGGTCCACGGCCTCATCCCGCGCTTTCGCGGGCACGCGTCGGCCGAAGGGGTCGGCGAGTTCCTGGAACTGGCCCGCGCGAGCTGACCCCGGTAGGACCCACATCACGCTGCCAGCAAGGTGACGCACGTAGCCTCCGCCTACGGAGGCAGCTGTACCAAGCGGTCCTGGCGTGCCAACCGCCGTGGTGGCGCGGACAGACCGACTGCAAGGAGCGGGCCCTGGCCACCGTGCTTGCCTGAGCCCTGACCGGCCGGGCGCCGACCGGTGAGTACCCCTCTGCTCGTTTTGTGCCTGGCCCGTCGACTTAGGTGGTCGACGCGGCCAGCGCCTCGGCGGCCGCCCGGGCGATGAGCGGGTTGGCCCGGATCGCCGCGGCGACCTCGTCAGCAGTCAGGCCAGCACTCTGGGCGGGCACGGTGCGACACACGTGATCTTCCAGGTCGCTCAGGAACGTCAAGGTGGGGACGTACTGGTCCACGGCCTCCACGTCCTGGTTGGCGGCAAGGTCAGCACACACCCAATCGAGGGCCGCCCGCAGGCTGCTCAGGACGGTCGCCATCTGCTGAGGACATCGGGCCCTGGCCAGGGCAGGGTGCTTCCGGGTCGGCGTGTATGCCTTTCCCAGGGTATGGGCGACCGCCTGGATGAGGCCGGCGGCCTCGTAGAGCGTCTCGCCGGGGTGCCCAAGGCTGTTTAGCGGGCTGTAGTCGCGGCCATCGGCGTCCTTGGAGAGCTGCCGGTCGATCCCCAGGACCTTCAGCCCATGGACGGTGGCCAGCATGTTCACGATGTGGTTCAGGGTGTAGCCGGCCTGAGCGATGCACTCGACCATGCGGTTCACGGTGCCGCGGCGCTCCCTCGCGGTGGTCTTCTCGACCTCGGCAGCCAGGGCCTTGTGCTCGGCCCCGAGTTGCTCGAAGGCGGTCACGAGCTGGGTGACCGCGTGGGGCAGGCGGTCGTCGTCGGCTGCGGGATGCTTGGTCATCGACGTCCTCGAAATTCGGTGGCGCGGCGGACGGTCGCGGCGCCGCATGCGATGACGCGCCGGACGGTCGCGCCACCGCAATCAACGGCGGCGCCTCCGCTGAGACACGGTCGACCGGGAACATGGCCGATTCAGACTTGATACTGGTGAGCTCGCGCATTCGACTGTCGCCCGGCCCCGTCCAGCTCGAAGGTGTTAACCGGTGATCTCCGGCTACCACCGGGCCAATGGAGGCGCTCCGCAACTGGGCGCGAAGCCGGGTGAGGAGGGCCCGTTCGGGCCGTACGCCGACGATGACCCGTCCTGCTCGGCGAGTGAACCGTCAGGCGAGGACACCCACGCGGGCGGCGAGCCCGCGTAGCTCACTGGTCGTTCTCCCGGAGACCAGCAGTCCGGAGATCAGCGACTTCGTGGCCGGGCGGTCGGCGGCCGTCAGGGCGATGGATAGCGCCTGCTCGTGCCAGTCGGCCTTGCGGGCCAGAACCGCCAGCTGCCGCGCAGCCTCTGCGGTGTGCAGGCCGAGCATGGTGTCCCGCACGCGCGCCACCAAGGTCTCGACGGCGGCGGCGTCCTCGCCGGGCGTCCTGCCGGTGGGCAAGATGGGGGCGCCGACGGCAGCGGCGGCCGTGACTGCGAGGCTGGCCAGCAGTTGCCTGCGCCGCACCGGATCCTCCCCGTCTCCTCGACGAGCTGCCCCACCCCACCCTAGGACTGGCAGTCGCGGGTAGGTGGCAGTTGGCCCGATCGGGCGCCCATGGCGGTCGGGCGGGCGGTCAACCCCAGGGCCCGGACGGGATGCCCAGCGCGTCGGCGAAGCGCCGCAACACGGTGACGTCGGTCAGCGGAGAGACGCCGCGCTCGTACCGGGAGACCTGGGCCGCGGAGTAGCCGACCCGCTCAGCCGGTCGGCCTCTCTCGCCGGTGAAGAAAGTTCTCCCTGACTGTCACACCGCGAGGGTTTCGCACACCTGTAGCAAGCGAATGGCCCGTTCGCTCTTGGAGGTGCCGCCGTGCTCCCGACTTCCCTCATCACCGTCCCGGCCACCGGCCGGACGTCGTCCATCGCGTCTTTGGGCGGTGGACGATGACCACGGCCGATCTCATCGACGGCGTGGTCGGCGTCGCGCAGGGCCTTCCTGCCCACGTCGAGCGGCTGGCGAGCTGGGCCCTGAGCAACGCCTGGTGGATCGCCCTGCTCGCCGCCTTCGTGTGCGTCGCCGTCGGCGCAGGCCGTCGGCTCCTGGCCCGGGGCCCACTGGCCGAGCGAACGGCGTTGGAAGTGCTGCCGACCACCGGCTTCGACCCCAAGGTTGAAGAGGTGGTGCGTTTCGCCCATCAGCTCGTCCGCGCCCACAAGAGCGTCTCTCGCTGGCTGTTCGTCCCGGCGCGGGGCACCGCGGTCCGTATCCGCTTCACCTGCTCCGGCGGCCCACTGGCCATGCGGGTCGAAGGCCCGGCGAAAGCCTTGTCGGTCCTGCGCCACCAGGGCTACGCCCAGTGCGAGATGCGGCCCGTGGAGGCCGGCGGCCTTCCGCCTCGCGAACGTCCCCAGATCCGGCTCGGCAGCCAGCCGCATGCCAGTGCACAGCCGGCCGCCGCCTGACGCGCCGCAGAACGGAAGATCATGACCTCCGCATCCGACCCGACCGCCACGCCGCCGGTCGACCTCGTCAAGCCCCAGGCGGGCACCCGCGACGCCGCCGCCCCGCAGATGCACTACGCCCGGGCCGAGCTCGCGCTGGCGCTCCCCGACCACCTCGCCCTGCGGGACGTACCGCTCACCCCGGACCCTCTCGAGGCGCTGGCCAACGCCGTCGCCGACGTGCGCGAGGACCTCGGCGAGCGCGCCGACGTCGTCCTCGACCTCGTGCCCGTCGCTCCCTCCCGGGTCAGCAGCCGGCGCCGGCGCCTGCTGGCACAAGCACGCCGCAATCCCGGCGACGGTCCGGTCATCCCCGGCATGCCGCAGCACAACCGCTTCGGGTTCGACCTGTCGTCGGTGCTCTCCGAGATCGCCACCGAGATGAAGGGCAACCAGGGGCGCAGCCAGCGGCCCCAGCGCACGGGGAGCCAGCGCAGCCGCAGCATGGGCGATATGAAGGCCGCCATGGGCAAGCTCGCTCCGGGCGCCGAGCCGGTCTTCTCCCTGCAGATGCTCGTCCGCACCGGCTCCCCGGACCCGGATCGAGCGCGCATGCTCCTCGACCAGGTCCTCGCCGCTCTTGAGCCGTGGGCCGGCGACAACTACCTGCGGCCCGTCGGCATCCACCTGGGGATCACGCGCGTCCGGGCCGACCACTGGCTGTACCGGCACAACTTCGACCGCCGCTTCGAGACCGGCGAGTTCACGGCACGCCGCCACAGCTGGGTCACGGCCCAGGAGATTGCCGGGCTGCTCAAGCCGCCGACCAAGAACAACGGCGCGGCCAACATCAGCCGCTCGGGCGGTGTCGTCCCGCTGCCGCCGGCGGCACTGCCGTCGTGGACGGGGCAGCGGAACCTGCTGCCTTTGGGCTGGGTGGCCAAGGCTGGTGGCGGAGAGCGGCTGGCCGGCCTGCCGCTGAAGTATCTGCTGTTTGCCCTGTTTTTGGGTAAGTCCGGTTACGGAAAGACGGAGATGTCCCTGGTCCAGGCGATCGCCCTGGCTCACAACGGCTTCGGCGTGCTCTTCCTCGACCCCCACGGGGACGGTTGGACTCGGGCGCGGCCCTACCTGGCGCACAAAGAGTTGGCCGACCGGATCTGGGAGATCGACCTGACCTCTCCGGAGCTGGACAAGATGGTCGGTTCCTGGAACCCGCTGTCGATGGAGCGCCGGCGCGAGGCCGAGATCCCCGACATCGTCCAGTACATCGTCACGGGGTTCGCGGCGGCGCTGAACTGGTCCGACTCCGCGGGCCGTGCCAAGACGATCCTGACGCGCGCGGTGGAGTCGCTGGTCTACCTGTCGTGGCAGGTCTGCCGCGCGGGCCGGCCGGACCTGGCGCCCACGGTCTTCCAGATCCGCACCATCCTCACCGATGCCGTCTGGCGCACCACGGTGCTGCCGTACCTGCCCCGGGATGTGCGCGACTTCTGGGAGAACACTTTCCCGGGGTACTCCAAGGAGGCCGTGCCGGTCGTCACGAACATCATCGAGCGGCTGTCCTCCTCCAACGCGATCAAGGCGTTCCTCGGGTCTAGCCGTTCGACGTACGACATCCGGCACGCCATGGACACGGGCAAGATCGTTTTCGTCTGCCCGGCTGGCACCGGTGACGTCGACCGCATCATCAGCTCCCTGCTGATCTACGACCTTTTCCGGGCCGGCCTTTCCCGGCGTGACACGCCCCCCGAGCAGCGCCGGGACTTCTACTCCTTCATCGACGAGCTGACCAGCGTCGACGGCGCGTCGAAGGGCACGCTGGCGCAGATCACGGAGCAGCTGCGGAAGTTCAACGTCAAGCTCCTGGCGATGACGCAGATGGCGCAGCGGCTCACCCCCACCACGCGGCAGGGTCTGCTGCAGAATCTCTCGATCCTCTCCACGACGGCGTCGGACATCGACGAGGCCACCTTGGTGACCCGGCGCTGGGGCAAGAAGGTCTCGCCCGACACGATCATCCAGCTCAACCGCTTCAACTACGTGATGTCGGTGACCCTCGATGGGGGGCAGAGCGATCCGTTCCGCGTGCGCGGCGCCTCGGTGGAGGACCTCTACGCCGACTACTACCGGCCGCAGAACGAGGAGCTGCTGAGCCAGGCGATCGATGTGAACCTCAAGCGCCGTTCGGTCCGCGACATCCTGACCGACCTGCGCCGCCTGGACCTGCGGCTGCGCCGGTTCATCGTCACCCTCGACGTGCCGCCGGACGACGACGATCCCGTTGCCTCCGGACTGCCGCCCGAGGAACCCGACGCCGACGAGACGGCCCCGCCCGACGATGGCCCCGACGGTTCGGACGGAGGCGGAGCGCCGCCCGCGCCGAGCTCGGCCACGCCTCGCGTCCACGACAGCGAAGGCACCGTCATCAGCGGAGAGCAGCCCGCCCAGCCGGATGACATCCCGAAGAACGTCCTGCCGCTCAACCCCAACCCCAACCAGTCGAGGCTCGGATGACCCTGCACCTTGTCGAACCGCCCCCGGCGCCGGCCCGCACCCGCAGCTTCCACACGATGGGCCGCCGTGTACTGGAACTGCTCTACCAGCACCGCGTGCTGTCCACCCAGCAGATGCACGTGCTCCTGACCCAGCCGGAGAAACGGCCTGCCCGTCCGGTCTACCTGCGCCGGCAGCTCGGCGAGCTGCACGATGCGGGTCTGGTCAACCGGGTCCGGGCGCAAGGCGGCGGCCACGGGCCCGGGCGGATCCAGAGCCAGCAGTACCTGTGGTTCCTGACCGATTCGGGCGCCGAGTCCGTCGAGGAGGCCGGAGAGCTGCCCGCCCGTCCCTACAGGGTGACTCCGGACGCGGTCGCCGGTGCCCGGCAGGCGCACACGCTCGCGGTCAACGACGCCGGCATTGCCTTCGTGGAACACGCGCGCCGGCTCGGGCACGAGTGCGGCCCGCTGGACTGGACGCCCGAGGTCGCCAACCGCATCCGCGACGGCCAGCGCCGCTTCGAAGACGACCACGTCATCAGCGATGCCCTCTTGAACTACGTGCACATCGAGCGCGGGCAGCGCACCATGCTGAGCTTCTTCATCGAGGTCGACCGGGCCACGATGACCTCCGCGCGGCTGGCTGCGAAGCTCGCCGCCTACGGCCGGCTGTACGAGTACGTCCCGCAGAGCCCGGACCGGGCACGCCGCACTCCGAACGCCACCCGGCCAGCCTGGATGTACTCCTACCCAGTCTTTCCCCGGATCCTGGTGGTCCTGGATGCGGCACCGCCCCGGGAGGGCCAGCCCGACCGGCGGCCGCAGCGGCTGGCGGCGCGCACGGAGGACCTCTACGCACGCACGGGCGCGGACGTCCGGCTCGCCCGGCTCAAAGACGACCTCATGATCGGCGTCACCACCTTGCAGCAGCTGCAGGAGCACGGCCCCTGCGCCCCGATCTTCACCCCGCTGCTGCGGGGCACCGCTGCTCGACCGTCACCCACCGACCTGTACCTCGCCACGACGTAACTGGCCGCGGACGCGGCACTCAAAGGACCTTCGCAATGCCCAGTACCACCTTGCTCGAGGCTCCGCCCGACGGCGGGAGCATGATCCGGCTCACCGAGATCCTGCACCGCAGCGTGAAGCTGCGGCAGCGGCGATTCGAGATGATTCCCCTGCGCGGCCCGGGCGCCCCATTCACCGAAGCCCACGCCCGCAACCCCTCCGCTTCCCTTCCGCCCGCGGAGATCGCAGACCTGATCTCCTCCATGTCCGTCGTCGGGCTCCTGGAGCCGGTCCTGGCCGAGGAGATCACCGTCGGTGGCAAGGCGCCGACGATCCGCCTGGTCACCGGCGAGCGCCGGCTGCGCGCCATGCGCTGGGGCGCCACCAACCGGCCGGACAACCCCCACTTCGCAGCCCTGCCCGCCGTGGTGTGCCCGGGCCCGCTCAGTGAAGAAGAACGCCACATGTGGCGTTTCGTCGAGAACTTCGCCCGTGAACCCCTCAAGCCCGGCGAGCAGGCCGCCGCCCTGCTGTACCAGCGGTGCGCCGTCCTCGTCGGGAAGCTCCTGAAAGCCGGCAAGCCCGTGCCTCAGGAGGTCTACGCCATCCCCGACCCGGCGGAGCGCTTCCACGCCCTGGAGAAGATCCGCGGCACCGACAGCTCCTGCGCCGCGCCATGGAGCGAGGTGCTCGACCGGCTGGGCCTTCAGCTCAGCGAGCGCAAGGCCGGCGAGCTGGTGCGCGCCTTCCGCGCCCTGCCCCGGGACCTCACCGAGGAGATGGACGAGGCGGCGATCCGGCTGAACACCCGGATCCGCTACGCCGAGCTGCGCAACGGCCGTGCGGAGGCAGCCGAGGGCATCTGGGCGGCGCTGAAGACGTCCAAGCGGCTTCACCTTCTGCCGACCGCCGTGAACGTCGGCCTGGAAGAACCCGGCCTCGGCCCGGAGGAGATCATCGCGGAGGCGGAGGAGCGGCAGGACGCGGCGAACGCCGGCCGGCGCGCGAAGCTCACACGGGTCCCGGCCAGCAACGAAACGCAGGACGCCGCGGACGACGAGGAGGAGCGCGACGCTGCGCCGGGCCCGCCCACAGACGAGCACGACGACGGCCCGGCCCCCTCGGCCACCCCGCCGACGACCACGACACAGACCACCACGACTCAGCCCGACGCGGCCCCCGCACCGGCGACGCGGCGGCCCGATGTGGCGGCGGACGTCGTCCGGGCCGCGCTGGACGGGGTACGGAGCCTGCTGGTCGAGATCAGGGCCGGCAAACAGATCTCCCGCTACGACCGCGGGTCCCTGCGGCTCGCCCTGCGCGAGCTCAGCACACATCTCGACGAAGACGCCGACCCCGCCCACGCGGGCCACGGCACGACGCACGAAGGAACCGAAGCAGCATGACCCGCATCTCCCTGCCCACCCCGACCGTCGGCCTCCCGCTGCCCGGACGCGGCTGCGACTGCAACGCCTGCGCCTTCTACGCTGGCCCCGACGGACGGGGCGGCCCGGCCACCGTCGAGCCCCTGTGCTCCGGCACCAACTCCGACTGCCGGTTCTGCGGGTGCGCGGCAGCGGAAGCGGACGCCCCCGCAAACGCCTGCGTGACCCGTACGTGCCCGATCCGCTGCGGCAGCCGGACGGATATCGCCCAGTGGATGGCCGACGTCGGCGGCACCCTGACCTTCGACGACATCACCGTCGACGGCACCTTGCCCGAGGGCCTGCCGTCCTTCATCCCCATGACCGACGGCTCCTCGGTCACCAAGCTCGACGCCAGCTTGAACTGGCCGGCCTACGGGGTGGGCCTGCGGCGTGTGTTCTCGCCCGACACCCACACGCTCTACCCGCGGTTCACCAAGCAGTCCGCGCGCCAGGCCCTGGACCTCAAGCCACACCAGAAGGCGGTCCTTGTTGGTTACGGCGAAGACCCGCTCGTGGAGGCCTTCTGGACCAGGCGTCGGCGGGACAACCTCGTCGAGCGGATCGCGGAGCAGCAGTGGGACCTGGTGCTGGCCTGCAACTATTCGATCTACGGCGACTGGCCGCGCACCGAGCATCTGCTGAACATGCGCCGAAGCCTGATGCTCGCTCAGGAGTTCGCCGAGGCCGGTGTGCCGGTGGTGCCGAATGTGTACTGGTTCCGGTTGGAGGACCTCGAGCGCTACGCGGCCTGGATCGAGGATGCGCCGCCGCCGGCGATCGCGGTGAACGTACAGACCGTGAGGGACAACGGCACGTGGGACACCTGGGAGCGGCCCGGCCTGCACTGGCTGGCCGCGAACCTCCCCGAGGACATGCCCGTCATCCTCACCGGCCTGTCCCGCACCAACCGGATCGCGGAGATGGTGCAGCTCTTCGGATCCCGGCTGACCCTCGTCTCTCAGAACGCCCACCAGTACGCCCTGCACGGCGCGATCATGACCGCGAACGGGCGTGAGGACGTCCACGCCCGGCCCGAGGACGCCTTCGCTTCGACCGTTCAGTACATGGCCTCGCTACTGCCGCCCCGCTGAAACCTTTTCCGCCCCGGCTGTCACACCAGTAGCTCCTCTCACACCTATAGCAGGTGAGAGCCCCGACGGGAGGAGCACCTATGACGACCGAACTCACTCCACAGCCCGATGCCCCGGCCACCGGCGCGCCCGCGCCGTCGCCGGCCTCCTCCTCGTGGCAGCTGTGGATCCTGCTCGTCTGGCACCCCACCCTGGGCCTGCCCGTGGACCCCGTCGCCGTGCTCGGCCTCGACGGCCGGCCCGGCGCCCCGGCCCAGCGCGCGGTGCGCTGGGTCCCGCTGGTTTACGACGCGGCCGACCTGTGGCGGGAGCGGCTCGGCGAGAACACCACCCACGAGGACGTCGAGCGCTGGACGGCGCAATCGGGGACCTGCGCCGTCGAGGCTGTAGAGGTGCCCGACGGCGCGCTCGACCTGGCCCACGCAGCCGAGCTCGTCCTCAACGAACTGCTCGCCGAGGTCATCCCCGCCCTCCCGCCGGGGGGTGCTGCCTGATGGGCACGAGCAGCAAGTCCAGCCACGACTCCTACGCCGTGAGCCCCACCACCGCCGCCGAGGGGGCGGCGGAGCTGGTGGCCGAGGCGCCAGCAGAGCCTGTCTCCGACCAGGAGGTCCAGGCAAAGATCGACCTGCTGGTGGCCATGAGCCTCTTGGAGGAAATGGCTGACCCGCAATTTGTCCCCGGTCCCGGGGATGACCCGCTCCCCGACGACCCGGTGGAGAAGTTCGACCTCTTCGTCGGCCAAGTGGAGGATGCCCAGGCCGCCATCGAGAAGCTGAAGGAGGCCGGCGCTTCCGAGGAGGAGATCGAGGCCCGCACGAAGGCGCTCAAGGCTCAGACTGTCGCCTTCCTCAGTTCCCTCGATGAAGAGGACCTGCGCGCGATCGCCGAGGCCAAGGGATTCGAGCACCCGGCGCTGGTGGGCCTGTCCGGCAAGGGCCAGCACCCGCTGGTGCACTGGCTCGACCCGGCTTACCCGGGCGACATCCCGTCCAAGCAGAAGATCCAGGCTGCCGCACTCGACCGGTACCAGCAGTTGCTTGCCGGCGGGACGGTCGGCGGGATGACGCTCTCCGACCTGCACGAGCTCGAGGGCACCGAGCCGCCGGTCAGCAGCGGGTCGTGGTCGGCTACTCCGGAGCAGGCGACCGCAGCCGGAACAGCCTTCCTCGAAGCTGCCAGTGCCTACAACCACGCCGCGAAGTACATGGCAGGCGGACAGAAGGGTGAAGCGCTGCAGGCCATGCTGGCGGCGGAGCACAAGCTGGCGACAGCGGAATGCCCCGAGCTCGGCGAGGATCTCGACAACGCCAAGGCCCATGCCAAGCTCATGGTCGACAAGACCCTCAACCTCCATTCGCTCTCGCCCATGGACATCCAGCCAGCGGTGCAGGATGCCATCGCCTCGGGCAAGCTGACGGAGGCCGAGGCGCAGCACCTCACCGCCAGGGAAGCTGTCGCGCTGATGCGCTCGACCACGCCCGAGAGCGAGGCAACCGCGCTGAAGCAGCTGGCGGTGAAGCGTCAGCAGCAGCTGGAGTCCCTCGATGAGGCCTACACCGCGCACTCCGCCTACGCGCCCGGGGACGGGCAGCCGCTGGGTCTACCAGCAGCGGACATCCCGGGGGCGCCGAAGGCGATCGCCATGTGGGCGAAGGGCGCCGGCGAGCTCAAGGACCTGCAGCACGCTACGCACAGCTGGTACTCCAAGAGCCAGCAGTTCCTCGCCGACGAGCCGTTCGCTGCCCACCCGGGTGCCGACGCAGCACAGTACGTGTACCCGGAGAGCCTCACCAACGACTTCAAGGCGTGGGCCAAGGGGCAGAAGCTCGCCGACCTGCGTGCCGTGGCCGGCGAGCTGGGGATGGACAACAACGCCGCCGCCTCGCGTGCTCAGGTGCAGAACTACATCGCGGCCTGCTTCAACCCGAAGTACGACCAGGCGTCCATCAAGGAAAAAGTCGCGGCGGCCGCTGCGAAGAAGGAGGCCGCGAAGGCCGCGACCGCGTTCGAGGTGGCGAAGGTCAGCGGCGATCTTGCCTCCGACGAGGCGGTCCAGGCCCTGGCGAGCAAGCTGCACGGTAACAACGGCAACGCCGCATCCCCCTCGCCCGCGAAGCCGGCGGCGCCCGCCGCACCGAAGTCGGCGAAGGCGCTGAAACCTGCCAAACCGGGGTCGTTCAACGCGAACGTTCAGGCCCTGATGGCACAGGTGCAGCACGCGAAGGCGACCAGCCAGGACTTGCCAGCCCACATCGACGCCAAGGAGGTCGCCTCCTGGGACTTCGGCGCGGGCACGACGGCGTCGAACCTCGGCGGCACGTACGCCAAGACCGTACACACCGCCCCGGACGGTTCGCAGTGGCTGTTCAAGGCCGACCACAACCACGGCGGAGCCCTGGGGCACACCGAGGCCGCCGCCTCTCACGTCCTGTCGCTCGGTGGCGTGCCGTCGGTGCCCGTGTACCACCACAAGAAGAGCGACGGTACGGCCGGCTCGATCCAGCCGATGCTCCAGGGCGCCAAGCCCTTCACCTCCAGCCCGAGTGAGTGGACGCAGAGCCAGGTCGACGCGATCGTCCGGTCCCATGTCGGCTCGTGGCTCATCGGTGAACACGATGGCCACAAGGACAACTGGCTTCAGACACCCTCCGGCGGCCTGGTGCAGGTCGACCGCGGCCAGGCCTACAAGCACTACGGCAACGACAAGCTCTCGATCGACTACGCCCCCAGCGGCGGAGGCGGGTTTACCCCCGTCCATCAGCGCCTGTACCAGGCCGCCCTCGGCGGAGGGCTCGCCAAGGGCGTCAAGCTCAACCCTGCTGCCGCGCACCCGGTGATCAAGAAGTTCGAGTCCATCCCGGATGCGCAACTGCGTTCGATCCTGCACTACACCGCCCACGAAGGGGCCAAGGCCGGCGTCGCGTGGGTGCCCCAGATGCGCAGCCGGGCCGCCAAGGCCCTGAAAGTTCCCCAGTCCCAGGTAACGCACGAGCAGATCGCCAACACGTTCCTGGACCACGCAGTCGAGAGGAAGAACTCCTTGCGTCAGAACTTCACGGACTTCTTCGTCAAGCAGCTCAAGATGCCGTCCGCCGCCTCCCTCAAGCACGGAGGTAGCTGATGGGAACGAGTTCGAAGTCCAGCCACCAGAGCTACGCGGTCAGCCCCACTGTGACCCCGGACAGCCCCTCGGCCTCGGTGGACCTCGCTGGCGCGCCAGCCGAGGCGGGAGTCACAGGCCTCGCCGGCGCTGCCGCGGGCGGTGAGGACGCGGAGGCGGAGGTGTCCGCTGTCCAGCAGGCGCTGCCCGAGCCGCCTGTCTCTGCCGAGCCGACGGATGCTGATCTGGACTTTGCCGCGGACGAACTCATCAAGGAGATCGAGCAGGAATGGGAGTCCCAGGAGGCTGGAGCAGCTGTTGACGAGCCTCAGGAGGCGGAGGTCCAAACCGAGGCGGGCGCGCCTGAGGACGAGGAGGGCAGCAGCGAAGCCCCCGCAGCCGATGGTGAGGCCGTGCTGCTCGCCGAAGAGCTTGAGGAGGTCGAAGACGAGGAAGAGGCGGACCCCCCGCTGACGCCCGTGCCCGTGGCACCCCCCGTGGGTGAGCCGACCGGCGCGCCGGTCCTCGTAGGTGGGGACGACTTCATCAACTCCGAGGCCGCGCTCGTCGCGTACGACTCGCCGGAGGGGCCACGCGAGGTGCTGCTCACCCATGTCTCCGAGGAGGCGGAGGAGAAACTGCTCGACGCGTTGAGCATTCCCGGCACGCACATGGAGGAGGTCGAGGTCGAGGAGGAGGTCAAGGAGCGCCTGAGCCTGGACAAGGAGAAGATGCTGGCCGAGCTGACCAAGTCAGCGGTCAGCTCGGTGCAGCACAAGCTGAAGAATGACCTTCCGATCGCGGAGGCGTCGGTCGCCAAGCACCAGAGTGCCGTCGAGGCCGTCTCCGCAGTGCTCAACGATCCCGGCATCAGCGCCGACGAGAAGGCCATGGCCCAGCACTACATGGACCAGCTGGACCTGGTGAAGGACAAGATCGACAACGGCGGCGCGCCCCTGCCGTGGATGGACGCCTACGAGGTGACCACGACCAAGATGGTCACCAAGCAGGTGCCGGTACCCGACGGAGAGCCCGAACCGGGGACGCTCGCGGCGACGGTGCGCAAGGCCAGCCGGATCCAGGCCACTCTGGACCCGCAGACCGGGCAGGCCTCCTGGGACGGCGTCACCCGCAGCCCCGCCAAGGGCACGGAGTACGAGATCGACATGGGCGACGGCTGGAAGGCGGTTTACCGCCCGTACAAGGACAACGACCCATCCAGCACGGAGTACTCGCTGCGCGGGCAGCTGGAGGTTCATGCCCCCGCCGGCGCGGGCCACGGCAAGGAACTCGTGGACCGGCTGGAGCAGCTGCACCTGATGAACAAGCCCATGACCGCGGCCGAGGGCGAGTGGACCTACCTGGCGAACAACATTCAGGCGCAGGGGCTGGACAATGCGGCCGGGATGAAGGCGGCCATGGAGACGGCCCAGGGGCTCCAGGATCTTCAGGTCCAGGAGATCGTGCACCAGCGGATGGAGTCGCTCATGGGGCTCGACAGCGACGCCCTGCAGGCCCAGATGAAGCGGATCCACCTGGAGGCGGCCCAGAAAGTGCTGCCGATGAAGGTCGAGGTGGTCCGGGACGCGGTCGCCAAGGCCTCCGGGTTCTCCAGTGGTGCAGAGCTGGCGGCCAGCCCGGGCTACGAGCCGACGCCCTCGACGACCGGGAAGTGGCTGACCTGGTCGCGCTTCGACGTGACCGGCAAGCACGAGGAGATCAAGGCCGCCTTCCAGGGGCGGTCTTTGACCCACAGCATCGGCGGCGGTGACCTTGCCAGCTTGCTGGGCACCGGTGTGCTGGCCTCGACGGAGAAGCGCGCCGTCATGGGTATCGGAAGCGGCGTTGGCATGAGCGAGCAGAAGGACAAGATGACCGGCGGCGCCAACAGCGTCTTCCTGCGGGTTAAGAGCAGCAACGACTATCTGGGGGGAGGCGTACTGGTCTGGGACGACCCCAGTGTGCTGATGCGGCGCAGCGACTACTACGGCTACAACAGTGACCATTTTGGGGCAATAAACCCGAATCACCACAACTACAGCAAAAACGCGATCACCCGGGATCCGATGAAGATCGCCAAGTTCTCCAACTACAACAACGAGGTGATGTTCAGGAACGGCATCGACTTGTTGGGGGCCGAGGCGCCGAGCAGGATCGTGTGCTCGTCCGCCAGCGAGCGGGAGACGATCCTCGCCTCGTTCTCCGCCCGGGGCATCACCGAGCTCGGCGGCAAGCCGGTCGAGGATGTCCTGTGCCTGACGAGCGACTACAGCTGATACGAGGAGTTTCACGATGACAGCACAGCAGTGGCAGCACCGGTTCTCGGACCTCCTGGCCGGCAATCACAGCACCACCGGGGACCCGGTCGACGCCGGCGCGCGCCTGGTCGTCTTCGGCCCCGACAGCGACGAGGTCTTCCGCGCGGCCCTCGCCCGGCACCACCGCTTCGTGAACGAGGACCGGACCGTGTGGATCAGGCCGCTGGCCGGCGGCCAGGACACGGCGGACGGCTACCTGTTCAACCTCGGCGTGGCACGCCGCCGCGCCCTGCAGTGGGAAAGCGTCCAGCTCGTCGACGACGCCGTCGAGATAGACCTCATCACCGGGCAGCGAGCCCGGATCGAACCGGCCGACGGCGCCGAACTGGAGGAGCTGATCCGCTGGGAGGACTTCACCGACCGACTCACCCCGGAAGAGGACGCGGCCCTGCAACGCCTGGACGCGGACTCCTGGCAAGGCCGCTATGCCTGACTGGCACCGCCGGCCCCAGGGGCGCCGGCAACCGTCTTGGCATGATGGCCTCCCAGCACGAAGCGCCGGCCGGACCTCCGGCCGACACGACACACCAGGGAGGTGATCAGCGTGGCACGACGTCGCGGCGTGCGCGGCTTCGACGGAGCCGCCCTTCGGGCCGCCCGCGAGCGCCAGCGCATGTCCGAAGAGGAGCTGGGGCGGGCCACAGGGACGCCTACCTCCCTGATCCACGCCTACGAGGAAGGCCGGCGAACCCCGGAATGGGGAACGCTGAACGCCTTCGCCACCGCTCTCTCGAGCACCATCGGCGAGCTGCGCCCCGGACAGCCCACCACGATGGAGGACCTGCGGTGCAGGGCCGGCCACAACCAAGCCGCCGCAGCCGAGGCAGCCGGCCTGGGGCGCAGCGGGTACGCCATGCTCGAGGGCGGCCACACGCGCACCCTGAAGCCCGGTGTCGCAAGGAAACTGGCGACCGCCTGGGACGTCGAGCCGGATGACATCGTCCGGGCCCACGCGGCAGCCGTCCGGGCGGCCGGCGAAGCAGCCCCCGTTCTGCAGGGCGCAGTACTGGACGGCCTGGCCGACCACTTCGGCCTCACCCCCGAGGCCCTCCTCGAGCTCGCCCGGACCTTCCAGGACACCACCGGCAGGAGAAGCTCATGACCGTGCACCGAGGGCACCCACTGACCGACGCCCGGCACACGGCGCTGCGCAGCCCACTGCCCGAACACGAGCGCGACCTCCCGGTCGGCATGGCCTGGCTCCGCCGGCGCGCCAAGCAGTTCGCGCACGTCGCACAGCGGCCTTTCCATCTGGTCGTCGACCTCCAGGCCTACGCCTCGGTCACCGGGATGCCCTTCTACCCGCACTACGCGGCCCAGGTCTTCCGGGGCCCGGAAGGGGCGCGGCTGAGCACGCCTCTGATGGCCATCAACCTGGATCTGGTCACGACGCGCGAGGAAGCCGACCGCGCCCTGGCCCACGAGAGCATGCACCTGGTCGTACCCTCGTACGGCCACAAGGAGAAGGCATTCGCCCGCGCCCAGCTCCTGCTCGACCAGGTTGGGCAGCTGGCTGCTCCCTAGCATGCCCGTGCCCTTAGCCGGTCTCGGCCGCTGATGCCCCGCGTCTCACACCCCCACCGGTCAAGACGTGGGGCATCCCCAATCCCGGTGCGTTGCATATCTCCATTCTCAGCGGTATTATGAGTAGTGCAGGGCGGGTCATTCCCCGCTCTGGTCCAGGGCCGTCGTTCGCGGCCCCTGAGTCCGGCACGGGCGCCATCAGCCAGCAACACGCCGTTCGAGCCCGCGCCCCCGTCCATCTCGGAGTCACCATGCCGAGCACCATGATGAAACCGGCCCTCCACCCGATCGAGTCCGCTGCCGTCCAGGCCGCGATGCGGCGCGCACGGACCGGCCGCGCCATTCCGCTGAGCCCGGACCCGTCTGTCCACGTCTGGGGCGACGAACTCAGCGGAGTGGCACAGGTTCTGCGCCACCGCCTCCGCCTCGCTTCCCTCGCCCGTCCTGTCGTGATCCGTCGCGCGCTCGACAGCGCCCACCCGCTGCTCCCGAACGGCCAGCACTACCGCGCCATCGCACTGTCCATCCCAGTCGACGGCCGGGCGCTCGACTTCCTGGCGACCTACAACGACCGCCGCCGCCTCACCTTCGACCTCATCGCCCCGTGCCCGCGCTGCCGCAAGAAGGTCCCCACCGAGGAGATCGACTGTCTGGAAGACCTGGGCGACTACCTCCTCCAGGCTCGCGACTTCCTCGGCGGCTCGCCCCGGCTCCGCTACTCCCCCGCGCACACCGCCAGCTGCCCCGCACGCGGCGACTGACGCACCAACCACCCTCCTCCCCACTGGCGCCCCCGGCTCACACAGAGCCGGGGGCGCCCTGCATGAAACGGCCCCTTCTATGAGCACCCCTACACACGCCACCGAGACCGTTGAAGAGTTCACCGAGCTCCGGGTATGCGTCACCTTCTCCGAGCTGGTCACCTACGAAGCAGCACGCACATTCGAGATACCCGTCGCGATAGCCCACAGCCCCCGAGCCATCAAGCGCTACCTGGACGAGGAGCTGGACGTCGACGATCTCGCTGACGACTGCACCTACGAGAACACCGCATACTGCGAAAACCGCACGGTCGAGGAGATCGAGGTTCTCGAAACCACTGCTGACCACTGGCGCGCCGATGGCGTCCGGCAGACCGCCATCAACCGCTACATGAGCGCGGTCCGGGGGCCGATGACCGTCTGGCTCGCCCCCGACCGCAAACGGCCGACCGGCCGCTGCACGGTCTGCGGCGCCCTCACCCTTCTGCGGCGCGGAGCGCGGGCCGCCCTTCACCCGCCGGGGGCCGAACCATGCCCGGGCACCGGCCGCCCCGTCGCGAGCCGCAACGCTCCCACGCCCTCGACGGCCCACGCCACCACCTGACTGCCGTGCGCCCGGCCTGGCGCCGGCGCACGTTCACGCGTGCGTCCGACCCCGCATCGACTGCCCCTGGCCTGCGGAACGCGGCCCGCCCCGCCCTTCGAAGACGAGTGTGTGACAGACATGAGCGACACCGCCACGACAAAGCGAACGGCCAGAAAATGGCTTCTGACACAGAATTCTGAACTGCGAAAGGAGGGCATTTTCAATTGGACTCTACCGGCATTCGCGGTCAAACTGCCCAGCGGGGAGAATTTCAACGTCTGCCCTCAGGCAGGGGTCTGCGCGCAGCTTTGTTACGCAAGGGCCGGAGCCTACCGGTTCAAGAATGTACGGGCGGCTCACATCCGGAATCTTCTCCTGTGCCGGGACTCTCCCATTGAATGGGAGGAACGCATGACGGAAGAGCTCAGTCACCGGCGATACGCTGGAAAATGGATTCGACTTCATGACTCCGGAGACTTCTTTTCCGACGCCTATCTGCTGGCCTGGATGCGTATTATGAAGAACACTCCGAAGAGTCGCTTCTACTGCTACACCAAGGAGATCAGCCGCTTCAAGCGGCTCGTGGAGCCCGGGGCGCCCGAGAATTTCCTGTGGTGCTACAGCCTCGGCGGCCGCGAAGATCACCTCATCGACCTCGGGGTCGAGAGGCATGCCGACGTCTTCCCCGACGTGGAAGCACTCATCATCGCCGGATACAACGATCAGACCGAGTCCGACCTTCTATCGGTCCTCAGCGAGTCGCCATTGGTCGGAATTCCCGCCAATCGGATTCCTCACCTTCTCAAGCGGCAGGGCCAGGAAACCTTCGGAAGCTTGCAGCGGGCTCGTCACGAGAAGCTGGCCACCAAAAGGCAGAGAGTGAGTCAGACGGTCGGGCTGGCCCGACCGTAAATCCAAAACCGTTGGAAGTGGGGGTTGGGGGGGGGGCGGGGGGGGGGGGCGCCCCCCCCCCCCACACACCAGGGGGGCC
>NZ_JBMMMZ010000016.1:193785-209191 GCF_049725035.1 Streptomyces sp. XH2 | reverse complement strand
GCTCGGCCCCAACACCCACTTCCAACGTTCGGCTCCCCGGGCAGCCGAACGCCCCGGCGATCCGCTGTTGCATAGCTCGACCATCAGATGTACTTTAGGCGCGCCTGCCCCTGCACGATCCAGGGCCGGCGCGCAAAGAAGCCGGCTATGCCGACCACCCCCGCCCAGACACCAGCCCTCAGAACCTGCTCCGGCCACAGGGCCACCGACAAGGCCTGCACCTCCACCGCCGGCCCGACCAAGGAAGTGACAACGGTGATCCCCGCCGACGCCGAAGACAAGGACCTGACCGTTGAGGACATCGCGGCAACCTACAAGGTCACGGTGACCCAGGTGCACAGCTGGACGTCCATGGAGGGCTTTCCCCCGGGAAGGCCGGCCGGCGTGGCCGGCACCCTCCTGGTGCGCAGCGCCGCAGCCGTGGACGCCTGGCTGGAGCGCAACTTCCGCATCTACTGGGCGCAGGGGCAGGACTCGGATAACCCTCTGGGACTGCCGAAGGGTGGGGACAAGGACCTGCTGTCGCTCGAGGACATTGGCAAGCTCGAGGCCCTGGTGATCGGCCGGAAGGAGCCCGTGCCGGCTACCACCCTGCGGGGCTACATCTCCAAGGGCACCATGCCCCAGCCTGACCGGACACCGGGAGGCGAGAAGTCCAAGGCAGGAGAGCCTGAGGTGACCGACCGGAGGTGGTACCGGTCGACGGTGTACAAGTGGCTCGAACGGCCGCGCCGCGCCAGGAGGCCGAAGGACAGCGCGTCGGCCACGGTGACGGCCCCTGCAGGTGGAGTCGGCACGGAGTCGGCGGTGAGTATGGCGCAAGAGCCCCGAAGTCTGAAGGTCCGTCAGATCGCCTCGAAGTACCTCGTCAGCGAGCCGACGGTCCGCAACTGGGCCAAGACTGACGACTTTCCTCAGTTGCTGCCCGGAACCAAGACCTACGACACAGCCGAGGTGGACAGCTGGGTCCGGCAGCACAAGAAGCGGGCTTGGGCCGCGGCCCAGGAGCAGCTGGTGCTGGCAGCACCCGGTACTGCCGCAGTCGCGCCGGCTGAGGGCGAAGGCACGTCGCCGGCCCCGCCCGCAGGGGGCAAGGGCCGCGCACGGGGCAAGCAGCGCGTCGAGTTGGGCCTTGACGGAATCGCCCAGCGGTTCGGCCAGCCCCTGCCGACCGTGCAGAACTGGGTGCGGGCGGAGGAGAAGCGGGAGGGCGACAAGGTAGTGCGCCCAGCCTTCCCCGAGCCGCTCCGCAGCAGACCACGTGTATGGGATCAGGACGAGGTCGACGCCTGGGTGAAGGTGGCTCGTCCGCACGTGTGGGCGTCGTTCAGCGGTACGGGACCGGTACTGCGCCAGCCGTTGCCTGAAGGCAACCCGCGGGACCTGCTGAATGTGGACGAGTTCGGCGCGATCTGGGGGAACGCGACCCGCGGCGAGCCTATCTCCCGTGACACGATGCACGCTTACCACAACCGTGGGCAGATCCCGTTTGCTGACCGGACTCCGGAGGACAACGAAAAGCCCCAGGTCTTCGCCTATCACTGGTACCGCCAGACGGTGTACGACTTCATCCGTAGCCGGCGCGGGCAAGGGCGCTTCGGCGCCAGGTGGCGGGGTCGGCGGCGCCCCCCCCCTCGCAGGGGGGGGGCCCCGACTCATACCCGGTGTGTCTATGTGAACCGGTCCTACCGTTGCTTGCGCACAACACGGCTGAGGCTCCACGGCCGGGGACGGTGCGGGTGGTATCCGGCAAGCTCGTATACGGCGTCGTGCAGCTCCCAGTGCGCACACAGGGTCCACCGCTGGCCCAGGGCCCGGTAGATCGCCGTCAGGGCCGTGTGCGGGTGCGTACCGAGCAGTGTGCTGTAGACGGCGGCAACGGCCGGGGTACGCGAGCGGCCCGCGACGCAGTGCAGCAGCACCCGCTTGCCCTCCTGGCGCAGCCGGGCGATCTCCCGGGCTGCCTGGTCGAGCACGTAGTGGAGGTTGGCGTTCGCGCCCTGCTTGTCGACCAGCCATACACGCACGTGCTCGACGTCGGTGCCGGAGAGGATGGGGTCCTGGCCCACGCGGCACAGGGACACCACCGCGTCAACCGGGGCGTTGCCCCGGAACTGGGTGAGCGGGAGATTTCCCAGCCGCAGCCCGGGGTCTTCCGGGTGTGCCACGGTGAAGGCTTCTCCCGCGTAAGCGGGGATCGGCACGCGGCGGGCCGAGGGCCAGCCGTCGCGGTCGTCGAATCCCTTCCGGGCCGTCAGGACGGCCAGGCGGATGAGGTCGGGGCCTGTCAGGTTGGGCCACCCGTTCACGGCCTGCTGCCAGACCAGGGGGATGGCTGAGACACCCCAGCGCGCGCCCAGGAGGGCGCCCGTGATCGCGGCGACCGTGTCGGTGTCGTCGCCGGCGCGTACGGCGGCCTCCGTGGCGAGCTGGAAGTGCTGCGCGGGGAACGATCGGTGCTCCGGCGCGTGCTCCGGAACCGGTGTGCGGGTGATGGCCGACCAAGCGGCCTGAAGGGCCGTGACGACGTATCCGTTACGCGGCCAGTGATGCGGCGGGTTGGTCTCGGCCTCGTCCAGCCGCGCGTTCCACAGGTCCTGGCGGTCGGCGGGCAGGAGCTGGACGCCCTGCCGGACGCCATCAAAGGTGCCCTCCAGGACGGCGGTGCGGATACCCGAGCACCACAGGATGCTCGCCTCCACGCACTCGGGGTCGCTGTGGGTCAGAGAGCTGATGCGGGTGGCCGCCGTCACCATGCCGTCGATGTCGTCGAGGTAGGCGAGAGCGACGATCCCGGCACGCATCAGGGATCCGTTGCCCGCGCTGTAGCGGGTGCGCGCAGTGTAGGCGTCGGCCGCCGCCGTCATGGCCTCCCCGGGCGTGCCCGTCTGGCTGCTCGCGGCGGTGCTCAGCACGTTGCGGGTCTGGGACCCGATGTCGCTGGCCCCTTCCTTGCGCCACGTGTGGAAGTTGCGGGCGATCTGGTCGAGGGCGGTGGGGCTGGTCAGATCGGCTCCGCTCGCCGCGACGCTGGCGATGCAGACGTGCATCTGGGTGTCGTCGGAGTACTCGCCCGGCTTGTAGGGGCCCAGTCCACCGCCGATCATGGCGGGCTGCTGGTCGTCGGTGAGTCGACGACCGAACTCGTAGGGGACGCCGAGGGCATCGCCGCATGCGGCGCCGATCAGGACACCGGCGGCCCGGTCCATTGCGTGGGCGTCCAACACTCGGGTGCCGAGGAACTCGGCGGTCGGCGTGGTGTCGGCGGAGGAAGCGACGGATGTCGTCATCACGGGTTTTCTCCCGGGAGTTGAGGCATTCGGGGAAGTCGGGGATAGGCGCGGCGGGGAGGGGGGCGTGAACTCGCCCGACACTCCTGCCCGCTGTCGCTATGTCAGCCTGACACAACACCGAGCACTCGTCAATACGACGAATAGCGTTGCGTACATCTATTTTTGCGTGTAGTGTTCTGGTCGTCGGGTCAGCGAGACCGCCGGTCGGCGACCGACTTCCTTCCTTCATCCGGCCACCGCGCACAGCGGCGCCTGCCCACCTGAACTGGAGCACCCACAGCCATGGTTGACGTGCGCAGCCTCAATCTCGAATCGCTCAATTCGGCCACGAAGTACCCGTCGATCCTCACGTTTCACGAGCGCGCACCGAAGGGCGGTGTCCTGCTCGACACCGCCACCTCCTTCAAGGGCGACGTCGTCCTCACGGAGAAGGTGGACGGCACCAACGCACGGATCATCGTGTTCCCGGACGGGTTCTACGTCATCGGCTCCCGCGAAGAACTGCTGCACGCTCGCGGTGACTTGATCGCGAACCCGAAGGAGGGAGTGGTCGATGCGCTTCGGGCCGTCGCGGACGGCCTGTCCGCCCCCGACAGTGACGTCCGGGTGCTCTACCTGGAGGTCTACGGCGGGAAGATCGGCCCGAATGCCCGTCAGTACACCGGCCAGGGCCGGACCGGCTTCCGGATGTTCGACGCGGCCACGATCCCCGAGGACATCCTCCAGCGCACGCCCGCCGAGGTCTCGGCTTGGCGTGAGCGCGGCGGTCAGGCCTTCTGGGGAGAGAAGCAGCTGCGCGGCCTGTCCGCGTGGGAAGGCATCGAGCTCACCCCGCGTCTCGGGCTGATCCCGGCAGCCGAGGTACCGACCGGCATCGAGGCGATGCGCGACTTCCTCATCTCCCGGCTGCCGGAGACGCAGGTGGCGCTGGACGCCGACGGTGGCCGCCGTCCCGAGGGCATCGTGCTGCGCACGCCGGACCGCACGGTGATCGCCAAGGCGCGCCTGGCGGACTACGAGAAGACCCTCCGCCACTACTCCCGCCTTTGAACCGACAGCGGGGGCGCGCCCTGGCGCGCTCCCGCTGCCCTCCCCCCTCCCCATGAAAGTAAGGAGTCCCAACATGAACAAGGCCCAGCTCGTGGACGCGATCGCGGACAAGCTCGGCGGACGGCAGCAGGCCGCCGCTGCGGTCGACGCGGTCCTGGACGCCATGGTTCGTGCCGTCGTCGCCGGTGAGCGCGTCTCGGTTACCGGCTTCGGCTCCCTGGAAAAGGTCGACCGCCCGGCCCGGTACGCCCGCAACCCGCAGACCGGTGGCCGAGTCCTGGTCAAGAGGCATTCGGCGCTGCGCTTCCGCCCCGGCCGGAGTTTCAAGGACCTGATCAATGGTTTGAAGCATCTGCCGAACGACGGCATCGCCATCAGGAAGACGCCCAAGAACAGTCTGCCCGGCCACGCGGACACGGCCGCCGAGCAGCTTTCCGCCTGACCATCCTGGGCCGGGCCCCGCAGCGGGCCCGGCCGGTCCCCGCCCTCGGCCGGGCACATTCCCGCGCCCGGCCGACGCAGAGAGGCACCTCATGACCTATCTCGTGATCGACGACGGCCGAGTCATCTCGGCCCATACCTCCCTGTCCGCCGCCCGCGCGGCAGAGCCGCCCGGTCTCGGCCCCAGCCGCGAAGCCGGCCCGATACTGATGGGGGAACCTGCCTGGTGGTGCAGGAACCGGCCGGACGGCGGAGCCGCCGAGGTCGGTATCGTCCGCACCCAGGCGACCGCCCTTGGGGTTCGCTTCGAGTTGCGCATGTGCCAGGCACCCGCCGGAACGTGCTCCCACCACCCGTGTGCGCACTACGTCGTCTGGGCCGTCAGCAGTTCCTACGACCTCCTCGGCGAGCTCGCAGCGTTCATGCCCTCGGCCTGGCTCTGGTGCGGGCTGCGCAGCGATGATCCTCGCGGGGACAGCTCCGCATTCCGCATCGAGGCGCAGGCGCTCACCGCCCGGCTGGCCGCGGAGCTGAGACCGGCGCTCCGCGCCGTCGAGGAGCAGCCCGTCGATACGCGAACGCCCCATGCCCGGCACAGGGCCACACAGGACCTCGTCGTGCGTTTCCTGGCCCGGCACTTCGCCGCCGAATCCGAGGCCCCGGGAGTTGTCCGGGTCCGTCCGGTGCTCGACGGCCGGCACCTGCACCTGACGCTGCAACCGCCCGCGCAAGAAGTCGCAGCCCTGTGCGGTGCACGGATTCCTCCACGGCTTGCCGCCGTCGGCACGCACCAGGACGACGTTGACCAGTGCGACCGGTGCTTCGGGCGAGCACCTATCGAGCCGACCCCCGTGCTCACGCCGGCCGAACACGATGCCTGGATGGACTTCATCAGCGCCCCGTCGCCGCCCGGACGGTGAATCACCGCTGCCGGCCACACACAGAAGGGACGCCTTCCCCATGCACGAGACCGTCGAGGCCCTCGTTCCGCGCCCCTACAGTCAGCTGGAACTCCGGCTGCTTCGCCGGGTCTCCTTCACCGCCGCCTACCTGCCGCAGGTGATCGACTTCGTGGTCCGGGACGTGACAGGAAGCGAGTTCCAACACCCTTCCGACCATGAGGCCGCCCAGATCCACCGGCGCCTTGTCCAGTACGCCGCCCACCACCAGCCGGGTGCTCATGAACTCGCGCGCACCATGCTGGATGTCCGCCACGCCGTGAATCTGGTCCGGCACGAGCACTACCGGGCAACGGCCGTCCCCGGGGAGGATCCCGACACCGTCGTCTCCGCCACCCAGGTGCTCGAGCTGGCTGTGGCGGCCGGCCGGGAGCGGGTCCTTCGGGCGCAGGGCGGAGCACTCGTCGTCACCGAGGGCGAGAGCCGCAGCACCGTCTACCGGCCGGTGCCCGAGGCGGAGGCCCGGGCGGTGCAGGTCGCCGCCCGGAGCACCAAGGAGGAAGCGGTCCGTCTTCATGGACGGGTCGTCGAAGTCCTGTCCCCTCACGTGGTGATGGCTGACTGGAGCCGGGACGAGGGGTACGGGGTTGCCGTCGACGTCGTCGGGGAGACGGTCTCGGTGCGGTGGTGGCCGGCCGCCCTGCCCGAGACCCGCGCCCTGTGGGAGCAGGGCGGAATCCGGCAGCTCTGTCAGGCCCTGCTGTCGGCCTCGTTCGCCACGGTCGAGGCGGAGGGGGCTGCACTACACGTCCGATATTGCACCACACGATCTCTACATGTAATGTAGTCATTGCCTGGTTGGGGCGCGCACTACCGCCGTCCGCACGGAACCGGCCTTCTGCGTCCGGCGAGGAGCACTCCACGTGCGCCCCTCCCATCTCGATGCCCCTTAGTCCGACCTCCGCACCGGGTGCTGCCACGCCCGCATCCGGCAGGCCCCGCCTTTCCCACAAGGACCACCGATGACCGACTACGCCAAGAAGTACGCCGAGGCCCTCGACTCCCGCGTCCTCCAGCGCTTCCCTCACTACACCGTCACCAAGAACGCAGAGACCGCACTCTGGGGCTGGGTATCGCTCAAGAGCATGCCCGAGCACCACGTCTGGCTCGCCGCGGTGATGTTCCGCTCGTACAACGGTGACAGCACCCTCAAGGCAGCCCTCGCCCTGGCCGACGACACGGGCCATCTCACCTGGACCCCCAAGGCCATGAGCGACTACCCCACACGCGGCAAGGCGCTGGTGAGCTACTGGCGCTTGGCCGAGAAGAGCGGGTGCGCTGTCGAAGAGCGCGACCGGCTGATCCTCGCGGTGCTGCCGCTGTACGGGGTCGACGCCAACCCCACGGACATCGAGCTGGCCCGAGCCCTGTTCGAGACCACATTGCCCGGCGACGAGTACGGGCGCTCCAGTCGCATCTGGCAGCTGATACATCGGCTGTGCTCCGCCCGCGCCGCGTCGGCCGCTCCCCTCGGCAGTGATGCGCGATGAGCGTGCCTCCAGTCCCTCCGATGTGCGACCACCGGCCCCGGCTTGGCGGCCTGGTGGTCCCGTATGTGTCCTTCGAGCACAACGGAATCGTGGCCCTGGGCAAGCTCGACCCGCACAAGCAGGCCATTGCTTTCGAAAGACGCCTCTGCCAGGTCTGTGAAGGACCCCTGGGAGAACGGCTCTTCGTGGTCGTGCGCCCCGAGGACGTCGACGCCGGATATGCCCCCGAGCCTGGACTGCACCAGCAGTGCCTCCGGTACTCCGAGAAGGCCTGCCCCATGCTGAACGGGACGGCCGAGACCTACCGCGAGAGCGGCGCGTCGTCGCACCCCTCCTTGAGACGCTGCAATGACCCGGCTTGCCTCTGCTCCATCGGCAGGTTCGTCCAACGAGGTCCGGGCCGACCGGCCCGACCGGCACGTGACTGGGATGCCTGGATGCTGCCGCTGGAGCAGTACAAACTCCGCCGGGATGCCGACGGCGCGGCCGTGGGGATCGAGCTGCCGTCCCACCCGCTACGTATCCGCCGCATCCGCCTTTCGCCCGACCGCGCGAAGGCAATTCGGATGGTCGAGGCTCTCCAGGCCCTGGGGCTGTGACCTCCCCGCGCCCCGGGCCGTGCCCGGCGGCGCCTCCATTCGCCCGGCGGGCGGGCCGACTACCCCCGCCCGCCGGGCACCCATCACGACGAGGACATCATGATCGCTACATGCTTCCGTCCATCCGAGATCGATTCCCTGGTCCGCATCGCCGGCACCCTGGCCGATTCCCCGGCAGCTGCCGATCTCTCCCCCACCGACCGTGAACTGGCCGACCGAGCCCGCGCCGCCGTGCTGGCCGAGGCCACCGGCCGACCGAGCACGGCCGTCTCCGCTCTGGTGGGGACACGGCCGGGCGAGCAGGTCTGGCGGCTACGGATCTGGAACCGCCACGAGGACACCACCGCCATCTACTCCACGCCGTCGGGGGCCCTCTCCGAGCTTGCCGCCTACGTGCGCGGCAACTGGGACAACCTCTCCGGCCGGGACGGCATGCCCGAGCAGCCACCGACCAACGACGCCGAGGCCGTGGAGCTCTACTACGGGCCGTCCGGCACCGCGCTGCCGGACGAGGGCTACGACCTGGTCGCCGAAGATGTCATCCGGCCCCGGCGCGCCCACATTGTGCCGCTCGCCTACGCCTTCCCCGAGGCCGCCGAGGCTGCGGCCCTCAACCGCGCCGCAGTCCTCCACCCCGCCGACGACGACGGCCCGCCGTGCATCGAGGTCGCAGGCGTACTCACCTTCGCCTACCTGGACCCCGAGGACGGCACCGTGCGGGTCTCGGTGCACCTCGACGATGCCGACGAGGAGCACATCGTCCGGCCGGACGGCACCGTGCCGCTGCGCGTCCAGGTCGAGGACACCGTCCTGCTCTCCGACAGCCAAGCAAGCGCACCGCATCCGACCGCGCTGGAGGAACTGCTGGCCGGCGCCGACACCGCCCAGAAGGCCGCGATCCACGCGGCGGCGATCTCCACGGGCCTGATGTGGCGCTGCCCGGAGTGCCGGTGGACCAACCCCCGCGCAGCGACGTGCTGCGAGGGCCGTGGCTGCCGCGCTCCGCGGCCCTCCGCGGCCGGGCCGACGGAGAGCTCCCTCGTAGGGGGTTCAGCGCTCACGCTGGAGGGACCGCGATGAGTGGGCAGACCTATCCTCCCGCCGCCCACCACCTCCGTGCCGCTTGCGTGCACCCCGAAGGGCATCTCGCGTCCCGCGTCAGCCGCACGACTCTCCAGGTCTACCTGGACGATGGTCTGGCCTACCGCAACGACGCCGACGGCTACGTCCTGCCCGCGGACATCGCCCAGGCCGACACCGGCGGCCAGCCGTACATCATCACCGGCGCAGGGCGCCGCGCGATCCTGACCGACTCGCAGCGCGCCGCCATCGACTCCGCCGACGACAGCGGCGCCCTGGGGCCGAGGACCGCCTGGCCGACCGTCGACGCGCTCGTCCGGCTCAGGCTGGTCGAGTACCGGGACACCGGGGGCGCCGTACAGCCCAACGACGGCGACGACGGCCGCACCGGCCCCAAGCACCGCCCCTGGCTCACCCGGGCTGGCATCGAAGCCGTCCGCGCCGCCCGGCCAGAGAGCTGACCTCGTACCCCGACGCGGCTTGCCCGGCGCCGGACGTCGCACTGGTGATCAGAAACCCAGTGGGCGTGGGGCGGGCCGGACGCCGAGACCAGCAGAACGGACACACCGTGAGCACCGCTTCCGACCAGACCATTGACGACATCTGGCGCAACCTCGCATTGATGCTGGCCCCGACCTTCGCCGTGCGGGAATGGGCAGAAACGGAGATCCAGGCAGCCCAGCAACGTCACCAGGAGAGCGGCCAGGGACCGATCTGGCGCGCCTTTCCTCTCGTGAAGCCGACCCACGGCCGGCTCCACACCTCCGAGCGGCTCTACCGGGCCCACGCCGCGGAAGTACTCAACCGGGTCGCCGAGGGCAAGAACACCCAGCCCGCAACGGCCGCCGAGATGATCTGCGTCCTCATGGAAAGCAGCCTGCCCGCCCCTCTCAACTCAGCCGCCGCCCACCTCTACATGCGCCTGTTCGCCCAGGTGTTCCCGGAGGACTTCCACCGGCTCATCGCCAGCCCCACCGACCTCGATGCCTACGAGCGGGTCCACGGGGCGGAGGCCGACGCATACGAGTCCGACCTCCAGCGGAAACTCACGCAGACGTGGCGGACGCCGACGGCCTGAGATCCTCCGTTCCGGGGCGCCCGGCGGGACGTCGGGCCTCTCCCAACAGCTCGCAGCGTGCTGCCTCCTTCACTGCCGCCTTCCGCCAAGTGGCGCATCCACGCCGCGGAAGACCTTCTTCCCCTCCCCCCAGGGGGGGGGGGGGGGGGGGGGGGGGCGCGCCCCCCCCCCCCCCAGGGCACGCCCTCCCCCCCCCCCCCCCCGGGGGGGGGGCCCCGGGGGCCCCCCCCCCCCCCGACTCACTTGGCGCAGCCACCATGACCCTGACCCTGTTCGATACCTCCGCGCCGGCCCTTCCTTTGACGCTGCCGCAGGTGGCTTCCGCAGATGCCTTGGCGGCCTTCCGCGCGGCGCGCACCAAGTCGCTCGCCTACGGTCTGGGCGTCGACTCGACGGCCCTGCTCCTGGCGATCCGTGACGATCCCGTGCGCTTCGGGATCGCCGAGGACTTCTCCGACTTCTCTGTAATCACCGCTCTGACCGGCTTCGAGTTTCCTGACACCCTCGCCGACGTCGAGAAGCACATCCTGCCCCTCCTGCGCGCCCGGCGTATCCGGCACGTGCAGGTGGCGCGGGCCGGGCACCGCGAGGGAGCCGGCGTTCAGGTCCTCTCCGACACCACACTGCCCTGGAAGCAATACCGCCGCGGCAGGTGGACCCTCATGGACGAGCTGGAGGCCAACGGTACGGTTCCCCAGTACTCCGGCGGCCACAAGCGCAGCCAGAAGTTCAAGGGTTTCCCGATCGACAGCTTCCAGCTGAGCGAGGCCCGCGGTCAGACCGTCGGCAAGCTCTTCGGGTACAACGCGGACGAGTACAAGCGGGCGGCGAAGGCCGTCAAGCACCAGGCCCGCAAGGACGAGAAGACCGGCTACGCGACCTTCGCCCTCGATTTTCCGCTGATCCGCCTCGGCCTGGACCGTAAGGGCGTCGAGGGGTACGTCAAGGAGCGCACCGGACTGACCATATCTAAATCATATTGCCCAGTATGCCCTTTTTCGGGCGTTTGTTCACCTCAGCCCGACCACCTGAAGCGGCTGCGGAAGTACCCCGACCTCGCCGCCCGCGTGCTCCGGCTGGAGTACGTGTCCATGGCCCTCAACGACAACAGCTCGCTCTACAAGGACGACACACTTTTCCGCCGGGTGAGCGACGACCAGAACATGGATGCTCTCGGCCAGTTCGAGGCACGCCTCAACGAGGAGGATTGGGCGGTCTACCGCGTGCAGAGGGCCTACACCGCCGGCCGCCGACCCGAATGCCGCAAAACCCACGGCGACCGCTGCGCGAAGCCCGAATGCCGCGACAGCAGCATCAAGGGCACCGTCTACCGGTCGGTGAAAACCGTGCGCACCGGGAGCCGCACCGAAGCCGGCGCCTTCCTGCGCAACGCCGCGGCAGCCCTGAACCGGCCCGTTGAGCATTCCACGAGCGCCCATGGACTCGGGATCGACCGCGTCCGCACCCGCACCCGCCCTGACAGCAAGTCCTATGGCACGGTCGAGGACTTCTACACGATCGCCCCGGCCGGCGTCCAGGACAAGGCCCGCGACAGCTTCTCCACCGTCTGGGGCGACATGACCGGCAGCCGGTAGGCGACAACACCGCTTCCCGTAGCAGCGAGACGCGGCCGACTGCGCCCAGCCCCTGGTGAGGAGCACCGGATTGACGGCTGCGCCCTGCGTTCTCACCCACCCGCCGAGCGCGGCGGCTCGCGGATATCGCGGTCCCGGGCGGCCCGAACGCGCGGGGCCTCCCATCCGGAGGAGCCCCGGGCCTGGGCGGAGGTAGAGGCCGCCAAGGACGCCATTGGTGGCAGGTTGACCGCAGCCCATCTCCCAGCAGGACGTGAACGGCACCGGAGGGCAGCCCACCATGGATGCGTTGCACATCTCGGTTCTCGGCTGTAATGTTGTGTCCAGCCGGGGCCGACCGATCGCCGTCCGGCCCCTCCTGCCACCCATGCGCTGAGGCGCAGCGCCTCTTGGGAGTTTTTCCGTGAATGCCACACGTACCTGCCTGCCCGGCCTGCCCGACATCTTCATTCGCGACGCCACGGCATCGGATGCCGATGCCGTCTTGAGGCTGGTCGCCGCTGCAAATCCGGACGACCCCGAAGCGTTCGAGGGTGCCCGCCCAGGGCTGGAGCACCTCCCCGCCGGGCCCCTCTCTCGCACCGCCAACCTGGTCATCCTCGCCGAGGACAGCACGGGAACCCCGCTGGGCGCCCTCATGGGAGGCGCCCCGAGCTGGATCCTGGAGCACCCGGGCGTCAGCCACCCCATCCTGGCGGATTACCTGATCGCGCGGATCGGGATCATCTCTGCCGTGGCGGTGCGCCCTGATCGCCGCGGCGGCGGAGTGGGGACGGCACTCGTCCGGCACGCCGTACGCCGGTTCACCCGTGCCGGATACGGGCTGCTGACTCTCAACTTCGCTCCTCCGCTGGAGGGGTACTACCAGCGCCTCGGGTTCACCACCATGGACAACCTGATCGTGCATATCGGAGGGGGAGTCATGCTCGGCCAGCGGTGGGATGACACGCGGGTGGCCGCCAAGGCGCTGGACCAGTGCACCGAGCTCGCCGCCGTCCCGGGCCTGGATTCCCCGCTCGTCTCGGGCGTCCTGCCGCGCAGCCGGGTTCCAAGGGGTACCTACTTCGACGGCAAGCAGTTGCGCCACTGACCGTCTCGCACGGCCAATGCATTGCAACTCTCGATTTCTGATTGCATTTTAGATGTCGCACGGAGCCGCACGTCGGCCCACTTCCTCTCCCTTCTAGGAGTTCGCCCATGTCAACTGCCGCTGCCTCCGACGTCACCGCCGCGCTCATCGCCTACCGCAAGAGGACTGGCGTCACCTGGCTGACGCTGGTCGACCTCACGTGCGACCTGATGCATCTGGCCCGCTACATGCACACCGACATCGACCGCTGTCTCGGCGGCGACACCGGCGCACGGCTGGACGAACGGGCCCTGACCGCCATGCCGAACGTCGACGCGTCCGTCCGCCCGCTCGCCAACCCCGACGACGCGGAATCCGTCGACCACGGCTTCGACGCCTACGTGCACGCCAGCGACGCAGCCGCAGTTCTCCGCGTGCACATGGCTGAGGACACCCGCATCACCTTCTCGGCCGCCTTGACCAAGCTGCTGGCCGATCTGCGGGCCTATGCCGACTTGCGCGGTCTCGACTTCGCCGACATCACCGATTCGGCCAGAAAGTCGTACGAGGTCGACAAGCGCAAGGCTCAGTAGCCATCCGAAGCCGGGCCGGTCGACACCCACCCAGCACCACAGTGCCGACCGGCCCCCGTTCCCCCACCCGTTCATCCAGAAGGAACCCCTGACCATGAGTACTGTCCTCTCCCCCGCACCGGCCCGTTCGGGCCGCGGCTCGATACGCCAGTTCCTCAACCTGGGCCTTCACCCGGCCACCCGCGCCCCGCTGCTCGACACCAACCTCCTCACCCCGTCCGCCTTCTGCGGGGACTGCGCGCACAGCGTCCTCAAGCAGCACCGCGACGGCGAGGGACGGCTCAAGTGCGGACTCCTGCCCCGCGGCAGCCGCGGGCTGCGAGGGCCCGACCTCCGCGACACCACGCCCGCGTGCACGAAGTACTCGACGCCCGCGCCCCCTCAGCCCGGCGCTTGACCGCGCCCAGCCGCGGCACCCGCCCCGCGCCGTCGGCCGTCCGTACCGCCCGTCGCCCCCACCGCAGCGGGCCCCGCCTCGGCTGCCCGCGGATGGGCGAGCCCCCGCCCGCGGCCCCAGGCGCCACGCCTCGCGCCTCTTCCCAACAGCGTGTGCGGCAGCTGCGGCGCCGGACACACACCGCCAGAGAACGCCCCGTGATCGCTCGTCACCGGCACGCGCCCGAGGCCGCCGAGATCGCCGGCAACCTTCGCACCCGGTCGATCCCACCTTCACTCCGCTCCGCGTCCGCTGGCCCGGCGGACCAGGACGCGGAGGCGGGCTGACCGCTTGCGCGCGGGTTCCGTGACCTCGTACGCGACGACACAGGGCGCGATGCCCTCGCCCGACAAGATGGCCCGGCCCGGTACCGGGACCCGCACAGCGCGATGACCGCCTTCACCGCCGGACACGCGCCACCGGTCGGCTCCTGTGCCCGCGCATCACCGCAGGTTGCCGACCGACGCTCCGAGGCCGTCACCCACGAAACGGCCCACGCCTGGATGCGCAGCGCGCCCCCAGGGAACCGGGAACACGGCCGTGTTCCCGGCACAGCGACCCTCACCCCGGAAAGGGACCTCCGTGCGAACCCTGCCCCCGCTGACCGACTGCATCCCGGCCTTCGGCCGTCATCGCGGATACCCTCCCCGCTACGGATGGCTCAGCAAGGTCCACGCGGCGCTGCTCCACGACCCCGCCTCCATGCGCCGGCCCGACGCACCCGTCGTTCTCGGCGTTGGCAAGAGCATGGTGCCCGCGATGGGCTTTTGGTCCCAGGCATTCGGGCTGGCCCGCCGCGACGGCAACGGCCTCGTTCCCACGCCCCGGGCGCACTGGCTCCTGGACGACGCCCGGGGCGCGGACCCGTTCGTCGAACTCGACGCCAGTTTGTGGCTGCTGCACTGGTGGCTGCTGAGCGCCTCCCCCTGCCTGGTGCCCAGCTGGCGCTACCTCTTCGGGCACGCCGCGTTGAGCCGCTACAGCCGCGCGGAGTTGCAGGGCTACCTCGCGGACGCCGCAGAGAACACGGGCTGGAAGCCCCCGCCCGCTTCTGTCCTCGCCGCCGACCTCAGCTGCCTCATCAGCATGTACGCGCCCGGAGACCAGGCGGCGAACATCGAGGATGGGCTGGCCAACCCGTTCCGCACCCTGCACCTGCTCGAGCCCGGGCTGCCAGCCTCCCCCGCGCGGGACCGCCGTCACCGTGTGACCATCCGGCGAGGCGCCGGGCAGTGCTGTCCCGCCGTGGTCCAGGCGTATGCCAGTTTGGACTTCGCCGCCCGCACCACCGGCTCCACTCCCGGTTCCATCAGCCTCGCCACGCTCGCCTCCGCGTCCCTGGGGCCCGGCCAGCTTCTGCTGACTGGCATCACCGGGCTCCGCCGCGCCCTGCACCAAGTCGCCGCCGGCCACCCGGGCCTGGCCATCGTCGAGTCCGCAGACGGTGAGGAGCTTCTGTCCTACTCGGAACGTCCGGCCCGCCTCGCCGAGCAGCTCCTGGCGACCGCCTACCCCGGCTCCGAACCGGTCGACGGCCACCGGGCGTGGACACGGCTGCTGTAACGGGGCGTGCATCCTTGCCGTCCGAAGCCATGGAACGGCGCCGGGATTCCCTGAAGAGACTGTTCTCCGGGGTATTCCGGCCATGTGATCCTGCTTTTCCGTCAGGATGTGTCGGGTGGCGCGCGCGATGGGGCGGGGGGAGACCAAAGGAAACATTGTT
>NZ_JBMMMZ010000016.1:0-193775 GCF_049725035.1 Streptomyces sp. XH2 | reverse complement strand
CCTGTTTTTCCGTAAGTATGTGTCGACTCGCTCGACTTGTCGTGCGCGTCGACACATCCTGACAGTGTGATCGAGGACGACCCGACCGAACGCGCCCGAGCCCTGCTGAAGCTGGGCAACTGGCCGATCCGCCGCGACAACCTCCCGGCCGACCGGGCCGATCTGATGGCGGCCGCGTGGAGGGCCGGCATTCGCAACATCAACGTGCTGGCCAAGGCCGCCGACGTTTCCCGTGACGTCGTCTACAAGGACTTGCGCAGCCACGGCATCGAGCCCACCGACCCCGAAGCGAAGAAGGAGCCTCCCGTGTCCACTGCCGCCTTGACGTTCCAGCCCGCCCGCAGCCTCCTGCTGCGGAAGATGAAGGACTTGTTCGACGACGATCGCGGCCTGGGCGTGTTGGTTGAGTACAACGGCCGCCCCGACATGACCGACCAGGAGAAGACGATGCAGAGGGCGTGGGTGGACGCGCTGATCTCCCTGCACGGCCTGTCGCGCGCAGCCGGCGTCTACTCTTCCTACGCCCAGGACCGGCAGAGGGAGGTCGCCCGTTCCGGCCTGTCAGTCGGTTCCTGGGACGACTTGGTGCTGGGCACCAAACCCGTCAGCGCCTGGGTCCGAGACGAGCACGACTTCCTGTGCGTGGTCTGCTGCGGCGCCTTCCCCTCCGTCATCGTCAACGACTTCGATCCGGCATGCCTGAGGTGCGCCCGGGACGTCAGCGAGCCCGGCCAGGCCGCGCCGCTGTGGAAGGCCTACACCCACGACCGGTTCGTCTTCCCCGGCGTGCTGCGCAAGAATCTCGAAAAGGGCGAGAGCACGATCTGCATCACCTACGACGACAACGAGCAGCGCGAGTACACCTGCGGCGATGTCGCCCTGCTGTTTCCCAAGAGCACCCGCTTGCCCAACTTCACCCAGCGGTCGGCACAGTTCGGGGGCGAGAGCCGGGACGCCATCACCGGCATCGTCGAGGCTCACACCGAGAACGAAGGGCGCGGCTTCGACATCCTCGCCACGTTCACGTACGACCCCCGCCCTGAGGGCCGCGAACCCCACCCGTACGGGTTCCGCTTTACCGCTGCGCGCATGACGCCCACTCACCTGGCCGAGGCCCGGACGACGGAGTACACCGACGTCTACGAGCTGCTCGATGACCTGCTCACCGGCCTGTGGGGCGGAAACCCTGCCAAGGCGCCTGGGACTTCGTGAAGGCCCAGGGGACCACACGACGCTGAAGCGCCCCGGGGCGGCCGCATCGCCGGCAAGCAGACTCGGCCGCCCCGGGCCTCCGGACATCCACTGACGCCACTGGGAGGTACCCGCCATCATGCCCCAATCTGCCGCCACATTCGCCGCAGTCTTCGTCACCCTCTGGGTCGCGCACTCATTCGGCGACCACTGGGTGCAAACCTCTACCCAGAGCAAAGCGAAGGGGGAAACGGGCCCGGCCGGCCGCCTCGCCGACACCCGCCACGTGCTGACCCTGACCCTGACCAAGATCTTCCTGCTCGCCATCGCCGCCGCCGTCCTGGACCTGCGCCTCAGCCTCGCCGGCGTCCTTCTGGGCCTGGGCCTGGATGCTGCATCGCACTGGTGGGCGGACCGCAGGTTCACCCTCGCCCGGCTCGCCGAGATCACCGGACAGCGCGAGTTCTACGAGCTCGGTTCCGACACGCTGCACACAACCACCGCGGGGGACGGCATCACCGGCAAGCACCTGGGGACCGGCGCGTACGCACTCGACCAGAGCTGGCATCACCTGTGGCTCTTCATCACCGCGCTGATCATCACAGGTCTCTGACACCCTCATGCCCCTGAGTACCGGACAGGCATGCAGGGGCGCCACGACTGGACGACAGCCACCGAACGGAAAGAGACGACTATGGCGACCAACCTGGACCCCGCCGAGGAAATGCGCGCCGCACTGGCCATCACCAAGATCGGCATTGACCGCCTCCTGGCCCTGGCCACCGACAGCGTCGCCATCGGCCCTCACGCCGAAGCACTGCGCCTGATCCACGACCAGGACGACGAGACCAACGGCCTGCTTCACCAGGTCCACACCCTCCTGGACACCATCGCCCTCTCCCTGGAGGAGAGCGAAGATCCCGCCGCGCAGAAGGCCGTGGAAGAGCTCCACGCCGGCGCCCACCACGTCCGGCACAGCGCCGGTCGGTGCATTTCCCGCGCTCGCGCGCTGCTCACCCAGGCCAGCGCCTTACCGGGGGCAGCCTCTGACCGGCGGTCGCGCCACCATCAATCCCGACCGCCACCGACGCGGCGGCCCGAAGCCTGCGGGCCGCAAGGGGAACCGCGCACCGAGCACGGCGGCCGCCAGACCCTCACCATCGAATCCCTGACCGTGGCGCACAACGCGCTGCACCCGTGTATACGAGAAGCCCGGCGAACATGCCCTGGAAGAACACCGCCCGAGGAGTCAGCTTGATGTCCGATCAACCCGACCTCGTCACCCTTCTCTCCATAGCGGGAGACATCGTCGAAGCCCTGGGCCCGCTGCCCACCCCGGCGTACATCTTCGCTGGGGGCGGTGACCCCTCCCTCTCACTCAGCGTCGACGGGTCCGAAAGCCGCACCTACGAGGAACAACTCCGCGTCGTCGAGGCCTTCGCCGACGCCTACGGCACGGAAGCGGCACCGCTCACCTTCCACTCCACCCTCTACATGTGCGCCGAGGCAGAGGTACGAGGCGTCAAGGTCCGCTCCCGGGCTACCTACTCGCCCGCCGATCCCGACGGTCTCGACCGGCCCGCCACAATGACCGACACCTTGGCCGTGGTCCGCGAACTGGCCGGGCTGCTCGACCGCGGCAGCACGGAGGACGTCTATGCCGTCGCCGTCAGCGAGGTCAGTCTCCGCCTGCAGGCCACTGTCTACGTGGAGTGGAACAACGCTGGTCCCCGGATCGACCGCTTCCTCGACGACCTTCCCGCCGGCGAATGGTCCCAGCAGCACTTCCCCGACAGGCGCAACGCCACCGGAATGCTGCCCAGCGGGCACCGCATCGACTTCCAGACGCAGCAGGCACCGTGGCCACGCCTCCCCGCGGCGGGCAGCACGCCGTCCTGATACCACCCCACCCCCGCCTCACCGAAAGGGCCGTGCACGGGCGATGCAGACGCTCGGCGGCATCCCTGTCACCCGCCCCGCGGTCGAGAGCTGAGCAGGTCCGATGGCGCCCCGCCTGACCTCCGACCGGCTCACCGCGCTCCGTCTGGCCGCCGCGCACCCACGGCAACATCAGCATGCTCCTGCGGGTGGGGGCCGATGGCCGCAAGGTGTTCCTGAAGGGCTCGGATGAGGCCGCCCTCGAGGAACTCGGATACGCGGCCTCCCTGTGTGAGCACGGCCACGTCAACACTGGGCCCGCCCCATACGGGGCTCCGCACCGCGGTTGCCCGCATTTCTTCCGGATCACCGACGAAGGCCGACGGGCCGTCGCGGCCGTCTCCGGCTGAGCCCGCCGGATCGGCAACCGGAAACTTCTGCGAATCCCTACCGGCATCGGCCGGCGGCCAGAAAGGTGGACGCCATGACCGTCATCGAGCTCGTGTCCTTTGGCTACCTCCATGGACAGTCGCCGGCCGCTACCATCACGCTCGACCTGCGCCGCCACTTCCGCGACCCGCACGTGCAGCGCGGTCTGCGCTGCCTGAGTGCCCGCGATGCCCCCGTCCGCGCCGCCGTGATGAGCACGCCCGGCATCAAGCAGCTCGTCGCCGGCACCGTGCTCCACGCCGAGGCGTGCCTGGCCAGCCCCGGCGGCGGCTCCGTTCCTGTGACGATCGCGGCCGGATGTGCGGGCGGCCGGCACCGCGCGGCCACCGTGGCCCTGGCCCTGAGCGCCGTCTTCAGGGGCGACCTCACCACCGCCGCTGAGCTCGGCGTCGGCGACCTCGCCGTGCCGTACCGGAAGCGCGGCCTGGTGGTCACGCTGACCCACCGGGACATCGACAAGCCCGTCGTCGAGCGCTGACTCACCACCCGACCCCACGAGACGAACGGACACATGAGGAACTACCCCGCCCCCTGCACACCACCAGTCACTACCAGATCTGTAAGCCCGGCACCCGTCGCTGCGTCGGCGGAAGGAGCGGCATCGTGACCTGGTACCGCAATGATGATGGCATCTACACCCGCCACGAGCCGCCCGGCCACCAGCTCCACGGCGACCTGGACCTGGGACTAACCACGGAGGACATGACGCGCTACGACGCCCATCACGAGGCCGGTCATGCGGTGCTCGGCCTTCTCAAGGGCATGCCCGTACGGCGGGCGACGCTGGAGCCCAACGACCTGCACAGCGCTCACGTGGAATTCGGACCGTGGTCCAGCCTTCCCTGGTGGTCCTACGCGCTCATGATGGCCGCAGGGGACCGGGCCGGGGACCGGTGGCTGCGCGAGGCCGGCCTGTGGACACCGCAGCGGGCCTGGATAGCGGAGCGGGGCTGCGACTCCGACCGGCGCAAGGTCGCCGAGACGGTCCCCGGTCCCTCCGTCGTCATCTTCGGGGCGCTGCCGGCAGGGGCACAACCGCAGCAGGGGGTCGCCCACTATCAGTCCCTACAGGACGAGGTCGACTTCTGGCTGGACATGTACTGGCCATCGGTGCAGAAGCTCGCGAACGCGATGACCGAGTTCCGCGAGCTGTCCTCGCACCAGATCAGCGATGTCACGGGCATCGCGCTGACACAAGCCGCTGTGCCGGTGAGTACGGAGGGGGAAGCATGACGGGCACCGAGCCCTCGCCGGAACTCGACGGCGGCTGGACTGACGCCATCGAATACGACGACTGGTACCTCAACGACAACTACCTGCAGGGCCTGTGCTCGGGCCGGTTCCACCAGGACGCGCGGATCAGGGAACTCGTCGATGCGACGCCGGCGGTTGATGACATCCGGTATCGCGGCGAGCGCCTGACCGTCCACCCGTCCCCCGGCGGTGCCATCGCGGTACTCAACGAGGAGTGGTTCAGCCGGGATGCCTCCACCTGGGTCGCGTTCCCCACGGTCGCCATGGCGCGCGCCTGGACCCACGGGCTTGCCGCCCGGTGGCTGCGCAGCCACCTGCCGCAACCGCCGCAGTACGGCGGGTCGCTGGACTCCTGGGGCGGACGGTGCTGGGCGGCCGAGCGCGACCTGCTCCACGGACGATGGGCCGTCGTGATCGGACCGGAACCCGCCCCCTGGTATCACTCCCTGGAGACGGAGGACCCCGCCGCTGGCTGGGACTTCGTCGCCCATGCCCTGGCGGACGCAGGAGTCCACCTCGAGCACTGGCCGGCGGCGATGCGCTCGGCCCACGCGACCGACACCGGGCTCCGCGACGACGAGGCCCCCGTCGATCCACCGACTGCCCCGGCCTTGCAGCCGCCCGCCAACGACGCGCGGCCACGCCCTGCCGGGCGATGGGCAGCGTGGTGGCGAGTCGTCAATCGGCTCTTCCGGCCCATCGGCCGCACCACCGTCACGAAGGACACGCCATGAGGAAGTACAGAACGCGTCGCGAACCTGTTATGGATGCCATCAACCTCTTGGGCATCTTCGGTCCCGTCGTCATCTTCGGAGCGGTACTGATCAAGCACTTCAGCTGACCGTCGGCGCGGGGCAGGGCCTGCCGCTGCCCCGCCCGCTCCACGTGACCCGGCCGGCTCGACGTACCTTGGACGGCCCCTCTGCGGATTTCCCCGAAATTCAGGGGCCGGCCGGGGTGGTGATGAGCTGGCGGGCCCGCCTTGTTCAGCCGTCCCAGCGGCGCCAGCGTCTTCGCCTCGACGTCGTGAAGGGCGATGCCGGCGCCCTTGACGGCTCTGTTGCACGCCGCGTTGCAACGTTGGCGCCTGGCTTGGGCGACGGGGATGTTCAGCTGTGCAGTGGTGGCCGGCTCCCGTTTCGCCTCGCGGTCCTCGGTGCCCGCCCCTCTCCTCGCCGGTGGGCGAGGAGGCCGGGCCTGCGGTGGGGACGGTCAGCCCGTCCACAGCTCCGTGACGGTCATCACCGACCAGTCCCACTGTTGGTTGTCGTCGAGGCCGGGGAAGAGGATCAGGTCCTCCTCGCTGCCCTGGGCCTGCCTGCGGGCCTCGGGGAGCTTGGCCAGCAGCGCCAGGTGGAAGTCCTCGGGCACGGGATGCGGGCCCTGGTATCCGTGACCCACGCTGTCCCGGTGGACGAGCGTGATCGCGTCGTCGGAGCCGATCTGCGAGGCGGTTACCTTCTCGGTACTGGCCATGAGGTGAGTAATGGCGTCAGCGCGGACCAGCGGGCCGCTCCTGTTCTTGTGCATGCTGGTGCCCATCACCCAGAGGTCTGCCATGAGGTTCCCCTCCCGAAGTTCGCTGATCGTCTCGCTTCCATCCTCACCGATGGTTCCGACACCCCGACCCCGAAGCGCTCTCCGACCGCCAGCTCGGCATTGGACACCTGGGCGACGGGCACTGTGATGGAGCTGCCGGGCGGAAGGGCTGCGTCACGCCGTGCCGCATGCGTGCGTGCGGCGTCCCAAGTGTGGGGCTCACGTGATTGTTCAGGGTGACGGCCGGGCGACCGATTTCTCGGCGACCTGCCGCGCGGCGGCCATGTCCTGGTCGGTCTGCGGGGTGCCACCGCCGTTGACCAGCAGGTACATGGCGGCTTCGGCGGCGACGGTATCGGCGGTGGCGAACTCGGCGACCTGGAACACGGCCCGCGACGTGATCATGTTCTGCCCGACCGGGGTGAGGCCGGAGTGGCGGACGTACGGGCCGTCGTCGGTCGGTTCGACGGTCCTCACGTACTTGGGGTCGACCCAGGACGCCGGCACGCCGAAATCCGCCAGCTTGGGTTACCGCGGTCGGAGAGGATGACGACGCCGGCGGGGATGCCGGTGAGTCAGGAGCGGACGAGCGCGACGCGCTGATCGTCGGTCCAGACCAGACCTTGCCGCGCTGGCATGGCGGGTCGAGGTCGAGGTGTCCGTCGGTGACGTTGCGGACGAGCTCCGCGGCGCGCTGGACGGTGGGCGACAGGGCGGTGTGCACGATGGGCTGGGCGGTCTGGCGGGTCATGCGAGGAACTCCGTTTCGTCGTGCCGCTTCAGCGCTCGGGGTTCTGTGACAGGGACGGTCGGCTGATGTGTTCCAGGGCGGCTACAGCCTGGCGTGGCACCGAGATGGCCCCGTCGATCAGCCGCATGGCGCGCTGGTAGGCGAGCCGCCGTTCGTGCTCGGTGCCACCGTCGTGGAGGGCGGACGCCAGCAGCTTGCGGGCCTGGGCGATCGACTTCTGCTCGGCGGGCGGCAGGTGCTCGATGCCAGAGCGGCGCGCGTGCTCGTCGGCGGCCTTCCACGCGATCTCCAGGGCGGTGACGGCGCGCTGGTAGGCGGCCGCGCCGTCGCTGGTGGTGCGGTCAGCCCGGCGGGCGTCGGCTGCCTCGGTCAGCGCGTGGATGAGCCGCTCGGTGGTGGGCACGGTGACGTCGGCCAGGGCCGGACGGTCCAGGACGGCCAGGAGGTCGCTCTCGTAAGTGCCGTACGCCTCCAGCACCGCGTCGTGCCGGGCCTCGACGGCGCGGCGCCGCGTGAGCTCCGCGCGCTTCCGCTTCCGGCCGCGCTTGACGACCTTGGTCGCCACTGCCACGGCCGCCACCACGGCGATGATGCCGAGCACGGCCCCGACCACGCTGAGCAGGGTGTCCCACGGCAGGTCCATCGGCTCCTGGTGGTCGTCGGGTGCCGGGTTCGGCTTGGCGTCGGAGTCCATGCTGTAGACCCACTTGACGACATGCGGCGCCGCGACAATCACCGCTCCGCCGAGAGCGGGGACGAGAAAATGTGACGCGGGCACGTGCTCGCCGCGGTTATGCAGGACGACCGCCTTGCCCGCACCCATGACGGCGATCAACGTGCCGCCGTAGGCGCAGAGCCACTGCATCCACGCGATGATCTCGTCCACCTGCTCCGCCCCTTTCCTTCGCCGCTGACCGTCGTGGTGCGCGGCGTCTTCACCCGTCGCTCCGGTAGACCTCAAGCTCACGCCGGTCGTCCGATACCAGGGCGTCGGTGGTGCGTGGCTGCTGTGTCTCGGGGTCACGAAGGGACAGTCCGGCCTGTGTGAACGCCGCGTCGATGCCCTGGAGCTGGCGGCGGCGGGTGGCCTCGTCCTCGTCGTCCCAGGAGGCCGTCATCCGTACGGACCGGTCCTTGGGCTGTGACAGGAAGACCGGCACCTCCGCCTCGAACCACGGCACCAAGACGGTGGTGGCGTCCTCCAGGAGGCGCACCCCGGCCAAGACCTTCAAGGCCACGGGACGGCTGTAGGCGTTGGCGGCCCGGGCGGCGATGGTGTTCGCCCCCGCGCCCTCGTGATGGTCTGCCAGCATGGCCTCGGCGAGTCGTTCCTTGGCGCGGAAGACCGCCATGGCCGCCGGGGTGGTGAAGTCCTTGCCGGCGGAGCTCGGCATCGGCCATCCGGCCTCGGCGCACAGGTCGATCAGTGGGAGCTCACCACGTTGCCAAGCCGCTGTCGCTGAGAGATGGCCGGCCACATCCTGCACGCTGACCCAGGTCAGGCCCTCATGCTGCAGGTCTGTGAGGAGGTCCTGGAGGTCGTTGAGCATCCGCCGGGGGATGGTGCGCTCCTTGACGACGAGTGTGCCGTTCTCGACTTCTCGCCGCTTACGCCTGGGACCGAACTGCCAGTCGGACATGGAGGGCCTCCATAGAAGATCTCGGCAACGACTTCGACCCTACCGGTCAAAATCTTGACTGGTCAAGATTTTGACCAGTAGGGAGTGCGACCCCGCTTCGACCGGCAGATGAACGGTGTTGACGCCTATGGCTAGGCGGCGGCCGATGGGGTGGGCGCCATGAACGGCCCCGACCGGCACCCCGATTCAGATCAGCGCCGTTCGACGACCAGCGTCAGCGTGCCAGCGCGGGCAGCGAGCCCGACACGGCCCGCTCGACGCGCGAGCATCCGAGCAGGCAATCACTCGTTGCTAATCTCGGTTATCAACTGTACTTTGGGTGTGCGGCCGAGGTGACGCCTCCTCCCTTTCCGCGGCCCCGCCGCACCCTCCGCATCAAGGAAGCGCGCCATGGCGCCGGTTGCCTCCGCCAGCTACGCGAACCATCACAAGTCCGGCACGCACTCAGCTGAACCACCCTCGGCGAGATCCTGACACCGACGGTGCCTTCGGCCGGCGTCACCTCCGGCCGGTACACCACCCGAGGAAGCGCCGCCGAGCTCGGCGTCACCAGCGCCCAGGTCACCGAACAGATCATGCGCCCTCATCGAACTTCACCGGGGCGGCTCCGGCGCTGTGCCGAGCCCGCCACAGCCTGACAGGCGTGCGCACAGCCGTTCGCCCCCGACTCGCCCCCAGGAAGAGCATTCCCTTGAACATCACCGCCCCCAGCACCGAAGAGCAGCAGATCTGGTACCTGGCCACGTTGGGCCGCCCAGCGCTGCTGCGGCATCTGGCCTCGACCGACGTCCCGCCCGCGGCCGTCCTCATCCACGACCCTCTCGACTGCCCGCACTGGGCCGTGCTTGCATTCGGCTGCCTCGCGCCCCAGGCGAAGCGCGCTGTTCAGTCGGCCCTGCGCCCGCTCGCCGACGCCCGGTCCTTCTGCGTCACCCTCACCATCGACGACACCCCCGTTCACCACACCGGCATCGTGCCCGTCCTCGCCGAGGAGACCACAGGGGCCGTCACGGGCCAGTACGCCGAATTGATGCTGCTGGAGCACGGCGGCCTGGCGAACAAGGCTGCCTTCCGTCTCTCCCGCATGCCGACGGACAAGGGCTGGATCATCGACGCGGACTTCCAGCCCAGCGGCACGCCCGCCGCACAGCGGCCCTTCGGCTCCGCCCGAGGCGGCCGCAACCGCGCCGTGCTCCCCCCGGTCGCCGCCGAGCTCAACCGCCTCGCCGCGCAGGTTGAACGGAGTGCGCTGTGACGCCGTACGGCATTCCGCCCGCCGCAATGCGCCGCTTCCTGGTACCCGAAGACGGGCGGGAGCACGCCCGCGCCATCGCCGACGCCGCGCATACCTGGTGGGTGGCTCATCGGGGCGCTTCCAGCGACCGCGCCATCGCGGTCGGGTCCCTGGCAGGGCTGGCCCTGTCAGCTCCCAGCCGGCCCAACGGCCCCGACTACGGCCCGCTGCTGATCCCGCTCAGCGACGAAGGCCTGGTGGACGCACTGAGAGCGAGCTGGAATTCCTTCTGGACCTACGATCCCGACCTCGCCGAAGCCGCACGCCCCCTGCACGAATGGCTCTCTCACCCGAGCGAGGACGACATCCGGGGCCTTGCCGACTACGCCCGCATCCTTGTGCGGGCAGGACTGCTGGAGTACTGCTCGGACACGGCCCGCGCCGAGTCGGACGACATCCTTGGCCTGCTGATCACCCGGATGCGCTCATACGCCGAGCGCCAGAGCACGGGTGAGTTCTTTACCCCCGCGGTGGCCGCAGACCACGCAGGGGAGACCACGCTCGCAACGGACCGAGAACCCGGCGGCCTGTTCCTCGAGCCCGCCGCCGGCACCGGCACGATGGCCCGGGCCGCCGCCGCGACCATGCGGGCCTACGGCATCGACCCCGCCAGCTATCAGTGGTGGCTCAATGACGTCGATCCCCTCAATGCGGCCTGTTGCGCGGTCAACGCCCAGCTGTGGAGGCTCGGGCGGCAGGTGACAGTCTCCAGCGGCGACGCCCTTCGACAGCCCCGGATACTGGAGAAGCAGATACACGAGCGCGCCAAGCGGGCAATCGCCCGGCAGAAGGAACAGCCGGTGCTCTACCCGACTCGAACCCGCCCTCCCTACTGGCCAATCTGAAGCCCCGCTGGCCAGGCCTCCCACCGGTGCGGCGGCCGCGCGTCACGGAGGTATCGGTGCGCCCCTCGTCCAGCGACCTTGCGTGCACAAGGGGCGCCGGCGGTATGGGTCAGCAGGGTTCCGGGCGGTGACCTGGCCAGGGAGCGCAGGCGGCCGGACTCGCGGATGGATCTACAGTTCGGAGACACCGAAGATCCGTTGCATTTCACGATCCTTGCATGTATCTTCATTGTGTCACCCGGCGCGGAGTACCCCGGGTCGTCTACCCGAACTCCACTTTCTTTAGGCGAGGTTTGCCATGTTTCCGCATCAGCCCAGCGTGACCGACTCCGAGCTGCTGGCAAGCGCGGCGGCCGCCACCAAGCGGCTGCCCCCGGCTCCCAGTGAATTCACCATCCTCACGGCACTTCAGTACCGCCTGTACCAGGAGCTTCACGCTGCCGCGGGGAAGGCGGTCCGCCCGGGCGCGCGCCCCTCAGCCTTCGCACGGCTGTCACGAGCGATTGAGGCTGTCCTCGATCGCTCTGAGGAGCTCCGCGTTCTCTGCCAGGCTTACGCCCACCTGGCGAAGGCGGCACTGGAGGATCCGCGCGTGGCCGATGAGTTGCTCGCGCGGTCCGGCGTGCAGCACGGGCCGGGCGCCTCATTCCTGAAGCGCCTGCTCCGGTTCGCGGCGGCCGACGCCCGGCTCAGCAACGTCCAGAAGCTCGTCGCCGACTTTCTGGGCACTGCGAACGAAGAGACCGTGCGTGCGGTCCTGGCCCAGGTGGCGGGCATGGAGTGGGCGCTTGACCCTGAAGACGCCCACCGGATCATGCCCATGGACGCATCCGGGGCATCCGGGGCCGCCGACGAGCCTCTGGACGAAGCGGACCGGTTCCGTGTGCTACTCAGCCTGGACGCCGAGCAGGGCAAACCTTCCGGCCAGTGCCTCACCATGACCGAGAGCGTGGCCTGGGACATGCCGGACTGGTCCCGTATCCGGAACTGGCGGCGGCGCTACGTCGCGGCGCACAGGCGGAGCGTCGACTGGGCCTTGACGAAGGCCAGCGTGTACCGCAAGGCGCGTGAGCCGCTGGCGCCCTACCAGCATCCTGGGGGCCTGGAGGAGGGGGTGGTGACCCAGCTCCGGCAGGAGGCAGACCGTGCGGAGTCCGCTCGGCTGTGGCAGATCGCCGATTCCTTGGCTCAGATGACGCTGCGCCGGGTACAGCGGCGCGCCGACCGGGCTACGACGCCTTTCGACTCGCGCCATCTGCCTTCATCCCGGGGGATGCTGTTCCTGGATACGCCTTTCGTGTTGCCTACCGGCCGTCGCATCGTCGGATACGTGTGGGGTCCTTGGAGCCCGGGGGCGGAAGAGGGGTGGCTGCGCCTGGGGGGCGGCCAGAAGCTGGAGCCGCTGGAGATGCCGTCGGATGACACGACCTGGACCTGGGTGACTCCGCTGACGTGTGATCAGTCGTTGCTGTCGCTGCCGTTCTCGCCCTACAGCACGCTGTTGCTGCGCCCGGGCGACGTTCTGGAGCCGGAGACCCGGCTGCGGGACCCGGAGAACCCTGACCGGTACCGGAGCGGATCGGACCGCCTGGGTCGCCATGAGCTGATGACTCGGCATGTGCGCAGCCTCTGGGAACTGCTGACACAGCACAAGCGGTCCTCTGTGCGAGTTCTCGCCATGGAGGTTCACGAGGCCAAGCCGCGCGAGCAGCGTTCCGACCGGCGCAGGGGGATCACCGACTCGGGCCACGTCACGAACGTGTGGGTCGACCCGGACGCGGGGGAGCGCCACCGGGCGCAGCGGCGCAAGGCGAGCGCGACCGGGCACCGTTGGACGGTGCGGACCTGGCGGGAAGAGCACGAGCGGGACCAGTGCCCGAACTCCCATGAGCATGCGGCCCGCAAGGCGGCGGGCGGTTGCCCGCACTACGAGATCACCATTCCGGAGCACGTCATGGGTCCGGCAGGGGCGCCGTGGTCCGACCGGATGCGTCGTGGCCTGAGCCGTGGCTCCAGCGCGGACGAACGCGCTTAACCACACCCTCGATATTGCACATCTCTATTTTCAAATGTAGTTTACGTATTGCTGGCGGTCCGGGTGCCTCTCTCCCCGGCCGCCCCCCTTCCTCACGCCCCGTCACCTGAGCACGGGGCACCAAGAATCGATCGCTAACCGGGGTCTTCTCATGTCCGATTTCTGTCCCACTCGCACCAACCCGCACCGGTTCTGCCGTCCGCTGCACACGGTCTTCGGCGTGGCGATGCTGTTCGCCGTAGCCGGACTCATCCTTGAGCAGCCGGTGATGTTCCTGTTCGTGATGGCGTTCGGCGTCCTTGGCGCGGCCGTCTTCCGCTTGGTCAACCACGGCAAGTCGGCTGCCGAGGTCGCCCGGCAGGACGAGGACGCCCAAGGGCCGGAGCTCGTGCCCCGCCGTGCCTGGGGACGCGTCGCCGTCGCCCTGGACGGGCTGCTGGTTGTGTCCGCGTTCATTGTCTGGATTGCCCTTCTGGGCAACTCCAGCGGCGCATTCGTCCCGCGAGGGTCCGCATCCGACTACGCAGCGGTGGCGATCGGTCTCGCGCTTGCTGTTACGCACACCTACGCCCACCGCGCGGCCGTCCGCCCCGCTGTCGGCAAGCCCGTGAATTCCTAGGAACGTCCCCCCACGGCCTCCCAGCGGCTGCCAGCCGCGCCCCCTTGGGGCGCGGCGCAGGCCCCGGAAGACACCGCCCCAGCCACGGCCGGCCATGCCCGCAGGGCTCGGTACGCCGGCGGTTCCGGCCGGCGCGGGCCGCCGGCTCCCCTACGCCGCGGTCCCGAGCCGCCCCTGCCCACTGCCCCGCGCCGGGGGCAACTCCCCGCCATCGACGCGTGCTCACCACGACTCCGTCCCCCGCCTCCGTCCGCAAATGCAACAGGACCCTCAATGTTCTACTCGCCTCTCTCCGACGCCTCCCACACCTCGCCCGGGCCCGGCTCCCCCACCCCTATCCCGCGCCCGGCCTCAGCCGGCATTGCCGCTTCGCACCCGGCCGACGTCGTGTCCGATCCCGGCTTGCCCGACGTCATGGACAGCGAGGGCGGCGCGCCGGTGGCCGCACCGTGCCCGCTCACCGAGGCCGAGCGGCAGCACGCCCGCGCGGTCGCACGGCATGCTGCGGCTCGGGAGCTCGGGGATGCGCACTCGGAGAAGATCGCTGCCGGTTACGAGGCGCTTGACCAGGTGCGGCGCTGGCATTTGCCCAGGTCCGTGGAGGACGAAGGCTGGGCCTTCGTGCACGGTGGTGAGGAGGACAGTCACGCGATCTGGGCCCGCGTGCACCGTGCTTACTGGGTCCAGGACAGCGCCCGGGCCACGGTGGCGAGGGTGCAGGCGGCCCTGGGCCTGCCGGTGGACGAGATCGATCTGCTGACCGATGAGCAGCGCGACGCATACATCGCGGGGCTGACCGACGAGGAGCGTGCGGAGCTTGCCGGGCCGTGGCCGGTCGAGTGGCTCTACAGCCCCAAGGCCGGCGCCCCTATTCGAATCGTCAATCTGTTCGCCGGTCCCGGCGGCTGGTGCGAGGGCATTACCCGCGTGCTGGGCGAGCCGGTGGATATGGTCGGCGTGGACTTCTCCGCCGCCGCGTGCGCCACCGCAGTGGCAGCCGGGTACCGACGGATCTGTGCGTCCGTCACGGAGCTGGACCCCACGCACCCCGCGCTGCGGTATGTGGTCGCGGTCATCCTCTCGCCGCCGTGTCAGACTCTCTCCCCTGGCGGGAAGCTGGCAGGTCTGGCCGAAGCGGCCATGCAGATCGTCGAGGACGTGATCAGCGAGGCCGGGGCGGCCGCAGGGTTCATCATGGTCGACGATGCCGGCGACGGCATGGAGGGCTATGCCCCGCCCACCGGCGCCACGTGGGACGAAGTCCGTGCTCCGCTGGCAGCCCTGAAAGACCAGCGGACCGGGCTCATGGCTGAGGCGGTGATCTGGCCGCTCGCGTTGCAGGCGAAGTTCGGCAACATCCGCTGGGTTGCCATGGAGCAGTCCTCGAACCTGCTCAAGTCCCCGGCCGCCCAGTACGTCGTCGAGGCGATCAGCAGCGAGTTCTACGGCGCCGGCTGGGAGTACGCGAAATTCGAGCTGGTCGACGCGGTCACCTACGGCCTCGCCTCCAGGAAGAACCGTACCTTCCTCGTGTGCATGCGCTACACCAGGCCGTTCATCAGCCACCAGCCCAGCGAGCCGTTCCCCGTCACGACCTGGGCGGCCTGCATGGGCTGGGAGAAGGGCCACAAGGTGATCACCCGCGGTGTGCGCGGCATCAACCCGAACACCGGACGGCCCAAGGGCGGCAACGCCTTCTCCGCGGACGCGCCCGGGACGACCGTGACCGGCACCGCGTACGGATGGGCGCGCGAGGCGGACGGCCTCAAGCACTCCCACGCCGACCTCGGCCGCGCCGCAGGGTTCCGCTCCGACTACCCGTGGACCCACGTCGGCCGCGGTGAGGGCATCCGCAACAAAACCCAGCTCATTGCCGACACAGTGAGCCCGGCGGTATCGGCGGCATGGATCGGACACATCCTCGGACGCGTGTGGGAACCGCAGACCCGCGCCTACGTGCACAAGCTCTACCGCCTTGAGGGCCCTGGCTGCGCCGCCACCCCGGCAGTGAAGGAACGTATCGCAGCGTGGTTCCGCAAGTTCGGAGGACATCGGGTACAGGATGCGGCGCTGATGCGCAGGGATCAGAGCGTCGTCAAGGCGGTGCTCCTCGCAGCCGGGCAGGGACCGCTTCCCGGCCGCCTTGCCATCGGTGCCGCCCCGGTCCGTCTGGCCATCGAAGCAGCTCCCCGCCGTCTCCAGCTCGAAGCCGCCCCGCGGAACACGGCCGTCGAGGCCGTACCGGGCAACCATCCGTCGCCCCGGCATCCGGCCAGCCAGGAGGGCCCGCAGCAGCTCGTTCTGGCGATCTAACGGCAAGCCGGCGTGGTGCCCGGCCGTTGCCTGACATCGGGGTTCGTTGCGGATTCCGATCCTCGCATGTAATCTAATTCTAGACGGGCCCTTTCGGTGCTCCTGTCAGACTCAAGTCGCCGCCGGGGTGCCCCCCTTACGCCCTGGCCCCATCCAAAGGAACGCCCCGATGCGCATGCTGGTGCTGGCCGACGACCCCGCCGCCTTCCTCTTGACGCCCCGGCCCGCCCCGGGCGACGCGGACTGCGAGTACGAGCCGCTGCCGCCCGGCCTGACCCTCAATGACGCCGTGCTGCTTCGCGCACACCAAGTGCGCGCCGGTGACCTTGTTGTCGCCGAATTCTCCGAGGACCGGGGAGCGGGCCGCGTCGCCGCCCACATCCCGGCCCCCTATCCCGCGGACCCGCACTTCCTCTCCGCCTGCCCGTGCGATGGATGCGAGGAGTGTGAGGACTTCGACGCGTCCGGCTTCGCCGACCCGCAGACCGCGATCGACCGCGACGCCCGCTGGCTCTGCCTGGCCCCCTCCGTGGACGGCGAGCCGTGCGCCGTCGCCTTCCGCAATGCGCCGCTCGCCGTCATCCCCGCCGCCACCGCCCAGGCCCGCACCGGCCAGCCCACCGCGTAACCCCCCTGGCGGGGCCCCGGCCCCGGCTCGCCCGCAGCGTCCCCGCTTCCTGGAGCTCCCCCTTGAACACCGCAGACCCCACCCCGCGCCGCACCCCCGAGCAGGTCACCGCGCACCACCTGGCCGTGATCGGCAAGGCCGTCGAGCACCTCGACAGCACCGACCGACACACCCTCCTCGAACAGCTCGCGAAGACCACCATCCGCGACCACTTCAAGACCAACCCGGAAGCACTGGCCGACCTGCTCCGCTCGGTCACCGCCGACTCTACGGCCGGCCGGCGCTACAGCGCCTTCTCCGGCTCCGCCGGCCTCCTGCTCGCCGCAGGGAAGAACCTGCCCCAGTAGGAACGGCGCCCGCCGCCCGGCGGGCAGCCCCTCCCCACACCCCATGACCATGTGAAAGCCAGGAGCCCGATCACCATGAGCAGCCCTGTGCCGAGGACCGGCAAGAGGAAGCGCCGCAAGGTCAAGAACGCCCGGACCGGCACCGTCGGAAGCAAGATCCTGCCGGGCCGCTACAGCGACGAGGGCGAGAAAGGGCCCTGGTTCCGGCGCCTGGTCCGCCGCCGCGAGGCCTGTCAGTGGCGCAGCGAGCTGGCGGTGACCGACCGGCCGTCTTCCAGGCCTGCAGAAGGAGAAGCCCACCCGTGACCACGCTGGACCCCCTGACCCCCCTCACCCCGGGCAGTCACCTCTCCCTTGCCAGCGGCACGCTCGTCGTCCTGGTTGGCATCCCCGGCTGCGGCAAGTCGAGCTTCGCCGCCCGCTACCCCGCCAGCTGGCGGGTGTGCCTGGACGAGTACCGCCTGGCAGCGACCGACGACATGGCCGACCAGTCCGCCACCCCTGTCGCCGTCCAGATCCAGACCCTGCTCCTGGACGCCCGCCTCGCCCGCGGCCGCACCACCGTCGTGGACTCCACCAACGTCCTCCCCCATGTCCGGGCCCGCCTGCTGGCGCGCGCCCGCTACTGGCACCGCCCCACCCTCGCGGTCCTGTTCGACGTGCCGCTCACCATGGCGAAGGCACACAATGCCGCGCGGGAACGCGTCGTGCCCAGCCACGTGTTGCACGACCTACACGCCCAGATGCCCACCGCCGGCCAACTGCTTGCTGAGGGCTTTACCACCGTGCACCTGGCCTCCGCGCTCGCACCGGCTGGCGCCTAACGCCCCTGACGTTGCATATCTCTATATCTACGTGTACTGTCACCACCTGTCGGGTCGCCATCGGCATCCACTCTCCACGCGGCCCGCCCTCTCACCCTTCGCTCATCCAGACCCAGGAGACAGCCATGCCCACTCCCGCCCTGACCCGTACGGCCGGACATCGCGTCCCCGGCCAGCGGGCGCGCCAGACCCGCCAGCGGCTTGTGAGCGTGGCGATCGAACTGCTCGCCGAGAACCCCTACCGCAGCATCACCGTGGTACAGATCGCCCGTGCGGCGGGCATCTCCCCCGCGGCCTTCTACCAGTACTTCGAGAGCATCGACGACGTTGTCCTTGACGCCGTCGAGGCGGTGGCCGACAAGACGGCCGAGGGGCTCGCCGACTTCGCCGACGGCTCCTGGTCTTCGGAGGGGCCGTTTGGCGCCTCCCGGCTTGTCGACGCCGTGCTGGACGTCTGGAGCGACCACCAGGTGGTCATGCGCGTCCTCACGGCCGCCGCAGCCGAGAACGATCCTCGCTTCGTCGAGGCGTACCGCCTTGTCACACAGCCCGTACTCCGCGCGCTCATGTCTGCTGCCGAGCCGAGCGTCCCGTCCCCTGATGCGCGCGCCGCGCTGACTCACGGCCTCGTGACCATGCTCGCCGCAGCGGCCGGGCACCAGGGCGCTGCTTCCATTGACAGCCGCGAGAAGTGGGCGCGGCGCGAGGGGCTTGCGCACATCGTGTACGCCTCGGTGACCACCGCGTATTAGGGCGTCTCGCCTTGCCGGGACACGGCGCCCGGGGCGGCCCCCCCCCCCCGCCGGCGCCGGCCGCTGTCCCCCGGCACCGGGCGGCCGCCCGTTCCTCCGCTCACGGGATGCGGCCCACCGCCATGAACCGGCTCATCCCTTCTGTTTGCGAAAGGCCCATGATGACCGACCAGTTCACTTATCGCCATGCCCGTGCCGACCTCGTCTTCACCTGGGACGGCGGCTGTCAGATCAAGATCCGCGCGGGCCGTACCTGCCCCGGGTGGAGCGTCGTCCCTGACCGTTTCGATATCCGCGAACCCGAACTGTGGCGCACCGACCTTCTGCCGGAGGCCGAACGTCCCAAGTTTCCCCGAGACTTCGACGTCGTGATGGTCCCCGCCACGCAGGAAGCCTTCGAAGAGGTGTGCAATGCCTGGTGGGAAGGCCGTGACATCCCCACCGGCCGCGACTTCGCCAGGAACCCGATGTTGATCAAGGGCATGAGCGGACACTCCCTGTGCGCTTTCGATGTCCGCTACACCGGCGGGGCATCCATCGAGGCGAGCCCGGCCGGACTCGGCGACTGGCGACCCATCGTTGACCTCGCCGCCGACGGGCACACTGCCAGTGATGTCACCGCGACGTGGCTGATGGGCCGCGTCGACGGCTGGATCATCGGCGTGTTCGAGCGGCTGGGCGTCGTCACACCGCAGGGCGCCCCGGACCCGACCCGGTACGGCTGGGACTCGCACGACCAGATCATGAGGTGGACCACCGGTCACCTGCCCGCGATGGTCTCCGCCTCCAACCCCAGTGCCGCTTGGCGGACCTGGTTCCACAGCCAGGTCCGCGACCTCTGGGCCCTCCCCGACGGCCCCGAGGCGTGGCGCAACGCCGGAATCCCCGTCCAGTACGTCAGCAACTGCCGGCCGTTGACGTACGAGCGTGAGACGGCCGACGGCATGCGTTGGAATTTCGTGTGGTGCGGCCAGCCGTATGCCTACGTGTACAGCCCCGACAGCGACCGCCCGGTCGCGATCGAAGCCGACTGCCGCTTCCTGGAGCGCCCCGGCGACGCTGCCGACGGCCCGGTACTGGCGTGGTTCAAGCAACAGGCCGACGCATGGATCGCTGCCCGTGACGCTCAACCTGGCACCCGCCCGTAGGCGGCCAGTCCAGCTAAGCCCTCGCTGACACCGTCAGCACCCGCGTCCAGCACTTGACCGGCCAACCCCTCGCTCAGGATCCCCTCCCGCCCGCCTCCGATAGGGGTCTCGTTGCCAGCGGGGGACCGGCGTAGATGTGCTCGTGGTGGTGGCCCGGTCAGCGAGTCGCTGCGCAGTTCGCCAGCAACTTCTCCAGAACGGGCCCACCCTACTCAGCATGCCGACGACCTCGCCTTGGGCCTGCGCTCGCGCACTGCTATCCGGCTTCCTGCGACGGCGCGGTGTCTCGGCCGGGTAATGACGGTCTGTTCTGCCCCTGGGGGATCCGGTTCCGCCGCTACAATGCCTGTGCACCATCGGGCAACCGCGCCGCGCCCGGTCCCGCAACTCCGACGCCCACACCGCCGGGGGGACCGCAGACGTCTGAGACTCGCGCGAGCGACTTCGTCATGGCCTCATCCACTCTTGGACCGGCCAGCGCGTGTGGGGTAGCAGGCCGATCAAGGACGTGAGACCGTCATGACCAACCCCCGCAAGCGCCAGCTCGACCGCGCCGTGCGCGCCTACCAGCGGGAACACCCGGGAACCACCCTGGAAGAGGCCCGAAGGGCCGTCGCTGCGGACTCGGGCCGGCAGCAGGGCCTCCCCGCCCGGATCCCCGCCGCTCCCATGCCCCGCCCCGCCGAATCGCTGGCCGGCTACGTCCAGCGCGTCGCCGCCGCAGTCGGGGTCCAGCGGCACCGAGCCATGGAACTGCTCGGCCTCGAACCCGGTACCTCGGCCACTCAGCGCCTGGACGAGCTCACCGCCCACCTGCCCGACCGCACCGTCCGGGCCCTGCGCGCGGCCACCGGCATGACCGCCGCCCAGGCCCGCGGCCTGACTGCTCCGTCCACCGCCGCCACCACCAAGGCCACGGATCGGGAGGCACTGACGCGGCACCTGCTGGACAGCAAGATGGTCCTGCCCGGCGGGAAGGGCAAGACCCGCACAGAGGGGCCCGCGCTGGCCCGCCTCCTGGCCGCGGAAACCCAGCGGCCCCTCCTGATCGACACGGAGCCGCCCCGCAGCCTCGACTGGCCCGGCCCGGCGCTCACACACACCGTTCTCATCGACCTCCCGTGGCTGGCGGATGGCCAGACGCCTCCCGCAGATCCAGAACTCGTGGACGAGATCCTGAAAGAGCTCGGCATCACCCCGGGCCCACAGGGCCGGCCAGCCGAGTAGCCGGGGCCGAGCCGAAGGTCTGGGTCGCGGTGACCGTACGGGCACCGGCCACTCCTGGGGAGAGTCTTCGACGCTTCATGCCTTGCCGAGGAGGAGAGGGTTCTCGGGCGAGTCCAGCCACACGTGGTGCTCCCCGCCAGTGGTGATGGTCAGCCCGTAGCGAGTGATCTCCGGGCGCCCTTGATCACCCCACCACGAGCGGGCCGCCAGGACCTCGTCCCACAGCGACCGCGGGCCCTGCTGGAGAACGGCGTCTGCCTCATCCCAGCCGACGCAGCACACCGAGGCGAACGAGTCTTCGCCGTCCCACAGCAGGATGCGGTGGTCGTCTTCGCCGATGGTGCGCTGCATCGTCAAGCCGGGCACCAGCTGGCCGATAGCGAAGTCAGCGGTCCAATCACCATCGAGGATCTTGCCGGGGTCGGCAGGGGACGCGGACAGCCGTTCCTGGCCATCGCGTGGTGGCCGGCCACCCGGCGGGCGGTGGGAGCGCAGCCACATGTAGGCGGCCGTGTGCACGAACCGCCCCTCAGCGCTACCGTCCGGACCGACCGTCAGGCGCAGGAGCCCGCTGTTGGAGAACAGCGTCCCGAACGGAGTCAGGATGATCCCGCCGGGGCGGACCTGTTCCCGCCACGCCCGCGGAATGCGCCGGGCTGACGCGGTGCAGATCAGGCGGTCGTACGGCGCACAGCCAGCGAAACCGTCCTCGCCGTCACCGCAGATGACCCGAGCTGTGTACCCGGTGGTACCCAGGTTGTACTCGGCCTGCTCGGCCAGCCTCTTGTCGACCTCGATCGTGACGACGTTCCCGGGCCCAGCGCGTTCTTCCAAGAGCGCAGTGTTCACGCCTGACCCGGCGCCGATGTCGAGCACCTTGTGGCCGGGTTCCAGGTCGAGGAATCCGAGCTTGATGCAGACAATGTCCAGCGCGGACACCGACGAGGTCGCAGCCCCGCGGACGGGGCCATCGGTGGTGAGCGGGGTGTGCTCGTCGTCGTTGATCTGGGTCACGACCGCCTTCACGGGGTCGTAGACGGCCTTCGCCCATGCTTCCGGGTCGGTTCTGTAGGACAGGACGCGGTAGCCGTCCTTGGTCCACTCCCAGACGTCGCGCGGGATGAACCGCTCGCGCTCTACCTTCAACACGGCCGCGCGCGCCCAGGGGGCGCGGTCGAAGCAGCCGCTCTTGGCCAGCTCGTCCACGCATGCGGTGCGGAGCGAGGCGAAGTCCGGTTCGGTCACTTCGTGTTGTCCTTGCGGTGGTCGCCGTTCCCGGGCGGAGTGCTGCCGTCCGACGTCGGCTCGCCGTTGCCCTTCCCGCCGTGCTTGTCGGGGTCCCAGTCTTCCTGCGGCGCCTTCCCCCCGGAATGCCTGCCCACGATGGTGCCCCTCTCGTGTCGGTGAGACGACGGACGAACCGCAGTCTGGCGCAGCCGTTGCCAGCGCCGAAAGATGACCGGGCCCCGGAACCTTGGATTGACCGTCAATCCTCCGTCGTTTTCGGGAGTCGGGAGACGGACGGCGTGCGGGCCCAGTGCCGGCCGGAGGCGTTTTGGCATGATCCCTCTCGACCGAGAATCCGGTACCTGCCATGGGGGGAACCATGCCTACGCCGTCGTCCCTGCGCCGAGCCCTTCCGGCCGTGCTGCTCTCCGCATCCCTGCTGATCTCCGGCTGCGCCGGCTCCGACAGCCAGCCCGACTCCGCCGGCGCGGCCGACCCGGGGAGTAGTTCCCCGGCGGGCCCGCCTTCGTCCGCGCTGCCCGACGGCATCGTCAAGCCGGGTTCGGCGCAGCCGGTGGCCGGCGGGGCGTGGACGGTGACGCTGCAGGGTCTCGAGCGTCTGCCGGCCGAGACGTCCCGGGACGTGCCCGCCGGGTCCAGCGCCTACGCGGCGCGGCTGACGGTGGCGAACCAGCGATCGCGTATCGCGACGGCACCGCGGACCGAGCTGACCGCCCGCTACGGGGCGCTCGGGCGCCAGGCCGGGCCCATGGCAGGTGCCGCAGCGGCCCAGGCGAAGCCGGGGGCTGCTGCCCCGGTGCGGGTCGGGCCGAATGCCTCGGTTACCCAGGAGGTGCGGCTGGTGTTCCCGGACCAGGCCCAGGGCCAGCCGGTCACCGTGACGGTGGAGGCTACGCCGGAGGGCCTGGCCCAGCCGGAGCTCCTCTTCTTCGAAAGCCCGCTGCCGGGCCGGCCGGCCGCATCCCCTGAGCCGCAGGGGCCTGAGGGAGCCGGCGACCGGCAGGGCGCCACGCCGCTGGGACAGTGGCACGGCGGGCTGCGCCTGTCCACGGTCTCCGTGACCGGGGAAGGGGAAGAGCGGACCGCGCACCTGGAGCTGAGCGTGGCCAATCGCGGCGGCGACCCCCTGCGCGGACTCGGCACCACGCTGCGCGTCCTGACCGGCCGGGACCTGCACCTGGCCGCCACCGTCCACCCGGTATACGGCTACCACGACGCCGCGATCGCACCGCACCGTACCGCCACCCAGGCCGTCACCTTCCGGGTTCCGCAGTCCGCTGTCGGCGGCCCGGTGACCATCGAGGCTGTCGGCGTGGACGGCTCCCGTTCCGCCTTCGAGGGCAAGCTCGGCTGACCTTGTGGCTGGCGAGTCGGGACGTTGACGCCGAAGCCGGGACAACGCGGTTCTGCGGCACCGAAGATGGATGCGGCCGGGCCTTCGCTCTGCCGACACCCCAACACATTGGCCATCGGGATTCCGCTCGCCCCTTTGACGTCTCACCTGAACCCGTCCGGGATCCGCCCCGGGAATCTCGGGGCGGAGTGTCACACCGGCGGTGGTCTTTCCACCTGTAGGAGGTGACGGCGCTTCTTTCGATACGAACAGGAACTTCGCCATGGCCCCTCCTCGTCTCCTGGCCGCCGGCCTCGTGTTCGCCGGCGTGCTGGCCTGCTCCGCCTGCGCTCCGTTCGCGGCCTCGCCCTCCAGCGCGCAGGCAGCGCCCGCTGTGGCTCAGCTGGACGCGCTGCCGGTGCGCCCCCATACGTCCCTGGCCGGATACAGCCGCGAGGCCTTCGGGCCGGCCTGGAGCGACAACGGCACGGTTGAGCTGTCACACAACCACTGCCCGACCCGCGAGGACATCCTGGCCAGGGATCTGGACCGGGTCGTCCGCGACATGGACGGGTGCACCGTCCTCGCTGGCGTCCTGCACGACCGGTACACGGGTAAGACCGTCAACTTCCAGCGAGGCCCGCGCACCTCCCTCGTCGTACAGATTGACCACATCGTGCCGCTCGGCCTGGCGTGGCAGACCGGGGCCCGGGAGCTGACCGCCGAGCAGCGACTGAACCTCGCGAACGACCCCGAGAACCTGGTGGCCGCCGACGGCTCAACGAATGCCGCCAAGGGTGCCAAGGACGCCTCCGAGTGGCTGCCGCCGCGCAGCGACGCCCTGTGCTGGTACGCCTCGGCCCAGGTGCGGGTCAAGGCCAAGTACCGGCTGTCGGTCTCTTCCGCGGAGGAGTCGGCGCTGCGCCAGGTGCTGCAGTCCTGCCCGTCCTCCGGCCAGGGCGCGGAGGGCAGGCGGTGACGGCGGGCGCGCCCGTGCCGTTCGACGGCGACGAGGTGGTCTGGATCGACGCCCTGCGGGAGACGGCACGGCGCTACCACGCGGCGACGGAACCTGGGCAGCCGATCAACCATGCGGCTGTTGCCGAGCTGCGGCTCGTACGGGAACGCACACGTCATGGATGGTTTCGCTGGGAGGCCGTCGCCTCGCCTGCTTCGTCCGGCGGCGCGGCCGGCCTGCTGCGGGAAGCAGGCGTCCTCGACCCCACCCTGGGCATCACCGGAGGGTGGGCCTGCCGTGCCGTGTGGGGATGCCAGCCGCCCACGTTTGTGCTGAGCTTGGGCATCGGCCTTCTTCGGCCGGTCTCTGCGGCGCGTGCCGCCGCGTTCACCGTCGCCACGATCGCTGCTTTGCAGCCCGCGAAGTCGGTACTGCCGGGGCCGCCCGGCCTCATCGCGGCCGCGCTGTTCGGCATCGCCATGGCCCAAGGTGTTCCGGTGGGTCTCCGGCAGGCCACCCGCCATCGTGTCCGGATCGTGGCTGACAACGCGGCGTACGCCCCGGTCTTCTTCCAGCTGCTGGCGCATGAGCAGCAACTGCGCGCCCTGGCCCGGGGTAGCGGACGGGACGAGCTGATCCGCGCCGCGGCGATGCTCCCCAGGCTCCTGTGGGACGCGGCCGGCCTAGTGCCTCTCGCTGAGGACGACGACCAGGCCCGGGAGCTCCTACTCGGCTACGAGGAGTCGCTGGCCATCCTCGTCGACCAAGCAGTCGAGGTCGACCGCGAAGAGGCCGCGCTGGAGACGGCGATCCGTCACGAGCACCCCGTGCCCGTGACGGTCGCCGAGACGCCTGCGCTGCCGGACGGTCTGCTGCCCCTCGCTTCGCTCGACGAGGCCGGGCGGGAGCTGCAGGAACTACGCCAGGGTCTGCGCCACGCCCGCACTGTCCTGGGCGGCGGAGACGACAACGGGACCAACCGCAACGCGACGGGAGACGGACATGCACGGTGAACAGACACGACAGCGGCCGACGCGGTGGCGGGAGGCCCACCCGGAAGCCTTCGAGGAGCTCAAGCGCACCTACGGAGTGATCGGACACAGCAGCGTGCTGATGGTGCTGAGCCTGAGCCTGATCGGAACGGCACTGACCATCGGCTACTTGCATCTGCCGGGGTGGCTGGAGCCGGCGGTGCGCCTGGCCGCGAGCGTGGCCGCGGTCGGCTGCGCCGCGGTTGCCTTGTGGCGGCTGATCCGGGGGTTGTGGCGGGCGGTCCGGGCGGTCGTTCGTACGCGTCGTCCGTCGCCGCAGCTTTCGTAACGATGGGGAGCACGGGCGCAAGCTGGGTTCTGCACCGGCGAAACTCGCGGATGCGAGAGGATTCAGACCCGCATCGCACAAAGTCGCCGGAGGAGTACCGCAGCATGCCCAACAGCGCCTCCCAATCCACGTCCGTCGTCGCTGCCGAGGACGACCTGCTCGATCTCATCCGCAAGCATGTGGAACTCCACGACCGTGGCTACGCCGTCCGCCCGGAATGGGCCTATCAGAGCTCGGCTCACCTGCTGCTCGCCCTTGGGCGCAGATTCGCCCCTGCGCCGCCCCCAGAGGACCTGGTCGGTATGCCTGACCGGCTCTGCTATGGCAATTCCGCCCGCTATGCCACCGCCCATCAGGAAGACGGCATGGTGTACGCCGAGGGCTTCGCTCTGATCAACGCGGGCGGGGCCGAGTTCCACCTCCCACACGCATGGGTCGTCCGCCCCGATGGGAGCGTCCTCGACCCGACCTGGGACGACAGTCCTGGTCGGGCCTACATAGGCGTTCCCGTCGCTGACCCAACGCTGTGGCCCGTCGACGGAGGCGGGCTGTTCGCGGACTTCGGGAAGACCTTGCCACTGCTGCGCGACGGGTTCCCGGCGAACGCGATCGCCGATGTCGGCCGCCCGCTGATCTCGGAAGCGCCCTCATAGGCAGCATCCACTGGAACGGTCCTGGGCAGAGGGTACGAATTTGGCGCCGGAAGGGTGGACCGTCGCGGATCCGCAGGGCTCACTACTGCCCTATGACGGTCTCCGGGAGCGGCCCCGCCGTTCGGCTCTGGGGTTAGAAGCTGTGACGCATCCTCGCTCTGAGTAGTTCGGCCGGGTCGGGAGGCCCGAGGGATGCCCTGGGCGGTGAGCTCACCCACCTCGATACGCATCAGCAGCTCTCGCTGCCTGCGGTCTGTCGGCGGTCCTCAAGGAGGCTAACCGGGACGCGGCGGAAACGTGCCGTAGAGACCCGGGGCGACGTCGATCAGGCCCTTTCCCAGGGACATCGAGGGCGAGGTCCAGGCGGTGGAGGGCATGGTCCCGGGGTTTCGAGGCCGTTTTCGCGCAGGTGCTCGCCGAGCCAGTCGATGCTGTCAGAACTGCCGGGTTTGATCAGTACAGTGCAGGCTCGCTCGCGCGGCGAGTGGAGCGTGAACTTCCTGGTGCGCCCCGGTGATACTGCCGCACACCCCTGGTTGGACGTGTCGTGGATCAAAAGCCGGGAGAGATTCCCCAGTGCTTACGCGCGGCTACCGCCGCCACACCATTCAGGAGGTCACCATCAACACTGTCCGTCGCACTGCCGCCGCCGTCGCCGCGGGCGTTGTGCTCGCTCTGGGAAGCGTGGCCAGCGCCACGCCCGCGCAGGCCGATGTCAAGAGCACTCTGTGCGATATCACGGCGGCCGCCCTCCCCGACATCGTTCCCGCTACGTGCACTCCGTCAGCGGGCGGGTGACAGCTCCCCAGCCGGAATCGTCACCGCAAGAGGCCAGGCCCCTGACGGCTTTCAGCCGGTGTGGCCTGGCGGGACCACCACCGCCTCGGCGGAGGCATTCCGCAAGCGCGAAGCACAACAGCCCGGACGCGTTCCGAGCGCCCCCGGATGGAGCGATGTCACAGGCCATTGAGCCGACGCATCGGGGAGAGAGGCGTTTTGACCATACTCGAGGAGGTTCTTTGTGAGGCTGCTTCCCACAAGGCGGTCACGGTGCGCGGCACTGGTCTCCGCGGTGGCGGCTGTGTCCCTGCTGACGGTACCGGGTTCCGCATCGGCGGCCCTGGCCCCCGTCGTCACGACGTTCGACTCACCTGGTAACCACTCCTTCACGGTGCCGGACGGCGTCAGCCGCATCCATGTAGTGGCGGTGGGCGGCGGGGGCGGCGGCGGGGGCGGGGGCGGCAACAACGGTGGTGTCCTCAGCGGTGCCGGCGGCGGGGGCGGCGGCGGCGGGGCGGGGGCGTCGTGCGTGGCCACCGTCAAGGGCGGAGACAAGCTCAAGATCGTCGTCGGCCAGGGCGGCTGGGGAGGCCCGGGCGGAGAGGGCAAGTACGACAACGGCGGACCCGGCAACAATGGGACCGACTCCGGTGTCGCCGTGGACCAGAGCTGGCCGGAGCTTGTGGCGATTGCCCGGCATGGCGGGCATGGGCAGGGCGGCGAAGCGTCGGGACACTGGCAAAGCGGGAACGGAGGGCACCCCGGGGCAGGCGGCAGCGGGCCGAGAAGCGTGTGCCACGGCACCGATCGTGTCCTCACATCTGGCCAGGACGGCAGGCGCGGTCAGCACGGCTACCGCAACAAACCGGGACGGGGCGGTACGGGAGGTTCGGTGCCGGTGCACTACTGCTCCTACTTGGCCGGGCAGGGCGGTGAAGGTGGCAATGGGGCAGGCAACAATTACGCAGGAGACGGACAGCAAAGTTCTTCCTCGGCCGGCCGGGCCGGGGGGAATGGCTGCGTGGCCCTGACCTACACCACATCAAGGTGATGCTGCTCATGAAGCCGGGGTAGGGCATCGGCATGGAGCCGGGCGACCCAGCGCGCCGGCTCCGTATCGCCCACTACCTCAAGGCCGAGCCCTTCTCCGTTTATGGCCGGCTGGTCCTGCCGCCTGTCCACGGGCCCAGCCGCTCCGGCGAGTACGCGCGGCAAGCGGGTGGGCAGGGAAAACGCTGTGCACCGCCCACAGTCGTTGTCGCGCGGGCCGCCCGGTCACCGGGGTGCGGGAGCGAGGCGGACACTCCAAGGGCGCAGACGGATCCTCGGCAGCGGCGAAGCCAGTGCGGGTGGTGGGGGCTTGGGCTCGCGCCAGGAAGCCACGGGTTTGGTCAGGCGGCGTGTCATCAACGCCATAGTGGTCCAGGCCAGGTGGGCTTCGGCATGTTGGGGTAAACGCTCATAGTCGCGGCAATTCCGGCGAGCCCTCATAATCCATGAAATTGACCGCTCTACCACCCACCTCTTGGGCAGGAGCACGAACCCCTTGGCCTTGGGCCGGTTGACGGTCTTGAGGGTGAGGCGGAGGCGGTCTTTGGCCCAGGTGACCAGTTCCCCGCCGTAGGCGGAGTCCGCCCAGACCAGGGTCACCTCGGGGTGAGCCAAGCGAAGCCGGAAGAGGAAGTCGCGGGCGGCGTGCGCGTCGTGGAGGCTGGCCGGGGTGACCATCGTCATCACGGGCAGGCCGCGGGTGTCCACGGCCAGGTGCCGCTTGCGACCCGTCGCCTTCTTCCCCGCGTCGTAGCCGGACGTCGCCCGGGGGACGGTAGCGTCCGCTTTGACCGTCTGGGAGTCCACGATCACGGTCACCGACCGTGGGTTCTTCCCCTCCCGTACCCTCACGCGCTCGTGGAGCTCGGCGCAGATCCGGGCGGTCACCCCGGCGGCGTGCCATTTGCGAAACCACCGGTAGCACGTGCGCCAGGGAGGCAAGTCGCATGGGACCGCGCGCCACTGGCAGCCCGTCCGGTTGACATACCGGATCCCGTCCAGTGCGCCGTGAGGCGCCCTGTCATATCCCCGGTCCAGCCGGGAGGAACTTGAAGGGAGGTTCTTGGGTCCAATGGCTTACCTGGATCCGAAAGGTGAAGGGGACCGCAGCATGCCAGGAAAGCGATGGCCGGGTCCAGGCGTTCGGGACGGTGCATCGCGGGACCCGTGCGATATGGCGAAAGCTGAACTGCCTGAACCCCAATCTCCAGGAGACTAAAAATTGAGTCCACCGGAAAAGCGCCTGAAACCGGTGCCGCACTCTGCGTCGAGGTAGTGGATGACTCGATGCAACCTTCAGAGTGTGGAGCGATGCCCAGTGAGGGCATTCAAGGAGATGAGTGGGGCGCCTAAGTCGCGCTATCACGTATGACAGGGACGAACACGGGATCGCCTAAGGGGTGAGAACCCTAGGGCGACGGAGGCCCCGTAGTAGTCGCCGGCGTCACGACCGGCCAAGGAGGATGGGAAGACCATCCGCAGGGCGAAGGGGGCCAGGTGATCGGACACGCGGAAACCGGGAGGTATGCGTAATGCAGAACGCCGAAACGGTGCTGAGTGTCCTCCGTGAGCGCGGCAGACGTGGTCTGCCGTGCGATGAGCTGTATCGACAGTTGTTCAACCCGCAGCTGTATCTGATGGCCTACGGACGTCTGTACTCCAACAAGGGGGCGATGACGCCTGGGGCCACCGGGGAGACCGTGGACGGCATGTCGCTGGGCAAGATCGAGCGCATCATCGATGCTCTCCGCCACGAGCGGTACCGGTGGAGCCCAGCCAGGAGGGTCTACATCCCGAAGAAGCGGGGCAGCGCGAAGCTGCGTCCGCTTGGCCTGCCGCCGTGGTCGGACAAGCTCGTCGGTGAAGTGGTGCGATTGCTCCTTGAGGCGTACTACGAGCCGACGTTCTCCGACTCCTCACACGGTTTCCGTCCCCGACGGGGGTGCCACACCGCTCTGCGAGATGTGGTGAACACCTGGAAAGGGACGGTCTGGTTCGTCGAAGGAGACATTGCCCAGTGCTTCGACCGGCTTGACCACTCGGTCATGCTTGGGATTCTGGGCGAGAAGATCCAAGACAACCGGTTCCTGCGGCTGATGCGGAACATGCTCCAAGCCGGATACATGGAGGACTGGGTCTGGAATGCCACGTTGAGCGGCAGTCCGCAAGGCGGAGTCGTATCCCCGATCCTGTCCAACATCTACCTGCACAAGTTGGATGAGTTCGTCGAGAAGGTTCTGATTCCGGAATACACCCGAGGAAGGGTGAAGGCCCGAAACCCGGCCTATCCCCGCACGTGGGAGCGGCTTCGCCGGGCTCGCATGCGAGGTGACCGGGTGTCGGCTCGCGAGCTACGTAAGCAGCTCTGGAGCATGCCTTCTCAGAATCCTCAAGATCCTGAGTATCGGCGACTGCGGTATGTCCGCTATGCCGATGACACTTTGCTCGGGTTTGTCGGGCCGAAGGCCGAGGCCGAGGAGATCAAAGAGCGTCTCGCCGAGTTCCTTCAGGCGACCCTGAAACTGGAACTCTCGCGGGAGAAAACGCTCGTCACGCATGCCAGAACCAAGGCGGCGAAGTTTCTCGGCTACGAGATCACCGCACGGTACAACGACCGTAAGATCACCCGTGGACGGCGAGCTGTCAATGGGACGATCGGTCTGCATGTACCCCGTTCGGTGGTATCGGCGAAGGCCGCTCCGTACATGCAACGCGGCAAACCCGCGTATCGGTCCAAACTGGTGAACGAGGACGACCGCGTCATCGTCAGCACCTACGGGGCCGAGTACAGGGGCATCGTCCAGTACTACCTGCTGGCTGGAGACGTCTTTCGGCTCTACCGGTTGCAGTGGGTGATGGAGACCTCGATGTTGATGACGTTGGCAGCCAAGCACCGCTCGTCGGTGGCGAAGATGGCCCGGAAGTACAAGGCCAAGACCGTCACTCCGTACGGGCTCCGCACGTGCTTCGAGGCCCGCGTCGAACGCAGCGGGAGGAAACCGCTGGTCGCGCGGTTCGGCGGCATTCCACTGAGACGGCAGGAGAAAGCGGTTCTGACCGACCGTCAAGCACCACCGGTGTCCATCCGACGGAGGCAGCTGGTCCACCGGCTCCTCGCCGGGCGGTGCGAGTGGTGCGGGCGAACAGGCGCGATGGAAGTTCATCACGTCGCCAAGCTCGCCGACCTCGGTAAGCCGGGACCTGATCGTCCTGAATGGGTCGGACTGATGGCGAAACGGCGCCGCAAGACCCTCGTGACCTGCAAGCCATGTCACGAGGAAATCCACAGCCGGACTCAGTGATCACGGGGTAGTCACTGGAAAGCGACGTGCGATGAAAGTCGCATGCGTCGTTTGGGCTGGGGGCCGTCGGAGAAGGACTCGCACCTGCGGACACCTCGCCGACGGCCCACCAGTACCGACGTCACGCCGGTCGTAGACCTCCGGATGGCCGCCGGTGGGCAGGGTGCTGGCCGGCGGCGGGAGCAGGGGTTCAATCAACGACCACTCCGCGTCGCTCATGTCGGAGGGATAGCAGCGTTTGCGCACGTCAGCGGCGTCCTATCGTTCCATGCGGGTGAGGACTTCGAGGGTGGCCTTGACCCCGCCGAGCTGTTCCAGGACCAGGCGGACCCACTCGTCCGAGGGCTGGCGCCGAGCGTGCGGGGCGATGATCCCGGTGATGACGTTGGTGATCCGGTGCAGTTCCGTCATGAAGATCGCCCGCTCGTAAGCGACCCAGATCTCCGGGTCCTCCGACAGCTGGAATCCCTCCGAGCGCGAGTGCGTCACCGGCGGCAGGCCCTCTTTCACGGCAACCCTGCGCAGGAACTTGATACCGGTCCATACCTGGGAGGGGGTACGGCGGGTCGAGCGGCACAGCTGGGCCAGGCTGGCTCCGGCCGGCCGCGCCTCGACCAGCGCCTTGCGTACGGCTTCGCCATGAACGTGGGCGGGCAGGCCCCGCATGGCTACTGCCCCCGCAGCAGCTGGGCGAGGGCCTCGTCCAGATCGGTGCGGCCGGTGGCCACGGCCGTTTCAATCCAGTCGGCGGTAGCGCGCAGTTTCTCCAGGACGGTTCCGACCTGCTCGTGCTGCCGGTCGGTGAACTCGTGCCCCCGCAGTTTCGGCACCAGGCGGGTGGCTCCCGCGATGAAGCCCTGGCAGACCGCCATCAAATCGGCGAACTCCATCTGCCGGTGCCAGCGGCGTACGACGGTGGCCGGGTCGTCGAAACGCTCGTCCTCGCCGTCGTCGCCTTCGCGGGCCAGGACGTCCTGGAACTCCTCGTCGAGTCCGTCGTCCTCATCAGCCTGCTCGAACTGGATCTCGTTGACCATGTAACGAGCGCCGGAGTCCCGCATGGCCACGAACGCCACCTCCCGGCGCTTGAGGAGATCGACCGCCACCCGGCAGGCCACCGTCTCATCCCGCACCAGCTCGGCAACAGCGTCGACCTTCTCCTCCACCGTGACCGGCGTGGACGTCTTCCAGCCCACCACCCGCTTCGCGGCCTCCCCATCCCACGACCGCCGCCCCGTACGCTCATTGAGCGGCGGATGCGCGATCACCTCGAACGGGTCCTCGGCCGAGGCCAGGATCCTGTGGACCTCCCACGACACCCCCGCTACCCGCCGCTCGGCCGGCCACTTCGCCGCCACCCACCGGTACGTACGAACCGTCGACGCCGATAACCCCACGTCTTCCGCGAAGAACGTCAGCGCCTCCTCCACGCTCTGCCCGTCCTCGGGAACCCGCCCGTGACCGCCCCACTCACGCATCGGCTCGATCTCCAGCGCGGCATCCCCCAACGCCCACTGAGCACGCGAGTGCACCTCGACCTCATGAAGCGAAGAGGCCACCAGCTCGTGATAGCGGCTCGCGGCGACATTCCCGATCACGGCCACGGCGGATCACCACCCACCAACAGGACGAGGGCGCGGCCCAACGCCAGCGACACGGACACCGTCCCGCCACTACCAGCACCGTCCGCCACCCCCAGAACAGATCACCAGCAAAGAGCGAAAAACACCCGACTGGACACATGATCCGCCTATTCGACAGCGGCCGAAGACAGCCCCTGACCACCCAGCGACCGAAGCTGGCACCGCATCAGCCCCCGTCACTCACCGTAGAAGCGAGACGGCTTCTTAGGGGTCTTTGTGGTCCAAGCAAACACGGGGTGGAGCCAGGCGTGTCCGCCGGCTCCACCGCTTCTGATACGGAACCCTTGCTAAGGCACGTGGTGGGGGCTCCGTGCGTTACCGAGCTCAGTCAAGATTGAGGAGCCCGGTGATGTAGTCGTTCGCGACCCAGCCGTACTCGCCCGAGTGGGAACCGGAGTACACCTGCACGTAGGCGTACCCCGAGGAGGACAAGCAGCCGACGTAGATCTGCGTCCAGTCGTACAGCAGGCCGCGGGAGGAGTAACCCGTCCCCGGACCGGTACGGAGGTTGACCCCGCTCTCGGTACGGACGTACTCGACGTGGTCAAACGACCTGCTGCATGCCTCACGGCCGGGGCCGCCGGCCGCCGAGGCCGTAGGCGCCATCGCCGCGGCTCCACCGAGTGCCAAGACGGTCGTGGCCAGGGTCGTGGCGACCTTCCGGCGTATGTTCATCTGTCTTCTCCTTCAAGGTGGAGGGCGCGCAAGGCTCCTCCACGTGTCATGGGCACCCCAGTGCTCTCGGGGTGATCTCCGTTCTCACCTGCTACAGGTGTGCGGAAGGCGCATGGTGTGACAGTGGGAGTGCACGAGTTTTTCTGGAGGGCGGAGCAGCAGGTCCGGAGCGCCCTTCGGCCTCCGGTAGATGACGACCGCAGGCCTCGAGGCCGGGTCCGCGTCCGACGCAGAGATCGGGAGCGATACGCGTCCTGCCAAGTGCGCGCTCGGGGCTTCACCGGGGGCTGGCGCCTTCCAGCGCGGCGCCGGTGACCTGACCGCCGCTGGAAGCGTTGAGCCTGTATGACGACGATCGCTGTACGGCCGATGCCGGTCGTCGCTCCGGAGTGCGAGGCCACGTCGCCGTGCTCCAGCGATACCCCCATCTTCGAGGAGCTCGTCGCTTGCTGGGCTGCCGCCGAGCGAGTCGTACCCGGCCGGGCTGATCAGGAATGGGACCGGCTGGTCCGCCAAACGCCCTGGCCCCAATGAGCATCTAGAAAATGCTGCATCGGCCAGCAGGGACGACGAACGCCGGGGCAATCGTCACCGCGGCCTGCGTAGGAGACGGGGCGGAGGCAGCCGGCGACCGGAAGGTCGGAGCGCCGGAGGCGCTGCCGTTCGGCACTGAAGCCGAAGGCCTCCCCCATGGGGCGTGACCTGGCGCTGCGCCGGCCCGCTGGCGGGGATCCCCGTGGCAGTCGGCGCAGGCTCACGCACTGCACGCTTTGCGTTAGGGACGCGCGGTTCGTACGCTGCACAGGCCCCGGCCCCGAGACGCAAACTTGGGTCGGGGCTTCTCTATGGGCTGCGCCGGGTGGCGAACCGCAGGACCGGGGTCGAGCCACAGCCGGAGTCACGCGCGGTGACGTGCACCACAACCCTGCGTGCAGCGCCTTTACCGTTGAGTGGCGCGTTGGCGACCGCGGTCGTTGGGCGGCCCATTCTCGGCTGTCGACAGTTGGTTGACCCAACCTTCCCGTAACGACGCAATTCCGCACCGAAGCTGACGGGACAGCAGCTCCAGGTTCGCTGACGCAACGGTTGGTGAGCGGTCATCAATAAGCAGGACTTTTGGCCCCAATAAGCCAGATCAGGCATACCGCCCAGATGGGTAAAGCGGCAAGCCTAATCTTCCTTGACGTGCACAAACGGCCGTGTCAAGGTCGGGTAAGTTACCGATCAGAATCAGTCCGAGTCGGTCGGATTCAGTACGGCATGGGGACGCAGGGGGGAGAGGACTGTATGCGTATCGACCCGTCACCGGCCAATACAGCCGAGGGTGTCCGCGGTACGAATCAAGATCATTTCCAGGCATTCTCCACCCCGGGACCGCTTCCCCGGATGCAGTGGGCCGTCCGATCTGCGGCTATCCTCCCGCTCGTCAGCAATGTGATCATCGCAGCCCAGCCCGCGTGCGCGGCGGCGCTGGTCGCGGCTGTGCGCCGCCGCCTGGTGGTGCGTCACGCAGGGGCTGCCCAGGGGAGGGTGAGGCGCAGTGAGCAGTCGCGGTGTCGCCGGCTTCGATGCCGAGGCGCTGCGTGCCCTGCGCACCGCCGCCGGAATCTCGCAGCGCAAGCTCGCCGGCCACGCCCGCGAGCACGGCGCGCAGGTAGCCGGCCCGCACATATGTCTGTACGAGCGGGGGAAACGCACCCCGGAGCTCCGCACGCTCACAGCCCTCGCTTCGGCCTTGGATGTCCCGCTCTCGGCGCTCCTGGAGGACGACTCCACCCGCAGTCTGTACTGGCTGCGCGCGCGCAAGGGCATGAGCCAGCGCGGCCTGGCCGCAGCGCTCGGCATCGCTCAGGCCCGTTGGTCCCGGATCGAACGGGGCCAGTCCACGCTCCACGAACACCATGTGCCGCTCGCCGCGAAGCTCCTCGAGGTCAGCGAGGGACAGCTCCGCTCCGCAATGGCCGCCGCCCGTCGCCCGGCACCACGCTCCTGAATGCGGGTTCCGCCCTGCGTCACGGGCCCTGACCGGACCGGGGCCTTTCGGCCGACGGTATTCACAGGGCACCCGGCGCTCTGAACCCTCGCCAGATTCATGTAATAGACACGCTCTCCGAACAGCATTCATTGAGGAGATATCGCTCATGGCAATATCGACGGCCGATCGTGGCCGGACCCGTCGCGGCCTGCGCGCAGTCACGCTGGGCGCTGCCGCGCTGACCGGTGTCTCCCTGCTCAGTGGCTGTGGCGGCAAGGCGAAGGACGAGTCGCTGGGGGACGACCCCGTCGCCAGCACGCCGGCCTCTGCCGCATCGAGCGCGTCGGCCAGTGCCGACCCGCAGGAAGCGGTCAAGGGCGAGGTGACCACGGCTTACCGGAAATACTGGGATGCTCAGATACAGGCCTACGCAAAGGCTAGCCCGGTCGGCACCGACCTTGAGAAGTACGCCTTCGACAAAGCGCTGAGCAAGGCATTGGGCGAGCTGGCGACCCTGTACAACAACGGCAACGTCATCAAGGGCGAGGTCAAGGTCGACCCGAAGGTGTCGGCGCTCAGCCTTGACGAGAAGCCGAAGAAGGCGACGATCGCGGACTGCACCGACGTCTCCCGGTGGGTCCTGCAGAACAAGAAGAGCGGGCAGGCGGTGCCGCTTCCGAAGGAGCGTCTGACGCGCTTCCAGACGACGGTCTCTCTCCGGACGGTGGGAGACGCGTGGAAGGTCGTCGACGTCCAGCAGCTGGACAAGCCGTGCGGGTAAAGGGGATCTGGGCAGCGGCTGCCTGGGCTGCTGTCGTGCTGTGCGCCAGCCTCCTCGTGCCCGTCCCCGCATGGGCTGACGGCGGCGAGACCGACGTGCGCGGCTGCCAGAGCACCTGGATCTGCACGGGCGTCCACACCAAGGGCTCCACGGGCGGCGGAGGCGGAGGCAGCAGCGAGAGCGGCTCCCGAGGAAGCGGAGGGGGTGGCTCAGACAGTGGTGGCGGAGCAGCCAATTGCACCAATGGAGAGCCCTCTCGCGACACGCCGGCCTGTCACATCGACGGCGTGGGCGACTACGACGGCGCTGGCTGCTACTGGCAGCTGAGAGAACCACCGCCGCCCGCCGATGACCCCGTGTGGGACGGGCACAGCCCTAGCGATGGCGGCGCGATCTGGTCGCACAACTGCATGGATAGCAACGGGCGCGCGAACATCGGCAGCTCGTACTTCCCGGCAGCGCCCCCGGGCGCCGTGGTCCGCCCGCCCTCGGCCGCCGAACTGGCGCAGCAGGCGTTCAGCAAGATGAAGCTCGAGGCACCGAAGGTCGGCAGTGCTCCGCCGCCCGGGAGCAAGGGCCTGATCGGCATGCCGGTGTGGATGTGGGTGGAGAAGTCGGAAACGACCTGGGGTCCACAGTCGACCACGGCGTCGGCCGGCGGGCTGTCCGTCACCGCGACGGCGAAGGTGACGGGCATCGACTGGAACATGGGCGACGGGAAGAGCGTCCACTGCGCCAGCCCGGGCACGCCGTACGACCCGAGCCTCGGCAAGAAGGACTCGCCGGACTGCGGCTACCGCTACACAAAGGTCGGCGAATACCAGATCACGGCCACCACAACGTGGGTGGTGACCTGGACGGCCACGAACGGCCAGACCGGGACGCTACCCAACCAGACCCGCTCGGCACAGACTGCGGCACGCGTCGGCGAGCTGCAGGTCGTCAACTAGTACGAGGAACAAGAGAGATGGCGACGAAGTTCGCGAAGCGAGACAAGGGCGGGGCCGCCTCCGAGGCTCCTGCGGGGCCGCTGCCGATCACCCAGGACGCACCGCGCCGACGGCGCCGTCCCGTCGTGATGGGGGCCGGCCTGGCCCTGGCGGCGGTGGGGGCGCTGATCGCGGTGTGGCTGGTGAATGATGCCGGTGACCGCGTCAGCGTGATCGCCACGGCGAAGCCCATACCCGCCGGTGCCGTGATCAAGCCCTCGGACCTGGTCATCGCGCACGTCTCACGCGACGCAGCGCTGCACCCGGTGCCGGTGTCCGAGAAGAAGGCGATCATCGGCAAGGCGGCGGCCGCGGACATCCCGGCCGGGATCCTGGTGACGAAGGACTCCGTGCGGGAGACCGGGAGCCTCACCCAGGGCAAGGACGTCGTGGGCATTCTCGCCAAGCCTGGCCAGCTGCCGTCGCGGCAGCTCGAGCCCGGAGATGAGGTGACCGTCGTCTACACCCCCCAGGGCGGCAACGGCAACGCCCAGGGCGCCGGCGCCAACGGCAAGGCAGACGGCAAGAACGCCGGGCCCGACAGCCAGCCGGCCGTCGTCACCCGGGTCGGCGACGCGGACGCCAACGGCGCGCGCGTCGTGGACGTCGCCACGACTGGGAACAGCAGCGCGACCCTGGCCGCGTGGGCGGCCAGCGGCAGTGCCTCGATCGTGCTGAAGGCGAAGCACTGATGTCCGTTATCGCTCTGGCTTCCGGTAAGTCCTGCGGGGTCACCGTCTCGGCCCTGGCGCTTGCGCTGTCGTCGCCCCGCCCGTCGCTGTTGGTCGAGGCTGACCCGGCCGGGGGCACGATCAGGGTCGGCTACCTGCAAGGGGAAGGCTCGGCCCAGGTCGGGCTGCACCGCCTGGCCGCCGCCGAGCGGCAAGGTCCGCACGCCCTCGCCACGGAGTTCCGCCGGCACTGGGTCGCCCTAGACCAGGAGCACAGCGGCAAGCGCATGCTCCTGCCCGGGCTGACCGATCCGGCGCAGGCCCCGTCGATGGCCCGGACCTGGGATGCCATCGCCGAGCTGATCGCTGTCATGGATGGGCACGGCTATGACGTCATCATCGACGCCGGACGCATCGTGGCCCAGTCCGAGACGCGGCTGAGCACCACGGTCTACCCGGCGCCGCTGCTGCGGGCTGCGGACGTGGTCCTGCTGACGGTGCGTTCGACGCAGGCCTCGGTGCTCGCCACGAGGCCGGCCGTGCGGGTGCTGCGCGAGGAGCTCGCGCAACACGGCACCGGTGCGGACGCGCTGGGGCTGCTGATCGTGGAGGAGGGCTCGCTGTCCTCGAGCAACATCCAGCAGTGGCTCCAGACCCCGGCCTACGCGGCGCTGGAGTGGGACCCCGACACCGCGGACGTCCTCACCCACGGCGCGTTCAAGAAGTCCGGACGGGGCCTTTTGCGCTCGGCCCGGACGGCGCACGACCGGATCCACGAGATCGTCACCCGGCGGCGCATCCAGCTCGCGCGGCCCGCACCGGTCCAGGGCTGAAGGAAGGAACCATGACTGTGAACCCGGCGGGCCCTGGCCTGCCCGACCCCGCGTCGTCCCTGGACGCCGCATTCGCGCAGGCACTCATCAGCCGCACAGCCGCGCCCGGATCGGCCTCCCCGGCCGCGATGCCGGCCCCCGTGGCCCCCGCAGCCGCGGAGACCGCGAAGTCCCCGGCGCCCGGCGGGTATTTCAGCACGCTGCCGGTGGCGTACGAGGTCATCGCGGAGCTGCGGCACCAGGCGAGCCTGAAGGTCAGCCAGGCCGCGGCCGCCGACGGCACGATGAGCGACGAGGACCGGCGCCAGCACGGCATCAAGATCATCAGTGAGACCGTCAGCGAGTGGGCGATCAAGTACGCCGCGACGGGCCAGCCTCCGCTGACCGTGGAGCAGGAGAACCAGCTGCGCAAGGCCGTCTTCGACGAGCTCTTCCGCGCCGGCCGCCTGCAGCCGCTGCTCGACGACCCGAACGTCGAGAACATCCTGATCAACGGCGACCGCGTCCGTGTGGACTACTCGGACCGGCCCTCGCAGATGTGGGAGCCGATCGCCCCCAGCGACGCCGAGCTCGTGCGGCTGATCAACCACATCGCGAGGATGGGCGGCCAGGGCGAGCGCGCGCTGACCCCGGCGACCCCGAACCTGAACATGAGGCTGGCGGACGGTTCCCGTCTCGCCGCCTCGTACGGGATCACGCCGCGGCCGCAGGTCGTCATCCGCCGCCACCGCACCCGCGGCCAGGGCCTGAACGATCTCGTGAAGCTGGGGTCGATCGACTCCACCCTCGCCGCCTTCATTAAGGCCTCCGTCCAGGCCCGCAAGAACGTGGTGATCGTCGGCTCCCAGGGCGTAGGAAAGACGTCCCTGCTGCGCGCGGCCGCCCGCGAGATCCCGCGGACCGAGCGGGTCGGCACCCTGGAGAGCGAGTACGAGCTCTACCTCCACGAGGACCCCGACGGCCCCGAGGTCGTCGCCTACGAGGGACGCGAGTCCAACGGCGAGCGCGGCCCGGACGGCCGGCTCATGGGTGAGCTGACCCTGTCGGATCTCTTCCCGCAGCTGCTGCGTATGTCGCTGCGTCGCATCATCGTCGGCGAGGTCCGCAGCAAGGAAGTCGTCCCGATGCTCCACGCGATGAACGAGGGCGAGGGCGGCAGTATGTGCACCTTGCACGCCCGCAGCGCGCTGCTGAGCATCGAGCGACTGACCACGCTGTGCCTGGAGGCGGGCATCGGCATGTCCGAGCAGCTGGCGCTGCGTCTGATCGCGCAGGCCGTGGACCTGGTCATCTACATCCGGCTGGTCGACGAGACCGAGCTCGTGGACGCCAATGGTCGCCCGGGCCGCAAGCACCGGTTCGTCTCCCACGTCATGGAGATCACCGGGATCGGCGAGAACGGGCGCCCGTCCCACCAGATGATCTTCGCGCCGCGCGAGCAGGACGGCCGCCGTGAACCGCGGGCCGTCCCGCAGATGATGCCCTCCGGCACCTACCTCGCCGACATCGAGCGCGTGGGCTTCGACCGGAGCCTGCTGATGCAGCCCTGGGGGGCCTGGGAGGACCGGCTGAGCACCGTGATGCCGGTATGACGCTCACGCTCTCGTCCCTGATCGCCGCCCTGGCCGCCGTCATGGTGGTCGCCGGACTGTTCATGGCCGTCGCCGGCGGCATCGGCTGGGCACCCGGCCCTGCCCGGCGCCGCAGCCGCCTCGAGCAGCGCCTTCGCGCCTCCCTCGGCCTGGGTCCCAACTCCTCCCAGTCGTCGGCCTGGTGGGCCAAGCGCGGTACCCGCCTGGCCGGCGCCCTGGTCCTGGGACTCGGAGTGTGGCTGTTCAGCTCGTGGCCGATGGGCGGTGTGGTGACCGCGGTCATCGTGATGGGGCTGCCCTGGCTGCTCAACCCCGGCTCCGGCTCCAAGGAGCAGATCGCGCGCCTGGAGGCGGTCGAGGAGTGGGTGCGCCGGCTGTCGGACATCCACACCGTCGGTGTGAGCCTGGAGCAGAGCATCCAGCGCAGCCTGCAGACCGTGCCCAAGCCGATCACCGGTGAAGTCACCCGCCTGGTCTCGCGGCTGCAAGCCGGCTGGCTGCCGCAGGACGCCTACCGGGCCTTCGCCGACGAGATGGACGACGCGATCTGCGACGAGGTCGCCGCCCTGCTGATCCTGCACGTCGAGGACCGCGGCGCCGGTCTCGGCCGGGCCCTGAACGACCTGGCCTCGGCGCTCTCCCAAGAGGTCCTCTCCCGGCGCGAGGTGGAGGCCGACCGGCAGAAGCCGCGCACGAACGACCGCTGGGTGACGATCTTCTGCCTGGTGATCTTCGCGGTGTCGATGCTGTCCGGGGCGTATGTGGAGCCCTACACCAGCCCGGTCGGCCAGCTGGTGCTGGTCGGCCTGGGGATCGGGTTCGTGCTGGTGAAGATCTGGATGCGTCGGATGGCGGTCATCGAGCCGTCGCCGCGGTTCCTGTCCTCGGCGGACCGTACCCCCACCGAGAAGGAGGCCGCCCGGTGATCTCCCCTTACGCCGTCATCGCGGGCGTCGCAGTCGGGCTCGGCCTGGTCGTCTTCTACCGGGGCCTGCGGCCCGGCCGGCCGGACGTCGGCGACGTCCTGACCCGCATGGACGCATCCCGCCTGGAGAACCTCCAGCCGGTGCGCATCGACGGGACCCCGGCCACGGGGCTGGAGCGCGTGGGCGCCGCGCTGCTGCGCGCGGCCGGCGAGGGCACCCTGCGGCTGCCGCGCCAGGAGCTCGAGCTGATCGGCCGCACCCCCACCAAACACGTGGGCATGAAGGTCGCCCTCGCGCTGTACGGTCTGCTGCTGCCCACGATCGTGGTCTCCATGGCCGCCCTGGCCGGCTACCCGCTGCCGCTGCCCGTGCCTGCCGCCGCTGGCCTGGTCCTTGCCCTCCTTTTCTGGTTCGTGCCGGACGTGCACGCCAAGCAGCGCGCCACCGAGGTACGGGCCGACTTCCGGCACGCCATCAAGGCCTACCTGCGCCTGGTCCAGCTGGAGCGGGCCGCGGACGCCGCCCCCACCCAGGCCCTCAAGCGCGCGGCCGAGGTCGGCGAGGGCTGGGTCTTCACCAAGATCCGCGACGCGATCACCCGCGCCGAACTCGAGGGCATCAGCCCCTGGGAGGGCCTCAAGCGGCTCTCGATCGAGCTCGACGTCCCCGAACTCGGCGCACCGGCCGACATCATCTCGATCGCCGGCGAAGAAGGCGCGGCGGTCGGCGAGACCCTCGGCGCACAGGCCCGCTCGCTGTCCGGGGCCCTGCTCACCGCAGCCAAGGCCAAGGCCAACGACGCCAGCGAGCGCATGATCATGCCCGTTTCCGTCCTGGTCGTGATCATGACCGCCTACATCGGCTACCCCGCGCTCACGCGCATCATGGCCAGCTAGCCCAAACCCACCTGAAGTGAGGTAACTCCATGTTCAACGACCCGATCTGGACGGCGCTTTCGGTGCGCGCCCAGGACGTGATGGCCCGTCTGAAGCAGGCCCGCGAGGAGGACCGCGGAGGGATGAGCATCGAGGCGATGATCCTCGTCGGCGCCCTGGTGGTCATCGCCGGTGTCGCGGCCGCCGTTCTCCTGGCCAAGGTCAACGAGAAGAAGGACGCCATCAAGTGACCTCGGCGCTGCGCCGCTGGTCCCGCTCCCTGGCCCGCGCGGCCCGGGAGCGGGACCGCGGTGCGCTCAGCCTCGAGCTCATGGTCGTCTTCCCGGCCGTGCTGCTGCTGATCCTCTTCGCTGTCCACGTGGGCCTGTGGTGGCACGCGCGCAACGTCGCGCTGGCTGCCGCCCAGCAGGGGGTGGAGCGCGCGCGTGTCCGCGGGGCCAGCATCAGCACCGGCACGGCCGAAGCCCGCGACTTCCTCAACCGGGCCGGCGGCAGCATCTCCGACGCCCATGTCGGCGGCAGCCGCGGCCAGACGGTGAGGATCGAGGTCACCGGGCACGTCGCCACCGTCGTGCCCGGGCTGACGCTGCCCATCCGCCAGCACGCCGAGGCCGCGACCGAACGGATCACCACGCCGTGAACACCCAACTCCTGACCCGCTGGCGCCACCGCGCCGGCCGCGACGAGGGGGCCCTCTCGCTCGAGGCCATGATTCTGCTGCCCTTGTTGATCCTGGTCGTGTGCCTGATCATCGCCTTCGGGCGGATCCAGGCCGCCGGGAACACGGTCGACGCCGCTGCCCGCAACGCCGCCCGCGCCGCCTCCCTGGAGCGCAGCGGTGGGGCGGGGCGCGCGGCCGGGGAGCGGGTTGCGCAGGATGTGCTGAGCCAGCAGGGACTGCCGTGCACCTCGTTCTCCACCAGCATCTCCACCGGTGGGTTCTCCGCGCGTCTGGGCGAGCCGTCCGTCACCACCGCGACCGTCAGCTGCACCGTGCGACTGTCCGATATCGGTATGCCGGGGCTGCCTGGGAGCAAGACGCTCACCGCGAACTTCACCAGCCCGATCGATACCTACCGTCAGCGAAACTAGAGGTCAGGGACCTATGACCGCCGCCCGCTCTTCCGTGCCGTCCCGTCTGCGGGGCGTCTTCGCCGCCGCCCGGCGCAACGATGACGGCGCGATGTCGTTGTTCGTCCTGGTCACCATCGTCGGCCTGTTCGCGATCGCCGCGCTCGTCATCGACGGCGGCGGCAAGCTGCGCGCCCTCACCCACGCCGAGGGCGTGGCCCAGGAAGCTGCCCGGGCTGGCGGTCAGGCCATCGATGCCGGCAAGGCCATCTCCGGCCAGGGCATCACGGTGGACCGCAACGCGGCCGTGGCTGCGGCCCGTTCCTACCTCACCGCCGCCGGGGCCAGCGGCACAGTGACGGTCAGCGACGACGGAGCGGCCCTGAAGGTCACCGTCGCCGAGACGTACAGTCCCAAATTCCTGCCCGGCGGAGGCTGGTCCGTCACCGGCCGGGCCAGCGCCGATCTGGTCTACCGGGGATAGCCGATATGAAGTCACGCTCCACCGCCGCCGCCATCCTGCGCGGCCTGATATGCCTAGCAGTGCTCGTCGCCCTGCTGGTTCTCGTGCCGTACCTGTTGCTCCAGGTCGGCGTCCTGCCTCACCATGTGCCGTCGCTCGACGAGGTCACCACCGCGCTGACCAGTCCGGACGACGGGCAGCTGTTCCTGGGGGCGATCACCCTCATCGGCTGGTACGGCTACTTGAGCTTCGCCGCGTCGGTGATCCTGGAGCTCTTCTCCGCCCTGCGCCACCGCAGCGCGCCGCGCATCAAGGTCCTGGGCGGCACCCAGCGCCTGGCCGGCACCCTGGTCGGCGGCATCGTCCTGCTCCTGCCCACTTCCGCCGCGTTCGCCGCCACCACCCCGGCCACCGCCGCCAGCGTCTCCGTGACAGCTCCGCAGACCACCGGCACCCCGGCCGCGTCCACCACCGCGCAGTCCGCGCCCACGGCGAAGGCAGCTGCCGCGTACACGGGGCCGGTCCATGAGGTGAAGCAGGGCGATTCGCTGTGGGAGATCGCCGAGCAGCGCCTGGGCTCGGGTACGCGCTGGCACGACATCGTCAAGGCCAACGAAGGCGTCCCCCAAGCCGACGGCACAGTCATCAGCGCGGACACCGCGTTCCTCCAGCCCGGCTGGAAGCTCCGCCTGCCCGCCGACGCCAAGCCCGTCCCCACCCCGGCTACGGCCGCTGAGTCCAACGGCGCGCATACCCAGCTCGCGGCCGCGCCGGCCGACGCACCTGCGGCGCCCCACGCCTTCCACACCGTCAAGGACGGCGAATCCCTGTCCTCCATCGCCCAGGCCGAACTCGGCGACGCGGGCGCGTACCAGGAGATCGCCCAGCTCAACAAGGACAAGCGGCAGAGCGACGGCCGCACGCTGACCGACCCGGACGAGATCTACCCCGGCTGGGAGCTCAAACTCCCGGCCGCGCACGGTGGCAGTGACCGCAGCGACGCCGGCACCCCGTCGCGGGATACGAAGCCTGCGCCGAAGCCGGATCACGCCCAGCAGCAGGACAAGCAGCACCAGGCCCCGGCCCCGGGGACGGACAAGCAGCACGACCAGGGCAAGGAAGACGGCCGGGACGGCAGCGGGGGGCACACGGCTCGCCCGCAGACGCCCGCCGAGCAGCCGTCCGCGCAGACGCCAGCGCCCCAGGCACCGGCCGAGTCGCCGTCCACCGGCGCGCCCGCCGAGCAGGCGCCCGTCCAGCAGGAGACGTCCGAGGGCAGCGAGCAGAGCGTGAAGACGGTCGCGGCCGCCGGGAGCATCCTGGCCGCCGCCGTGCTCGCCGTCATCGCCACGCGGCGGGCGCGCCAGCAGCGCCGGCGCAGGGCCAAGCGGCGCATCCCCATGCCGTCCGGCGCGACCGCGGACTTCGAGAAGCAGCTGCGCGTCGCCTCCGACGTCACCGGCACCGTGCTCGCCGACCGTGCCCTGCGCACCTTGGCCTTCCGCTGCCGGGAGGCGGGCCGGCCGCTGCCCGAGGTGGAGGCGATGCGCATCACCGCACGCGGTGTGGAACTGCACCTGGCCGCCGCGACACCGCCGGTCGCGCCGTTCACCGAACGCGAGGACAACCCGGCCCTGTGGTGGTGCCCGGCGCGCGGCGCCGACCTGCTCGATGAGGACCAGGCCGCCGACATCGCTCCGCCCTACCCGGCGCTGGTCAGCCTCGGTGAGACCGAGGACGGCGACGCGGTGCTGGTCGACCTGGAGACGATCGGCCTGCTCCGCCTGGACGGCAGCCCGGCCGAGGTCCGCGCCGTCATGCTCGCGCTCGCCGTCGAGCTCGCCTCCTCCCAGCTGGCACCCGCCACCCAGGTCGTTCTCACTGGATCCGGAAGCGACCTGCAGACCCTCTACCCCGACCAGATCGACCACCACACGGACCTGGGCAGCGCCACCGCCGAACTGCAGGCCCATGACGCGTTCCAGCGCGATGCCCTCGACGAGGGCAGCCACGACCATCTGCGGGCCGCACGGCTGAGCGACGAGACCGCCGCGGACTCCTGGATCCCCCGCATCCTCATCTCCACCACGGCACCGACCGGCCCGGCCGCCGGCGTGCTCGAGGACCTGCTGACCTCGCGCCCGCGCACCTCCGTCGCAGTCGTCTCCGCAGCCGGCGGCGAACTCGACCTGCCCAGCTCCTGGACCCTGCCCGCCCAGCCGGGCACCCCGGTCGAACTGCCCGGCCTGGGGCTGGCGGTGAAGCTGCAGCACCTCGACGACGCTGCCTACGAGCGGCTCGTGCAGCTCCTCGCCACCTCCAGCCGCACCGACGACGTGCCGCCCCCGCCCTGGACCCAGCACACCGGCCCGGCGGACCGCAACGGCCCCCACGGCACAGTCGCCGCCCCTGCTGAAGAGGCCTCCGCACTCGCTCCCGAGACCACCACCGTCCCCTCGGCCACCACAGTCCAGGCCACGGCTCCGGCCGGAGACCTGGCAACCGCTCTTCCCAACCTCACCTCTCTGGCACCCGCCCCCGCACCCGCCGCCCCGGCAACGGACACGGACCCGGGCGCCGCCGATAGGGAGGAGTCCGCCAGCGCGCTGTCTCCGGCCGTCGCTGCCGGGGCGCAGCCGTCCCCCCTCCCGGAAGGAGCGGAGGTTACCGCCGCGGTCGGCGATCCGGAGGACGAGGATGGGGGCGGCATCACCCCGGCGAAGGACGCGGGCGCGGAGGAAGAAGAGGAGTCCGCCAGCGCCCTGTCGCCCGCCGTCGCCGCCGAGGCCCCGGCCTCCCCGCTCACGGCCGCCAGCACGAATACAGCAGCGCCCTCCGCCGAGCGCCCCGGTCAGGACCGGCACGGCGCAGAAGCCGACGACGAGGCCGCCTCCGCGCTGGGAGCCGAGGTCTGGGGACGGCCCGAGTCCGCCGACGCATTCAACGAAGCGCTCGGCGAGGTCCTCGCCGAGCAGGCCGCCGGGCACAAGCCGGACGCCGCCGAGGACGAGGAAGCCGACTCGGGCCTGTCCAGCGCGGCACTCGGTCACAGCGAGACGCAGCAGGCGGCCCCGGTGGAGCGGCGGATCGTGCCCCGGCCGAGCGCCGCCACCTCCACGGTGCTGGCCGCGCTCTCCACCCCGCCCGAGCCGCCGGCCGCACCCCAGGTGCTGGTCCTCGGCCCGGTCGACGTCGTGGGCACGCTCGGCCGCGTGGAGAGCAACCGTCGCAACTCCCTCAAGGAAATCGCGGCCTGGCTGGTCCTCCACCCGGGCCTGAGCCGCCAGGACCTCGACGAGGCGATCTGGCCCGGCATCCGCACGCTCGCCGACTCCCGCAACTCGGCCATCAGCAAGCTGCGCGCCTGGGTCGGCCGCGACCCGCTCCTTGCGCCCAGCGACCCGCAAGCCGCCTACCTGCCCCCCGTCAAGGGCGGCGTGTACGCGTTCAACAGCCAGGTCACCTCCGACTGGCACCAGTTCCAGGAGCTGTACCAAAAGGGCATGCACCACGACGGGCCGGACGCCGACGTCGCCCTCGCCCAGGCCCTGGCCCTGGTCCGCGGCCGGCCCTTCGCCGACGTCGACCCCTCCAAGTACACCTGGGCCGAGGCCGACATCCAAGAGATGATCAGCGCGATCGTCGACGTCGCGCACGAGCTCGCCGAACGCCGCCGCCACGTACGCGACTACCGCGCCGCCGCGCAGGCCGTCACCAAGGGCATGATCGTGGACAACCAGTCCGAGCTGCTCTACCGCGACCTGTTCACCATCTGCCACGAGATGGGCGACCGCGAGGGCCTGGAGCGCGCCGCCCACCAGTTGGCCAAGATCAACGCCGAGGAGGGGTGCGACTCCTCCCCCGAGACGGTGGGCCTCCTCCGGACCCTTCTGAAGGGCGAACGCGCCCATCCCACCCTCAAATCCGCCGCTTCATGACCTATCCCGTTTCACATTCCCATCGGTCCGCTGTCACACCGCACCGCTCCACCACACCTGTAGAGAGCGAGGGCCCCTCCACGGCCGACCACCCTACGAAGGAGAGACCGCGCCCATGACCACCCGCCGGCAGCGCAGCGCTGCCCTGCACGTCGGGTCTGCCGCTACGGCACCGGCCGGCCCGGCAGACCACGCCCGGGAAGGAGGCCGCTGATGAACCTGTCCCAGTGGGCTCTGCCCGCAGGCATGGCCGTGGCGGGTATCGGCGCCGTCGTCGCCGTCGCCATGCTGCTCGCCCACTGGCGCCGCGGCATCAAGAGCAGCGCCGACGCCAAGGAACGGGCCGAGCTCGACCTCCAGCGCCGCCAGGCATGGCGGCGCCGCCTGGCTGTGATCGCCCTCGCGATCGGCTGCGTGATGATGTTCGTCCTCGCGGGCATCGCCGCCTGGCTGTCGTTCGGGGCACAGCGCGAGTACGCCCACGCCCACAACGGGGGCGATTGGGACGCGGCCACGGGGTTCGCTTTGTTGCTGGACGCCGGTGCACTCAGCCTCAGCTTGATCAGATTCTTCGAGGCGCTGACCCTGCGCTCCTCCGGACTGACCCGTCTGCTGCTGTTCGTATTCGTCGCCTCCAGCGCGCAGATGAACCTGCTCCACGCCCCGGAGTCGGGGGCGGGCGGGGCATTCCTCTCGGTGGTTCCTCCGCTGGTCTACGCCGTCCTGCTCGAGATGCTGCTGGTCAAGATCGAGCAGGTGATCACAGGCCGGAACAAGCAGAACAAGCCCGACCAGGAACGTGGCTACAGCCGGCTGCTCTGGCTCCCCTGGCCCATCGGCGCGCCCGTGCAGATGTGGAAGAAGTGGCGGAGCGAGCTGCTCGCCACGATCGAAAACGTCCGGGCACCGGGCTCCCAGAGCCCCCTCGCCCCGCCCATGGAACCCGTGCCGAACGCGCCTGTCACTCCGGAGCCGGTCGTGCCGGAAGCAGCCAGCCCTGAAACCGTCGCCTCGGAGCCGGTCGTTCCCGAGCCGGCCGTGCCGGCGCCCGCTGAACCGGCCGGTGCCAAGGTGCTGCTGGACAAACCCGCCGCGGCACAGCTCCCTCCCCCGGCCCCCGAACCGGCGCCGGAGGTGGCTGCGCACGTGCCCCAGCCGGCGGATGCGGCGACAGCCCCAGCGCCCGCTGGTCCGCCGCCGGCCGCACTGAACACTCCCGACCCCGCTCCGGAACCCGCTCAGGTTCCGGAACCGGCTCCGGAACCTGAGCCGGCGCCCGACCCTGCCGAGGCCACCGAGCGGCCCAACGGCAAGGCCCGGCAGGAGGACACGCCCATCGTGGGGGACCTGCCCGAGACGGCCACCGAGGCCGAGGGCGAAGCGCCCTCGGCTGACGCAGCGGACGCGGCTGACATGGTCGAAGAGGTACAAGAAGCTGACGAGACCGAGGATCCCGCCGGTGCTCCGGAGCCCGACCCGCAGACCGGAGCGGCTGCCGGGGAGGAACCGGTGACGAGCCCGCCGGCCGCGAAGGGCGCTGTGACGAGCGGGGATGCGGCCGAGGAGAGGCAGGACGACGTCCGGCACGACCGTCCCGCACCCGGGGCCGGTGGCGACGAGGTGCGCGAGCGCCCGCGCATGCAGATCGATCTCTCCTCCCTCCCCGCGAACGAGGGCCCACGCCAGCTCGCCGAGCGGATCTACGTCGCCCACTACGTCGCCGGGCTGCCCCTGGACAAGGGCGACCTGGCCAAGTGGGCGGGCTACAAGAACCCACACTCGGGCGGCAACGAGTACCGGCGGCTGGAGCGACTGTACGGCCCGATCCTGGAGAAGGACGGCGCCGGGTACGTCGACCTGGACTGGTCCAGCCTCGAACAGCACGCCGACACCATCGCCGCTCAGCAGGCGGCCTGACCACCGAGTGGCCCTCCTTCCCACACGCGCCGGGAAGGAGGGCCTCGGTGTCACAGGGGATGGGTAGTCTCGGCCGGCCGACACGAGATGACGGGACATAGAGGAGACAGCGGCTGAGCATCGGCGGCGACTCATGCGATCGCCGGGGCGCGCTGCTGCTCAAGAACCTTCTCGGCGCCAATCGCGGTCCCGCTGCTCCCCGAGACCTCCGCCGAAACCGGTGTTCACGCTCTGGGCACGGTCCGTCGCGACGGAGTCCCGTGGTGCGCGGACCATGCTCTCTCTAGAGGCGCCGATTTCACCACGCCTGGTGTTGGCGATGAAGCCGAGGCGCCGGTAGAACTCGTGCAGCCGGTCCAGGTCCGCGCCGAAAGTGTCGCTTGGGCTGAGTGCCATCGGTACACCTCGTAGGTCGGCCGCAGAAGTGATGTGCTCCATGACGAGGGTGCCGAGCCCGTTCCCTCGCTCGCTCTCCGGGAGGACGATCCAGAACAGGATGAGATACGGACCGCGATGTCAGTGGCCGAGTTCGAGCCGCACGCTCGGGTAGCTGGCCTGTATCTCCTCGGCCAGGTCATCGGCCCATGACGTTGGTGGCTGGTCCATGAGCGCTCCTTTCGATGACGAAGTTGACCACTGTCCGGTGATGGACGATGACGCGGCGAAGCACTTGGGCCCCAGCGGAGACTGGCGGCAAGGTGGACGTCAACTGGTACCGCCTCACGGGCACCTTCGCCGTGAGCACCTACGCCCCGTACGGCAAGGTGCCGGAGGGCTTCGATGAGTGCAACTGGCCGGGGCCCGCTGGACACCCGCCTAGAGTGCGGGCGCCCGGTGAGCGCTGCACGGTCGCCGCCGTTCTGGCGGTTTGCTATTTGGCGGTCCAGCCGCCCAGGTTGTTCTCGTCGGCTCCCGCTGCTTCGTGCAGCGCCTGCAGGGAACTGAAGATGCCGTGCGGCAGGTAGCTGGACCGGACGTCCAGGTCCCACCCGTGTGCTTGGACCGCGAGGGCGGCCAGGGCCAGAGGGCCGAGCGGCAGCAGCGTCCTGGGGGCGGGGTCGGGGTCCTGGCTGTCCCGGTGCTCGGTGAGCCGGGCGGCGAGGGCCTGCTCGAAGGCGTGCTGGTCGTCGTCCAGGAGCACGCGGAGAAGGCGCTGGTCCGGCGTCAGGGAGCCGGCCATGTCCAAGTGACGGGCCGCCTCCGCGCGTTCGTCGGCTTCGGGTCGGCGCAAGGGGATGGTGGGCCAGTCCATCGGCAGGTGACCGCGCGACGGGGTGAGGTAGCTGCACAGTGCGTCCATCGCGGCGAGGTCCGCCGGATCCGACACCGAGGTCAGCTTCGAGTACGGGATCCCGTCGCGGATCGCGGGTGCGAGGTCGCCGCGCAGGAGCAGTCCAACCACCCGCTGCCATTGCCACGTCAGGCCGCTGACCAGGCAGATCGCAAACGTGTCCCACCACGTGCGGGCCGTGGGGGCCTCATCGATGACGTCGTCGCCGAAGACGACCTCTTCGCTGCTGAGCGTCTCGTCGATGAACGGGAGGGGAATCTTTTGGTCGCCATCGGGGAAGCAGCCGACGTTCAGTATCCCCAGGGAGCACTCCGCCGCGGTCAGCAGCGCTGTGCGCGACGGCTCGTCGAGTGCAGGGTCCGTGGCGGTGCGGGCGGCGACGTGGTCGAGGAGTTCGTCGTGCATCTCCTGGAGTCCCTTCAGGGACAGATGGTCGTAGCGGAGCCCGTGATAGCGGTAGAACGTCCGCCGGTGGATGTCCTCCAGCGCTTGGGCGATCTTCTGCTCGCTGACCGTATGGCGTGTCACGTCCTGCACGGATGCCGTCCTTCGTTGATCTTTCCGGTCGGCGTCGATGATGGCAGTCACCACTGACAGTGCCGCTGCGCGTTGCCGACAGTGCCGGGAGGTCGCCGGCTCGCCCTCGGAGTCCAGGGGCAGCGCTCATGCACAGTCCTGCCCGGAGCAGGGCGCGCGGCGGTTCGCGCCGGGCGGGATCAGATCGGCAGGCCGACCAGCCCCCATCCACGGTGGTGTGGCCGATCCATCTCCCGGGGGCGGCAGCATGAGCGGTGAAGGGCTCACGCAGTTCCTCAAGCCGCGGGCCGGCTGCATCCCATGCCCGTGTCAGGGCGGGGACGTCCGGGGGCGGGCAGTAGGCCCACATGGAGCTGTACCACGGCTCGGCGTCATCCTCGTCCAGGCCGTCGTCGGTGCCGGGCGGGGTCCAGATCAGCCCGGCGAGGAATACATCGAGCGCCGCCCGCAGGTCGGCCGGGGCGTGCTCGCGTACGGCCTCCCATCGCTCGCCCGCCCAGAAGTGGGGCTTGAACGACCCCAGGGTGCCGCCGAACTCGTACCGGGCGCACCAGGTAGGAAATCCCTCGGCGACGGGTGGCAGCCAGGCCCAGCCGTCCTCGACCGATCCGTCATCGATGTCGGGGTCCGCGGCCTCGATGAGCGCGTGCTCGCGTTCGAGGACGGGGATGTTCTCCAGGTGGGCCCACTCGACGATGAGGGCCGTGATGTCCGCTCCCATGATCAAGGGAGCTTATGTGGCCGGTGCACCCGGCGGTCGCGGGGGCGTGGGTGGACCACCTCCGCCGCACCCGACCGCCTGCCGGTTCGATTCGACCGGCGGAGCCTGGCGAGCCAGCACGCCACAGAACGTCTGCGGGCGTCATGAGCGGCGCAAGCGGCGGAGCCATCGGTGCCAGGCCGAAGGCGGTTTTGTGCTCGGCGCCGGGATGGCCGGCGGATGGGCAGGGGGCGGTGGGGGTGGAAGCACAGGCTGGGCGTCTGGTTCCGGCGCCGGCTTCGCCGGTTCTTCTCCGGCTGGCCGGTCCGCGGGGATCTGCTCCGGCCCAGGGCCGGGGGCGCTGTTGTCCGTCGGCGTCGGCAGCGGCGCGGGCGGTGGCACGGGCCGGACGTCGTCCTGGTGGCGCAGTTCCTCAGGCCCAGGAAGGGGGTCCGGCTGAAGCCTCGGAGCCGTAGGCGTGGTGGGCGGGGTGATGACGGGGGCCGCCGGGGTGCGCCGTGGCGTCGATGGGCGGGCGGGGGCGCCGGGGACAGCGGGGTCGATGTCCCAGCGTTCGACCTGCCAGGGCTCGTCCGCCCACAGCTGGAGTTCGATCCAGCCACGGTTGCGCGCCCTGGCCAGGTCGGCGGGGAAGGTGCGCCAGTAGCCGTAGCCGAGGAAGTTTCCGGAGCGTGTCCCGGCGGCGATCCAGTCGCGGTCGGTGGAGCGCAGGGCGACTCGCAGCTGGAGGCGTTTGCCGTCAACGGTGACGGGGTGGCGGGCGGCGTACTGGACGACGTAGCTCTCGCCGCTTTTCCCGGCGACGGCGTCGGCCATGCTCGCCGGTCCCCAGACGGCAAACGGGATCGCCGGAGCAGTGCCGTCGATGAGCGCCTGGGCGAGGGTGTGGACACTGGTGCGCGAGTAGCAGAAGGAGTCCCAGGGGATGTCCCGCTGGCCGTTGGGGGCGACGGCGGCGAACTGGGCGACGGCGCCGGGGTCGTCGCCGAAGTCCTGCAGGAGCTGCACGATACGGCGGGCGGAGGCGATGGCCGGGCCGGAACGCTTACTTGTCGGCCGCGGGCCCGTGCCGCGGGTGTTCGTCGACGGCCGGGCGGGCGCCGCGGGGCGTTTGGCGCTGCCGCCGGGGCCGCTGCGGCCCAAGGGCGGGCACTTCAGCCGCCACTGCCCCTCGCGCCGGACCACGGTCCCCTGGGAGCCCGCGACGAGAGCCGCGCCGCGTTGCTGGAGATCGAAGCGGCAGTCCGGCTTGTGGTCTTCCAGCCGGAAATAGTGGGAGGAGCGGGAGTCGGGATCATCGGCGTTCCCGTGCCGAACCCCGACCCGTATCCCGCACCCGTCGCACCGCAAGGGCGGCACGAAGGGCGGCTGGGGTTTGACATCGATCGCGAACCGGTCGTACCGGTCATCGTTGGCGTCCCTGACGAACGGGATGCGAACACCACGGCGCGCTGGCTTCCCCACAACCGCCCCTCCCCGGCTGATCATCTGGACCATCATCTTCACCGACTCGCTGCGCTACCGGCTACCGCGAAACCGCACGCGGATCAGCCGTCCGCCGGCCACCGGTTTGTCCCAGGTCGGCGGCCGGTGAGACCGCAGAGTTTGACGGACGGCTGCGGCCAGCCCCCAGCCGACGTGCGCGTCGGGTGCGAGTTCGCCGCCCGGCTCGCCGCACAGCCGCAGAGCTGCTCCGCGGCGAAGCGGTCGTGGGACCGGCTCCGAACCGATCGACATCAGGGAGCGCCCCGGGTTCCGTCCGCCGGGAATGCGCACGGCATACGGTTTGTCCTTAAGGCGAGAGCTGAGAGGAAGCCGTGACTGCACCCGTGCCGAAGAAGCCCCCCATACCCACCTGTCCCCCGGCCCAGGTAGGGCCGTGCGCGAGGTGCCGCAACGACTGCCACCGGTACGGGCCGGGGGCCAGAACCCTCTGCATCCTGTGCTGGAACGATGTTGAGGCGGCCCGCGCCAAGGCCCCAGCGATCAGTTGATCCCGCCGGCCCACTCCCCGCACCAGAGCCGCCCCCTGCGATGCTGGCGACGCTTCCGGCGAGCAGCGGGCCACACCACCCATCGGGTGGCCATTGTGGTGCGACTCCCGCGCCTGCCATGCACGGGAAATCAGGCAGGGGGACGATAGAGGGAAAGGAGAGGGCAGTACCGGGTGGTGGTTCCGATGCCGGTGGTCTTCGTGCATGGGGTGGGCAACCACGACGAGGTGAAGGCCAAGAAGGCTCAAAAGTTTCGGCACAAACTGTTCAGCCAATTCCTGTTGCCCGCGATCGATGCCCTTCCCCGCGACAACGCAGTGCTCCTTCCGTGGTGGGGCAAAGAGGGTGCCCTGCCGCGGTGGGGGCACGCCTGCCGCCCAGGCATCACGGAGTCGCTGGGCGCGGGGGATGACGCTTCCGTGACTCAGCTACTGGCGGCTGCCGAACCGCCCCAGAGCGGTCGCACCAACGAGGTCATCCTGGACACTGCACGGGACAGCCTTGCGGACGCTGCAGACCTGCTCTACAGCGCTCTCGACATCGAACTTTGCTCTGACGATGAACTGAACGAGCTGGCCGCGCTGGCTGTCCCGCTAGCCGCTTACTGCGAGCTTCACCACCGGTTTGACCGGACCGATCGCTTCTGGGACGACGTGGGTGACGACTCCAGTCTGATCGAAGCCTTCGTGAACGCTGGCCGGGAGCAGCAGCTCCGCCGGGAGACGCTCGGCCCTGGCGAGGCGGTTAGCCGGGCCGGCGAGTGGCTCGGCAATACTGCCCGGACGCTTCAGGACGCCCTGGTAGGGACCCCGACCCGGCTGTCTGCTGGCGGCCTGCGACGACTCACAGACGATCGGGTGCAGGCGTTGCTGGGGGACGTCTTCAAGTACCTCGCCACGAGAGGCACCCCCCAGCACCCGGGGAGGATCATTAAGACTGTGTTGGACGACCTCCGGACGGCGGTCGCTGGCGCCCCGGACGGGGAGTCACTGGTTGTAGTGGCCCACAGCATGGGTGGTGACATCGTCTACGACATCGCGAGCCACTTCGATCCGGAGCTGGTGATCGACGTACTGGTGACTGTGGGCTCGCAGGTCGGCCTCTTCGCCGAGTTCTCCGCCTTCGACGGAGTGCCGGCCAACCTGCCGACCGCCCACCATCGGAAGGTTCCGGCACGTGCCAATATCCGGACCTGGATCAACGTGGTCGACCGCAGCGACATCCTCTGCTATTCCGCGGAGCCGGTCTTCGAAGGAGTCAAGGACTACCAGTACGAATCCAGAGCACTCTGGGCGCACGCCGCCTACTTCAAGCAGCCGAACTTCTACTTCCGAATCGCGAAGCGCGTCCAGGTGGCATGCCATGACCGTGTACACGATCGATAACGGCCAGGGCTCCCGCATTCACGCCCTGGTGATCGGCATTGGGGTATATCCATACTGCGGCAGGAAAGTGCCCTGGGAAGCGCCGCCACAGTCATTGCTCCGATCCTTGGATGAGTTGACCTGTGCGCCGCTCTCCGCGGTACATGTGGCTCGTTGGCTGATCGATGCCGACTGGTCGAAGAGCAACGTGAAACTCGGCACGGTCGACGTCCTTCTGTCCTCGGAGTCTGCCGTGCACTGGCCAACGGACCCGGCATTGCCAAGGCCGGAGCGGGCTATCTACGACAACGTGAGAGCCGCCTGGATTCGTTGGGTAGCAAGCTGTAACCAGGCCAAGGACAACATCGGGCTGTTGTACTTCTGTGGGCACGGCTGGGGCAGCGCGCGGAAGTACCTCCTGCCCGAGGACTTCGCGGAGGACATCGACCACTGGAAGGATCGCCTGATCGACTTCACCAAGACCCGGAAGTCGATGCGAGCCTGTAAGGCGCTGACCCAGTGCTTCTTCCTCGATACCTGTTCGGATCAGCCCGCCGCTCTGGGTAAATGGGAGATCTACGGGCCAGATCTGATCGTCGACAACCCGGATGCAGAAAGGCTATCCCTGGCAAACAGGGAAACACGGGTGCACAACCCGGTCTTCACGCCGACTCCCCCTGGTTTTGCAAGCACTGTTAACCCGGGCGAGGTCACACCGTTCGCCGCTGCCCTGGTGAAGACACTTAACGGGCTCGGGGCCACCGCTGAGGGCGCTTCTTGGGAGGTTCTCAGCGCCAACCTGCCCGGCAAGTTCTCCGATGTGCTTCGCTGGGACTGGCCCGCCCTTTCCGCTGGGGACGATCTATACGTTGAACCTGCCGACAGCGGGCGCCTTACGGTTCTGCGCCGACTCCCGGAAGCTCCACTCGTTCCGTTCCGTCTCGACTGCACCTCCGAATCAGCCCGAGCCAGTGCAGACTGGAAACTGCAGTGCCGGCTGACGCAGGCGACGCACTTGCGTGGACCGGGGCGGACCGACAAGTGGGAGTCCGAGGCCAAGGCTTCCTCGTACGACCTCACAGTGAAATTTGAAGACGGAGTCCACGAGACACTGATCCAACCGGGAAAGAACATCATCCCGGCGAAATACGAGGAAAGCCTCGAGATCAAACGCCTTACCCCGCAGCCGAAGGACAGGTGAGATGAGCAGGTGACGACCGAAACGATCGGGGCCGAGCTGCGATTTGAGCTATCAGACGTTGCACCTGGCACGGTCGTCGGCACGGTTGAGGTGATCGCCGACCGGCCCGAGACGCGGACGACCGCTGTGGTGATGAGCGGGGTACCAGTACGGGTATCGATGCCGGCCACCCTCAGCTACAGCGTCCAGGGCAGGCTGACCAACGGGGATCGGCTCTCCGGCTACGCCGCGGTGGACGGCCGCGAGGCATGGGTACCGCTACCGCTCACCGTGATAAACGGCCCGCCCGTCACCATGCCTGCGAGGCGATTCCCCGATACCCCGTGGGCCGCCGGATGGACCTGGGACCTCCAGGCTCGCCGCTTCGTGTCCAGCCACTGGCTCACTCTGCGTAGCCAGGCCACCAGCACCGTCTTGACCAGCGGCCTGCCGAAGTCCACCAATCTGGCCCAGGTCAGCCCGTCGGGAGGCCCAGCCTGCTTCGTCCTGCAGCCGTCCGAGACACCACTCTGGATCGTTGGGGACCGCGTCGAACCCGAGCCCGGGCCGGCCGCGACGCTGCTCGACTGCCTGCGCCGGGCTGACTTGCCAGCAGCCCGGCCAGTGGCGGCCCACGCGCTAAGCATCCGGAACTCCATCGAGCCGTCGTCCCGCATACTGCTCGATCTCGCACTCGGTTACTACCTCCTGGACGCTGACCACGACCTGCTTGAGGACTGGGCCGCCCAGCTCACCGAAGGCTACGACTGGTGCGCCGACACCCACATCATCGCGGCGCACGCGCTGCTCCGGCGTCGCGGGGAACACGGGAGGGAGATCGCCGAGCGACTGGATGCCGCACTTGCGCGCGGGCTCCCTGCGATCACTCGGGGGCTGCAGCTACTCAACGACAGCCTCGACCTGATCGGCGGCCAGGAGGAAGAGGCTGCACCACTCGCAGTGCTCCCGTACGCGGTTTGCGCCCGGCCTGACACAGTCCTGACCACGTTCTGGGGCGAGTCCCCAGACGTGCCGCAGGGCGCGCCTATCCTCGGCAAGCAACCCTCACACGCCGTGGCGCTCGTGGCCAGCGGCGGCCCAGCGGAGCGGGCCAGCCCGATCGCGGCCCCAGTTGAGGCACTGATTCAGTCGCTGCCAGTTTCCGCGCTACCCGTCATCTCCGAGCTCCACCGTTCACTGGAGGAGAGCCTGCGACTGGCCTCCCTCCTCTCGCTAGCCTGCACCACGTCCGAGGTAGTGCGGCTTACTCCCCTGCTCAGGGAGGCGTTGCGACACGCTGAGCGGCTCGCCACCGTTTTGGCCGCGCGGCTGGCGAGGATCGGGGCCAGTGGCTGCCGTGCTAGTTCGACCTTCCGGCTGGAGCGCGATCAGAAGGCGTTCAAGCAACTGAGTGAGGCACTGGCGGAGGCTGGCCACGGGCTGCGAGTGCATGCTGGCTCCGTCGACCGCGCCAGTTCTCTCAAGCACGCCCAGGCTCATGCAATAGGCAACGCTGCCGCGTCCGCTGCCCGCCTCGCGGTCGACGTCCGCGAGGCGGTGGCCGCGTTGCGTGAGGTAGTTGTCGAGGCCCACACGCCCAGCCGAACTGTCGCCCCCGAACGAACGACGGCCCACGCCACAGAGAGGTGAACGGCCTCCCTACGGAGCGCTCCCAGCGGACAATCGGAAGGCCGATTTCGTAAGTGTCTTCCCGCCTTTTTAACGGCGGACAAGCGGTACCGAGAAGGGCATGCCGCCACCACAGGGCAGTACTTCTCAGCTGGCTGGCGTCTGGACTGCCAGAGCCCCCTTCCCAGCCTGTACGCAGGAGGGACAGCTGCCAGGTGGCAGCACGCCTCGGGTCGCAGTCGTCAGCCATTGTCAGTGCCGTACGCCAGGATCTCCCTCATGACGACTCTTACCGCCGATGTGGCGCTGTCCAGCCTATCCAGCCGCGCCGAGTATGAGGCTGCGCTCGACCGGCTGCGTGAGGCTTCGCTGGCGTACTACGGCGACGGCGACAGCCCGATCGACGATGCCACCTACGACCGGCTCCGACAGCAAGTGCTGGCCTGGGAGAAGGAGCGCCCCGCCGAGGCGGTGCCCGACTCCCCCACGGGCCTGGTCGCCGACGGTGCCGCCCCGGCAGGCGACGTCCCGCACACCACGCGCTTGCTGAGCCTGGACAACGTCTTCGACGCCGAGGGTCTGCTGTCCTGGGGCGCCTCCGTCCAGCGGCGGCTGGGCCGTGCGCCGGAGGGCGGGTACACCGTCGAACCGAAGATCGACGGTGCGGCCATCGCCGCCCGCTACCGCGACGGCCACCTCGTCCAGGTCATCACCCGCGGCGACGGCACCCACGGCGAGGACGTCAGCCACATCGTCGGCCAGGTCGACGGACTACCCGAGCAGCTGGCCGTACCGGCCACCGTCGAGGTGCGCGGAGAGGTGGCCTTCACCCAGGAGCAGTTCGAGACGGCGAACGAAGTCCGCACTGCCCATGGCGCGCAGGTCTTCGCCAACCCCCGCAACGGGGCGGCGGGCACGCTGCGGGCCAAGGACCGCCCGTACCGCCTTCGCCTAACGTTCTGGGCCTACGGCGCGGTCGAGCTGGATGGCGAATCGTTCCTGCCTGCCGGGGGAACCCACGCCCAGGTTCTGGCTGCCGTGGCCGCGGCCGGGATCCAGACGACCGCTGCCTCCCCCGCCGGGCTGCATGTCGTCTCCGACCTCGTGGAAGCGCAAGCGCGGATCGACGCCATCGCCGCCATGCGGGCGGAGCTGCCCGTCGGGATCGACGGTGTAGTCGTCAAGCTGAACGACACGGCCGAACAGCAGTCGGCCGGTACCGGCACGCGGTTCCCGCACTGGGCCATCGCGGTGAAGCTTCCGGCCGTCGAGAGGCAGACGGTTCTGGAGGATGTGGTGTGGGAGGTCGGCCGCACCGGGGTCCTCGCCCCGACCGCGATCCTGGCCGCCGTGGAGATCGACGGCTCCACCGTCACCCGGGCCACCCTGCACAACCCCGCCGATATCCGCCGCCGCGATCTCCACCTCGGAGACACCGTGACGGTCTACAAGGCTGGCGACATCATCCCCCGTGTCCAGGCCGCCGTGCCCAGCCTCCGGCCGGCCGGAGCACGGGAGGTTCCGCTGCCCGAGGCCTGCCCCAACTGCGGCGGGGAGATCAACAAGTCCCAGGAGCGGTGGCGCTGCGCCAAGGGCACCGCCTGCGCCCTGCCGGCGCTGATCGAGTACGCCGCCGGGCGAGAGATGCTCGACATCGACGGCCTCGGCAAGACCTACGTAGCGGCCCTGGTCGAGTCCGGAGACGTCACCGACGTCGCTGACCTGTTCACCCTGACCACCGAGCAGCTCATGGCTGCGTCCGGCAGCGCCAAGCGCGCGGCCAAGCTCGCCGACCAGGTCACGGCCGCCAAGTCCCACCCGCTCAGCCGCATCTTCTGCGCGCTGGGCGTGCTCGGCACCGGCCGCAGCATGTCCCGCCGCATCGCCCGGCACTTTGGCACGATGGACGCCATCCGCCAGGCCGACGCCGCCGCGATGCAGGAGGTCGAGGGGATCGGCCCGGAGAAGGCCCCGGTCATCGTCGAGCAGGTCGCGGCCCTGGCCCCGGTCATTGACAAGCTGATCGGCGCGGGCGTCAACATGAGCGAGCCCGAGGAGTCGCTGGCGGCGCAGAGCGCGGGCCCGCTCACGGGCAAGGTCGTCGTGGTCACCGGCAAGATGAGCGGGCCGCTCGAGGCCTACGGCCGGAGCGAGATGAACGCCTTGATCGAGAAGGCCGGCGGGCGAGCTGGCAGCAGCGTCAACTCCAAGACGTCCATCCTGGTCGCCGCCCCATCCACCAACGGAAAGCTGAGCTCGAAGGCGGCCAAGGCGGCTGAACTTGGCGTCGAAGTCCTCACCCCGGAAGCCTTCGCCGAACTGACGGACGCCTACCTCACCTGACCCTGCACCGCCGGAGACCGGCGTGTCGGGCCCGCAGAGCCGGGCCCGGTCGCACAACGGCGCCCGGCCGTTGGGCATGGGGGCGGCCAGCAGCCGGAGCACACCGGTGGGCTGGCCGGCCATGTCCTGGGCCGTGCGCATCGCGGCACCGGTTCAGCGACCGCTGGCGTCGGCAGCTCCCACAGCTCACACCTGCGGCTCCCTGGGATCGGCCACCGTTCACTCCGTGCCGGCTTCCATCACGTGCGGGGCGTCCAGCCAGTAGAGCTCCCGCAACGACCGCGACGTCCCTTGAACCAGGTTCTCCTCGCTGAGCGGCGCCTTCGTCGCACAGTCCCTGTATCCGATGCCGACGGCGCGCAGCGCATCGTCCAGGCCCTTGAGGGCCTGCCGTCTGGCGGCTTCGTTCTCGCCCTTCCAGTGCGTGTAGATGGTCGTGGGCGCTATGCCCTGTCGTGTCGCCATCACCCCGTGCGGCTGCAGGGCCACGGGGCCGTCCGGCTCGCTCATCCACGGCTTCAGCGCCTCCAGGGCGTCATGCAGCAGCCGGGAGTCGTGCAGCAGCTTGCGGCCCTCGGCCATCGGAATAGCGAAGGCGGCCCCCGCGAGGATCTCTTCCTCGGTGCTGCCCATGCGATAGTCCTTGGCCATCGCAACCCCCAATTGACGCTTGGCCTCATGCAGCGCCTTTGCAGCAGCCAGAGTGCGATTCCCGCGCTCTCCCCAGCCCGTAAGGAGGCTGAGCTCGTCCCGAGTCAGGCCCCGTCGTTTCCAGGCAACGACGCGATCGAACTGCTCAACCACGTCCCCGACTTCGAGACCGGTGAATCCGGCAGCACGCAGGTCCCGCAATAACCGGCCGGCCGCTCGTTTCTGCAAAAAGACGCGCTTGCTGGCCAATTTAGGGCCTCCTCATTCATCGATATCCCTGGTTCGCGAGCCGCACCGCCGCCCACCAGGGCATGAAGCGAGGCAGCCATCCTTCCTTCGTTCCACTCACCGCGCTGTTCGTAGCAGAGGCGTGTCTGCACATCCTCCTCGCCCAGGGCCACGGCGACGAGCCCGAGGTGACCGAGATGGCAGTCGGCTCGCCGACGAACACGCACAGCGGCCGTCGGCAGCGGCGCCGGGCGACGAAGCCACGACGGGAGAACGGAGGAGTCGCCCTCACCGGCGGACGAGCAGCGCCGTGGAGAGCAGTGCGCTCACGGACGGGACCGGCAGCCATGCCATCGGCAAGGTCCGAGGCTGGGCTACTTCCGGCATCCCCTCTCAAGAGGTTCGTTAAGGTCGAAGCTCACCGGCCACGAAATGGCGGAGGCCGGGCCGCGTCCAAGGAGCCCTCCACCATGTCCGTCCTCAGCGTTGCCGTATCCGCTGCCGCCGGAGCCCTGGCAGGAGCTGCAGCACGCCCCGTGGTCTTCGCCCGCTCGGTCCCCGCTCCCGCGACCTCCCGCAGCAGCTGCCCACACTGCGGTTCCGCCCTCCTCGACGCGCGCCGGCTCCGCCCGCTGCCGCTCTCGGGACGCTGCCCAGCATGCGCACAGCGCATCGGGCCCCCTGCGCTCTCGGCGGAGCTGTCGGCAGCCGCGGCCTTCGCCGCACTCACGGCCGGCAGTGCCACGAGCTGGTTCGCCGCCGCGCAGTACTGGCTCGCCGCGTGCGGCATCGCTCTCGCGCTGATCGACCTCGCCGTTCAGCGCCTGCCCAACGTGCTCACCGCCCCGGCCTGTGCCGGAACGATCCTGCTGCTCGCCGGCGCCGCGCTGGCCGGCGAGCCCGGCAGCCTCGGCCGGGCAGCGGCCGGGGCCGGGGCCGTCACCGCCGTCTTCCTCCTCCTGGCGCTGATCGCGGGGATGGGCTTGGGCGACGTCAAGCTCGCCCCGGCCATCGGCGCTCTCCTCGGCTGGCACAGCTGGACCAGCCTGTGGTGGGGCACCATCGCCGGCTTCCTCATCGGCGGCGTATGCGGAGTGGCGCTGCTGGCCATCGGCCGCCACCGCCGCGCCCAGGTCGCCTTCGGCCCCTTCATGATCATTGGCGCGCTCGCCGTATCCGCCGCGGCCGGCTGAACCACAAGGCGGGCTACTGCACGCAGTCGGTCAGGGCAGCCGTTGCCATCCCCCTCTTCCCTCACGGCGAGCCCGGGCCCGGGGCCAGGAGGACACCGGGTATCCGCCGCAGACATTGCATGGCAGCCCTGGGACAGGGGCGTGCCGCCCGCGGGCGATGTCTGCTGGACGCGTACGACCTCGGGCCCGCGCTGCAGCGCTGGCTCAGACCATCCAGCGACACGCGTGATGGCCATTTAGGTCTCGATGACCCTAGTCACCCGATACTCGAAGGAGTGTCCCGTTCTGGTCGCGCTCGTAGGTCCGGTGCTGGTTCTTCCTGATCTTCTTGGCGACCTCGTCATCGAGGTCACTGCCGTTCATTGAGGCGATCGCCGTGAGGTAGAGGAGGACATCGGCGAGTTCCTCTCCGAAGTCGCTCTTCCTCTTGCGCCATGCGGTGAACGCCTCGCCGACCTCCGCCGTCATCAGGCCAAACTCGAGCTCGACATTGCTGGTGTTGAACCCCTTGTTGAGCTTGTTCTCCCAGGCCAGCCTTTGAGCTTCGCGAATCTCCACGGCGTCTCCAGTATGAGGCTCACGCCCGTGGCTACGGGCAAAGGAGCCCGTCGAAGATTCCGGCCTTGGCACCTTCCACCCAGGCACGGGCCTCGTCGAGCGTGTAGACGTGCGGCAGGCGCTCAGGGTTCTTCGAGTCACCCACGAGGATGAATTCCCCCTTCCTGCCGAGCAGCACGCAGTTGCCGCCGCCGCCACTGGCGGTGATCCAGTCGACGTCGGTCAGGTCGAGCTCGGCGGGGTTCGGCTTGTCCGCTGTCACGCGTGATGCTCCTTGCGTCTGTTAGTGATGAACGTCCGGGATTCAGCCGGACTGAGGGCCCGCTGCCACAGGTCTTCGAAGGCCGAGGCGTAGCGGGTGGTCTCGTCGGGGTGGTCGAGGTAGATGGAGGTGGCCATCGTCTCGACCCACACGGCGCTGCTGGTGGCCTGTGGGAAGCGCATGTGTACGAAGGGGCCGGCCATGCCCGGGTGGCATCCGGTGTTCCTCGGCAGGATGCGGACATCAACGGTGGGGCGGGCGGACTCATCAAGCAGACGTTGCAGTTGGCCGTGCATCACCGCGGGGTCCTGGATGGTGCTGAGAAGAGCCTCTTCGCCGATCAGGGCGCGGAAGTCGGTGAGGGCTGCTCCGTTGTAGACCTTGTTCTGGCGGTCGACGCGGATGTCGACCAGGCCGCGGACGGCGTTCGGCTTGAGTTCGGGGCGGAGGCCTTCGATGACTGCGCGGGCATAGTCCGACGTCTGCAGCAGGCCCGGGACCACGAAGGGTTCCCAGTTCCAGATAGCCGTGGCTTGCCGTTCTTGTTTGAGGTATCCCTCGAACTGCATGGGGGCGAGCAGGTCGGCGTGGCGGAGCCACAGCTTGGGCCGGGGGCGGCCGGCGGGCGCCGTGTCGGCGCTGAGCAGAGCGGTGATCTCCTCCCGTTCCGCTGGGCTGACCAGGAGGCAGTCCAAGATCGCGTTGGCCAGGTCTTCGCTCACCCGGGCGCGCCGGCCACGCTCGAGCCGGCTGAGCCCGCTCGTGTCGATCTTGATGCCGCGGAGGCGCAGCTGGTCCGCGACCTGCGCGAGCGTGAGGTCAGCGCGGTTGCGGAGCTCTGCGAGGCGCTGGCCGACTTCGCCGAGAGCCAGCGAGCCCGGAGCGCGGGTCCCGTCCGTCATGTGCGCCAGTGTGGTGGCTGCCGTCATCACTCGACAACCAATCCTTCCGACAATTTGTTGACCCCAGTTGCTAAAGGCGCGGTACGGGGAGCATCCTAGCCAGACGTCACGAGGCGTGTGCGCTCAATTGCCCAGTGCTGCATATGCCGTTGGCGTACCGGCCGACGCTCGTCCCCGTCTCCCCGCCGGAGGAAGGTGCGCCATGCGCCCCACGTTGTTCCGCCTGCTGCTCCAGGAGCGCCGGTGGGACACGTGGGTGGTCTTCTGCGAGCAGTTCGAGCCGATGGCGAGACGGCTCGCCGCCGAGACCAACTGTCCTCGCCTGGCCAGCGTTACGGTCAGCCGGGCCACCTTCGACCGCTGGTGCTGCGGCGAGTGGTATGGCCGCCCACGCCGCGATACCGCGCGGGTGCTCGAGGCGCTGCTCGGCTTCTCGGCCGATGAGCTGTTCAGTCCTGCCCCGGAGACGATGCAGTCCCGGCTGACGCAGACGCATGACCGCGGTGGCCTCCAGGCGTCCTTGGCGATCAGTCGGCGCTGGCCCACCTCGCGTCTGTTCCTGTCCGCCGCTCACGAGGTCGCGGACGCCTGGGAGCTGCAAGGGCGCCGGTTACTGGACGGCACGACGACCGCGGTCCAGTTCCACCCGGCCTCGGTGCGAGAGGGGGCGGCCACCCTTCAGACGGGCGACCTCGCGTCGCTGGACGGCTTTCTGCGGCCGGCTCGTCGAGGGCTGCTCGTCGGAGTGGACGAGCGAGAGGAGGATGTACGGCTGTATGTGGTGGACTCCTGGAACGCCCGTCGTGTCCGCTCCGCGTTACCCGGACGGGACGATGCCATGGTTCTGTCGGCAGCCCATCTGCTGGACGACCTGTCCTACGGGATCCTGTGGGCTCTGGTGCAGCTCGACGATGGGCTCCTCGCTGATGACCAGGTACTCGATGCCGAGCAGGAGGCGTTGGCGATCTACTTGTCGCTGGACCGGTCGGCGCCCAGCCGCATGTCCGTCCCCGGGCTCTCCTCGGTGGGCGCCAGCTGGCTCGGGAGCATGTTCTGCGCCCGGCACCTGGAGCGGCATCTGAGCGACGCCGCCCGCCCGCCGGTGTTCTTCACCCGTGAGCAGACGGGAGAGGAAGCCGCGACGTGGTTGCTCTACCGGCACAAGGTGGACTACCTGCGGTCGCAGACGCACCGCTTCGTCGGCGGCACGCCCTTGTCCCGGGCCTTTTGCATCCCTGAGGGCGTGGTGCGCCGCTCCGCACGCTACGAGAGGATCTTGCTGTTCCTCGCTGTCGCGCTGATGGAGCACCACGGGGTGCAGGTGCGGGTGACGCCGCGTCCCGAGTTCGGGGCCGTTGACGGCTTCGCCTTGATCCCCGGGCAACGCGCCGTGGTGGCCACCTGGGTCCGTACGGATGCGCTGTGGAAGACCGACGCCGTGGCCACTGCTGCGGATCTTCGCCATTTCGCGGACCTCTTCAACGACGCGGGTAGCGACAGCGTCGCCGCCGGCCCAGATCCTTGCGGTCGCCTGCGAGTGCTGGCGGACTATCTCGCGCTCGACTGGGGCTGGCTCACTGTCCGTTGCCGCGAGCTGGGCGCGCTCGGTGTCGCCCGGCTCGTCCGGCCTCGCAGCCGTCTGCTCAGCGTGGATGCCCTCAACGAGGTCCTGCGCTTCGTCGGCCGACTCGCCCACCTCCTGTGAACCGCATGCCCGAGGGCTTCCCCGAACGTCTGTACCTGCTGTTCCCTGCCACTGGAAAGGGCTTCTCGTGACCACTGAAACTGCCATCCGAGGCCGCGTCCTGGTTCTCACTCTGGGCGGCACTATCGCGATGACCCCGGCCGCGCCCGGAGCAGCGGGCGTCACCCCGCGGCTGACGGGCGCCGACCTTGTCGCAGCGGTGCCCGGGCTGGATGACGAGGTCGAGATCTCGGTGGAGGACCTCCGGCAGGTTCCCGGCGCGTCGCTGAGGCTCGAGGATGTCGCTGCGGTAGCCGAACGCCTTCACCAGGCCGTGGCCGAGGGCGTCGACGGCGTCGTGGTCACTCAGGGCACGGACACCCTGGAGGAGACCGCGTTCCTGCTGGACCTGCTCTACCGCGGGCCGGTGCCGGTCGTGCTGACCGGTGCCATGCGTCCCCCTCGGGCACCCGGCGCGGACGGCCCGGCGAACCTGCTGGCCGCCGTGCGCACCGCTGCCTGCCGCTCGGTAGGGGACGTGGGCGTGGTGGTGGTCTTCGCCGACGAGATCCACGCGGCCCGACACGTCCGCAAGGCCCACAGCACCAGCATCGCCGCCTTCACCTCCCCCGGCGCCGGGCCCGTCGGTCACGTCGTGGAAGGCCGGGTGCGGCTGCACGCCGCGCCGCTGCGCCCGGCCGGCTTCAGCGCGACGGCGGTCCGCCCGGTCCGGGTCGAGATCGTGCCTGCGGCACTGGGCAGCGACGGGGTCCTGCTGGATGTGCTGGAGGACCGCGTGGACGGGCTGGTGATCGCCGCGTTCGGGGCCGGACACGTTCCCGCCGGCTGGGTCGACCGCCTGAAGCAGCTCGCGTCGCGTATGCCCGTCGTCCTCACGTCCCGTACGGGCTCCGGCAGCGTGCTGACCTCGACCTACGGCTTCACCGGGTCCGAGAGCGACTTGCTCGGTCGCGGCCTGATCAGCGGCGGTGCTCTCGACTCCTACAAGGCCCGGCTGCTGCTCTGGGCCCACCTCGCCGCCGGATCCGACCGACCGGCCATCGAAGCCGCCTTCGCCGCCCGGTCGTGACCACCCCTGAAGCCAAGGAGACCGTCATGCGCGCCCGCCCGATCACCTGGGGCCGGTCCTTCGCCGTGGCGCTGGACCACGGCGAGGACTTCTTCGCCGCCCTGGACCGCTTCTGCCGGGAGTACGAGATCCGCTCGGCCCACATCCCCACCTTCATCGGAGGGTTCCACACGGCCCGGCTCGTCGGCAGCTGCCAGCCGCTGGCCGACCCCGAGGCCCCGCTGTGGGAGGAGGTCACGGTCGAGAGCCTGGAGGTCCTCGGCGGCGGCACGCTGGCCTGGGACCCGGACGCCGGCCGCCTGTCCCCCCACATCCACGTCACGACGGGGCTGAAGGCCGCCTCCGCCGACGGGCGCACCAGCCACCTGCTCGGCGCCAAGGTCCAGTTCATCAACGAGCTCGTCGTCCAGGAGATCGCCTCCCCCGGTCTCATCCGCCGCGCGGATCCGGGACTGTATGGCGTTCCGCTGCTGGACTTCGGCGACGGAACCGGGACGGGCGGGTGCTGAGCGATGGCGCCGATGGCAAGGATCACCCGGTTCTACCTTGAAGTCCAAGCCCGTGATCTGGCGTCCTACGTGCGGTTCAGCGCCGAATTCCGTAAGGCGGCGCAGCGCGCGGCTCAGAAGGAGGGCGACCCGGCCCTTGCCGACACGCTCGTCTCCCGTGCGACGTTCGACCGGTGGATGACCGGGCAGATCCAGCGCATCCCGTACACCGCGGCAGCTACCGTCCTGCGCTATATGTTCGAGATGTCGGTCGAGCGGCTCTTCCAGACGGTCAGCCAGGAGAGCAGCGGTCTCCCGGCTCAGGGCGCCGCCCTTCGTACCCTGCCCGGAGTCGAATTCGATGACCCGCTCCAGGTCATGGCCCAGGCCCGCGCCCTGACGAGCTCGAACACCGACCCCGCATTGCTGACGATGGCGGACACATCGATCCGCAGCATCATCGACCGCTACGAAGCGTCCGGCCCGCAACAGCTCGCCGGCGAGGCCCGAATGCTGCGCACCACGCTGCACACCCTGATCGCCGGTCAGCAGCCCTCGGGAGTGCGGATGCGGCTGTTCCTCCTGGCCGCACAGACCTCCGGGCTCCTGGCCTACATGGCCGTGAACGCCAACAAGCCCTTCCAGTTCGCGGATGCCTACTGCACCGAGGCCGAGGAACTGGCCCAAGCGGCCACAGGCCCCGACGAGCCGGTCGACCCCCGGGTGCTGGACCTGAAGATGTGGGTAGCCGGCACGCGCTCCCTGGCCCTCTATTACAACCAGCGCTACGACGAGGCCCACGCCGCCGCCGAGGCCGGCGTCGAGCTGGGCCGGGAGAATCCCCAGGCCATTCGCCTGCTCATCAACGGCAGCGCCCGCGCCCTGGCCCGTGTGAACGACCGCCGCCGGGCCGAAGCCGCCATCGGCCGCGCCATCGAGCTCTCCGATCGGCAACCGCACCTGCCCACCGGCATCACCGCGTGCATCGACTTCGTGCCCTATTCCCCGGCTCGGACCCTGGCCAATGCCATCACCGCCCGCCTGTCCCTCACCGACTACGACCGCGTCCACGCCCACGCCGAGGAGATCGACGAGCTGATCGAGAACTCCGACTCCGACTGGAGCCGCGCCCTCGTACGTCTCGATGTGGCCACTGCGCTGCTCCAGCAGGACTCCCCGGAGCTCGAACGCGCCATGCTGCTGGGCGGGCGCGCTCTGCACGCCGGCGCCACCGCACCGATCCGCTCGGTGTGGCAGCGGGCGAACGAGCTGTACGTCCGTGCGGCCGAGCGGTGGCGGGGCGAGCCTGATGTGGGCGACTATGCCGAGAAACTGCGGACGTGGCGTGCCCAGCCGCAGGCCGCACCCGTTGCCGTCGACGCCGCGGCGGTCATGGCCCCGGCGTAGAGGAGGATCCTGCCTGTGGCGTACGACCCGGCCTTGACCACCGATCACCATGCTTTCCCCGCCGCGCCACCGCCGATACTCGACGACCCGGGCACGATCACACGGCACGACTGGGAGGCGTTCGCGGCCCTGGACCGCCTGACCAATCACTGGGACCGCCCCGGCTGGGAGAACGGACGGCGCGCCTACTACTGGCTGCTCACCTTCCCACGCAGCACCTCGTTGCTCAGCCGGGCCCGGCATTGCCAGGACGCGCTGGAGCACTTGGGGATGGATCCCGTCCCGGACGACGGTCTCCACGTGACCCTCACCCGCGTCGGCGCCGTCGACCAGGTCGAGCCCCGCGACCTGGACCGCCTTGTCGCAACGGTCCGCGAGTGCGCTCTCCCAGCGTTTCGCCTGGACGCCTACCCGCTTGCCGGCTCACGCGGAGCCGTCCGCTTCTCCCTCGCACCGTGGACGCCGCTCGTCCAGCTGCACGCGGCGCTGAGCACATCGGCCCGGCGGACCGGTCTGCCCGGCGGGCGGCCGACCAACGGCTTTCGACCACATCTGGGGATCTTGTACGGCAACGCGGAGCGCGAGGCCCGACCGGTCATAGAAGCCGTCTCAGCCCTGCGGGCCCTGCCGCCCGTGCCGCTGTACGTGGACACCGTGGACCTGGTGGAGCTGCGCCGCGAGAGCGGAGCGTACCGATGGAAGACCCTTCACACGGTCCAGCTCGCTCCCTCCCGCCCCTGATCCCCGCCCGGCGAGAAGCCGACGGCTTCGATGCGGGCTGCTCAACGGCCGCCTACGGCGGGAGCTCGTGCTGCGTGTCCTGTGCTCAGGAGGCGAGCATGGGCTCCCAGCCGAACCGCGAGCGCATCGTGCCCTGGGCGATGTGGGCCAGGGCGGCGGCGTGGTACGGGACGGTGTTGTCGGGGATCTCGTCCAGGCGGAACCAGCCCAGGCCGCCGCACTTGTCGGGCTCGGCGTTGTGCGGCTCGCCCTCCCAGGAGCGGGCGCGGTAGAAGACGCCGAGCCGTGGTTCCTCGCCCGGGGCTCGGTGGTCGATGAAGTGCACGAATTCCAGCTCGCCCGGGGGCACGCGGACGCCGATCTCCTCCAGACCCTCGCGGGCGGCGCCGTCGTCGGTGGGCTCGGTCGCCTCGAGGTGGCCGCTGGGCACCTGCCACAGGCCGGCGGCGTAGCCGCCTTTGCGGAGGCTGAGGAGGACCTGGTCGTCGCGGAGGAGAAGGATGTGGACGTCGCAGATGCGGCGGTGGCGCTGTGCGGTCACAGTGGCATTCGTTTTCTCGCGGGGCCGGTGGAGTCACCGATTATGGCGCCGCGCTGCGCCCGGGTGGGGCGGTTTTGCGTCATTGGTATCGCCGGGTCAGCAGGGCTCGGTACGCAGGAACGTCTCGGCGCACTGGAGGTGCTTCTTGATCCGGCGGCGGACGGATGCGGGCTGGGCGGTGAAGAGGGTGGACTGCACGGTGCGGGTGCGTTTGTCCCAGGCCCAGGTTCCGGCGATCCGGCCGGCGACGGTGATGGTGGCACGGACTTCGCCGATGGTGTTGAACGCGCGTGCGGTGTGGGCGGGGTCGTGGTAGCGGCTGCGGGTGGTGAAGTAGCCCTTGAAGGTGGGGTCTTCAAAAGCCAGCAGGCGTAGGTGGTCGGCTGGCAGCGGGGACGCTGAGCGGATGCTGGCCACGTCCTCCTCCAGCGCGAGGAGCTCGTCGGGCAGGCCGTCGACGCGGACGTGGACGAGCTGTCCGTGGAGCGCGGCGAGGGCGGGGGTGATCTCGGCGCGGGTCAGGCCGGTCCACCACAGCAGGTCGCCTTCGGCGGCCGGCCCGTAAGCGTGCAGGTAGCGCGTCAGCAGGGCGACGGTGGCTGCCCGAGGATCGGGGCCGGTGAGGGTGAGGCCGGGGTGGGCGTGGTCGAGGAGGGCGAACTGGCGTTCTTCCCGGTGGAGGGAGGCCGCGGTGTTGCGGTAGGTGATGTGTCCGGATTCCCAGGCCCACTTGATGCCCAGCCGTACGGCCGCGATGTCGGCGCAGTCGGGGTGCTGCTTGGCGAGATGGTCTTGCAGGTCACGGTAGGGCAGGGGACCGCCCGCGAGTGCGTCGACGGCCCGCTGCCCCCACTGCTGGAGCCCGGCTTTGGTCAGGCCGTGCCGGCGGGCCGTGGCGAGGGTGGCGCCCAGGCGCAGGCGCAGCGTGGCGGTGTGGGCGTCGGCGGCCTGGTGGGCGGGCCATAGGTGGAGGGTGCGGCGCATGCAGCGGATCTTCACCAGGGTCCCGCCGGGGGCGAGGGCGGTGCGCAGCTCGTCCGGGGTGAAGGCGGGGTTGCGGGTGTGGGCGGTGACGTAGGGGGTGAGCAGGCGCGCGGCGTGGAGGCCGGCCTGGGCGGCCGCCAGGGTGGCGAGGGGGGCGGGGGTGGAGTCGGGTCCCCAGCCGTGGCGGGCGGCGAGGGCCGCGCGTTCGGCTTGGGCGGGCAGGGTCACGCTCGCGGCCACGGTCGGGGCTCCTTGTGCTGGGGCAGGGGGTCGGCCGGTGCTCAGGTGCCAGGGCGGCACCTGAGCGTAGTGGGATCTACCGGGGTGCGGGGGCGGAAGGGGCGGATTCGTGGCGGTCGGGCCACAGGGTGCTCACGAGCGAGGCGAGCTCCTCGTAGCCGGCCTGGACGGCGGCGAACTGCTTGTCGGTCCCCCACCAGTGCTTGTGGTTGTGGTGGATGTGGTACTGGCTCCAGTCGCCCGTCCACCCGGGCTGGCTGCTGGTGCCGTGGAGGTCGAACTCCTCGGGGTGGTCGTACACGTACGTCCCGGGCAGGGGGACGAAGCGGAAGAGGGAGGCGCGGTCGATGTGGGGGGCGAGCTCGGTGAGCAGGTCGATGGTCTCGCCGGTGGTCTGCCGGTCCTCGCCGGGGTAGCCGTGGATGAGGAAGAGCTTGACGCTGATGCCGGCCTCGCGGCTCCATCGCACGGCGCGGCGGATGTGGTCGGCGGTGATGTTCTTTCGCATGGCCTTGAGGATCGTCGGGCTGCCGGACTCCATGCCGTACTTGATCTCCAGGCAGCCGGAGCGGGCCATGTCCGCCAGCAGCGCCTCGTCGACGGTGTCCACGCGGGAGAGTGCCGACCAGCGCAGGCCCAGGTCTGTGATGTTCGCGCAGATGTCCCGGACCTTGTTCTTGTTGACGATGAAATTGTCATCAACTATGGCGAATCCCTGGATTCCGTACCGCTCGATCATGTCGGTGAGCTCGCTGCGGGCGCTGGCGCCGGAGCGGTACTGGATGCGGGTCTGGGCCGCGGCGCAGAAGCGGCAGGGGAAGGGGCAGCCGCGGCTGAACATCACGTGCGCCATGCGCAGGTCGGTGTTCGACAGGCGGTCGCTCATCACCAGGTCGTCGGCCGGCAGGAGATGCCGGGCCGGTAAGGGCAGGGTGTCGATGCTGCGCAGCAGCGTGCGCGGGCGGGTGCGGACGGCTTTGCCGCCGTCGCGGAAGCAGATGCCGTCGACGTCCTCGAAGCGCCGGCTGCGAGCGTGCTCCAGGAGCTGGAGGAAGGTCTCTTCGCCTTCGCCGACTCCGACCACGTCCGGTTCGATGTCCGCGAGGGTCTGCTCCGGGTAGAAGTTCGGGTGAACTCCTCCGGCCAGGATCAGGGGGTCGTTGGTGTAGTGGCTGTCGCGGCGGCAGTCCCGGATGAGGCCGTAGGTGGCGGACGAGGGGATGGTGAACGCCACGGCGTCGGCGCCGGTGAAGTCCCGGACGTGGTCGCCGTGGGTGACCTTGACGATGGCCACGTCGTGGCCGGCCTGTTCGGCGACCGCGGCGAGGTAGAGCACGCCGAACGGCGGGAACTCTCGGCGCTTTTCCTTGAATCGGGCCAAATCGAGTACTTCCGGGTACACCAGTGCGACGCGCATTGCGAGCCTCCGGAGGGTTGCCGATCAGGCGGGTGGACGTGGTGCCCATTGCGTGGTGCTTCGCCGAGCCGCATGATCCGGTCGCGGCCGGGGCGGGGTCATACGGCCGCCTCGTGGGCCGGCGGTGTGCCGACGTCTTGCAGGCCGACGCGCACGCGGGCGTAGACATCCTCGGCGAGCGCGAGTTCCTCAGGGGTGAGCGGTTCGCCGAGGCAGGTGTAGTTCTCTTCGACCTGTGCTTCGTTGCGGAATCCGAAGATCACGGCGGCGTGGTCGGACTTCTGGAGGCACACGCGCAGCGCCAGGCGACTGAGCGTTCCCGGCGCGTGGCCGAAGTGGTGGCGCAGTTCCCGGATCCCGGCGGCGATGGGGCCGGCGTCCCGGGCGCCAAGTCCGTGCTGGGCGGTGGGGCGGTGGAGGGGCTTGCCGGCGAGGATGCCGTGGGCCAGGGGCGCGGCGAGCACGAGGCCGGTGCCGTGGCGCCGGGTGAAGGTGAAGAGGTCGTCGCCCTCGTCGGTCAGGGCCACGGCCGGGGTGAGGCCGTGGTAGTGGGTCCACACGACGTCCGGCTGGATCAAGTGGAACAGGTGGACGAAGCGAGCGGCCTGCCGGCGCCATTCCTCCAGGGGGGCGCCGAGGGCCGTGTGGGGGCCGCGCATGCCGATGGCGGTGATGTCCCCGTTCCTGCGCAGGATGCGCATTTGGTCGATGGCGCTGCCCAGGTAGCGGTCGGCGGGGCCGAAGTCCAGCGAGGCCAGGGTGTACAGGGCGAGGGGCGGCTCGATGTAGAGGTTGTCGATGGTCTGCTCGAGTTGCTGGTGGATGCGGCGGTCGGCGTAAGGGTGGGGGGCTGAGCCGCGGACCAGGCCGACCTTGCTGCTGACCTGGAGGCGATGGCCGGGCCAGTCGCGCAGGAACTGGCCGATGATCCGCTCGGAGTGGCCCAGGCCGTAGGAGTCGGAGGTGTCCAGGAAGGTCGCGCCGCATTCGGCCGCGCGCCACAGGCCGTCCCGGAGGGGCTGGTCGTGGGGGCCGGGGTGGTCGCCGACTGCCGCGCAGTGCACGCCGAGCGGGTGCACGGCCAGCCGCCGGCATAAGGGGCGGAGCGCGAGGGCGTGTCCTGCCATCAGTTTGTACCGGCCAGGGGGATGAAAGCCGTAATGATCTTGCCGTCGCCGTGCTGTTCCACGGTCCGGGTCATGGAGTGCTGGTCGATCAGGAAGAGCCCGCGGCCGCCCTCGGGGATGTCCTCGGTATCGGCGGTGGGAGACGCCGGGGGCCGGGCGGGGCGTGCGGGGACGGCGGTGACATCCGGGTCGCCGTCGGCCACAGCCACCGTCATGCCGCGCTGGTAGACGTCGAGGAGGAGTTCAAGGGGGCCGTCATCGGTGTGCTCTACGGCGTTGCCCACGAGCTCATTGGCGACCAGGACGGCGTCGTCCGGGTCGCCCTCGGTGCACGTGGCCCGCACCTTCGCCCTGGCCACCTGCTGAGGGGCGATCACGCCCTCGAGGTTGACGGCGTGGCGGGCCATGAGGTCTCCGAAGGGCACGTGGGCGATGTCTGCCGGAGGCATGGGCTTCTCCTTGCAATCCGACTGCGGCACGGCCCCAGCCTGTCCCACTCCGGCTGCTCATCGATACGCCATGCGTTCCTCATTTCTTCCTCATTTCGGTACGCGCCAACGCCAAATCCCTGCCCGATATGAGCACTTCATTGGCTTCTGGCCTGCGGGGCCGGGCCGCGAAATGAGGAAGAAATGAGGACGCCATGGCGTATCGATGAGCAGCGTCTTCCGCCAGGCTGTCAGCCGGATCACCCGTCTCCCCTCCTCTCGGAGTTCGCGATGACGTCCTCGCCCGGCCAGACCTCTCCGTTCGCGCGACGGCGCAGACCGCCGCCGCACCCCAGCTAGAGCTCCCTCGCCGACGACAGTTGCGGCGATCTCGTCCTTTCAGACCGGACACCAGCGCGTGGGATTCCTCCCCACCCAGCCGCTGGGCGTCCGCTGTGGGATCCGGATTCCCTCTCTCCCCCGAGAGCCGTCGGGTGGGCCGGCCAGCGCACCGGCGGTTCGGGATCTCGGATTGACGGCAACGCGTCGAGGCGAGCGCGCGTTGCGTGTCCCGGCTGCCGCGGGATCAACCTGCGGCAGCCGGTCCACCTCATCGCCGATGTGCGCACTGCCCCACCGCTTGGCCGCGGCACGCGGTGATCGCCTCTCGGACACCCGCCCTGCTTCAACGTTCCCCCGGTCAACCCCCAACGCCAAGGACACACACGGCTATGAACGACACCAGCACGGTCCAGAAACTTCTGGACGACAGCGTTCAGAGGGTGCCCCAGCTGCGATGCGCGCTCGTGGTCAGCGCCGATGGCCTGCTGCTGTTCCACAGCCCCGCCGTCCCCCTCAACGACGGCGAGACGGAGAAGCGTGCGGCCATGGCCAGCTCGCTGGCGATCGTCATCTCCGAGATGGCGAAGCTCGAGGGCATCGGACCGGTCGTGCACCATGCGGTTGAGGGCGAGCGCGGAATGTGCCTGTTCGGTCTGATCGAGCAAGGTCTGGTGATCGGTCTCTACGCCGACGGCGGCGCCGAAGGTGATGTCGGCCGCGAGCTCGGCGTCCTCCTGACGGACCTCCCCGAGCTGCTGGCCAGCGACACGCGACGCTTCATGTTCAGCGGGGCGTCATGACAGCGGCACAGCAGAGCGGCCAGGCCCTGGACCTCCAGGACACCGTGGTCCCGGGCACTGCCAACGCCTTCGCCGTGCTCTTCGGTGATGCAGACGCAACCGCTCCGCAGACCGTCGCGCCGCCACCCGCTCATCGGAACGGCAAAGCCTTCCGGTTCGGCAGCGATCCTTGTGTGCTGGTCCGTGCGGTGCAGCACCCTGCGGTGCGCGTGTCGGCGCTGCCTGACACCAGGGGTTCGGCTTCCGGGGATGGTTCCGGCTGGTGGGCGTGGATGAGCGCCGCGTGGCAGGAGCATGAGCTGGTCGACGCGGTCCGGCTGGCCGCTCCCGCGTTTGCCTCGGAGCTCGACGCGTTGCTCCGCGGCCCCCGCCCCGAGGAGGGAGTCGCCCGCAAGGCGGCGCTCTCGCTCGCTGCGTACAGCCTTCGGATGCTGCGCCCCACGCCCTTGGGGCTGTTCGCCGGCGTTGCCGAAGGGTCCTTCGGTGACCACGCCGCAGTCCGGTGGGGTGGGGAGCATCGGGTCGTCGCGCAGGCCGGCGGCGAGTGGATGGCTCAGGTCATCGCCCGACTGGAGGCGCTGGCCTCGGTGCGCGAGCGTCTGCTGATCGTGGCCAACAACGTCGCCATCGTGCGCGGTGAGCGCCTGGTGGTGCCGTGGCAGCCCCGCCGGCCTGGGGTGACCACGTCGGAGATCCGTGAGGTGTCCGTGCGCTACACGGCGCAGGTGCGCGCGGTGATGGAGATGGCCGCGGCCGCGGTGCCGTACCGGGACGTGCTGGGCAAGCTCATGGCCCAGGGCGACAGTGAAGACACGGTGCGCGTCCTTCTGGATGAGCTGATGGCCGGGCACCTGCTCATCAGCAATCTCTGCCCGTCGTCGACGCACAGCGATCCGCTGGGCTACGTGATCGCCCAGGCAGACCGGTGCGGACTGGAGAGCGTTGCGGAGTCCGCGGACCTGGTCATGGAGCTGCGGGTAGTCCACCGCCTGATGCGCGCGCACAACCGGCTCCCGGCGGGTAGGGGCGGTGCGCGCCGGGCGGCGTTGGTGCGGCGGATGACGAGGGTGGCCGACGCGGATCCGCTTCAGGTGGGTGTCCTCCTGGACGCCGAGGTGGTGGTGCCGCGGGCGGTGGCACGGGACGTGGAATCCGCGGTGGCGGCCTTGGCCCGGGTCAGCCCGGAGCCCTACGGGACGGCGGCGTGGCGTGCCTACCGGGACCGGTTCCTCGACCGCTACGGCCCCCATGTGCTCGTCCCGCTGACCGATTTAGTCGATCACGCGACGGGGCTCGGTCTGCCCGCCGGCTTCCACGGCAGTGCTCCCCCCGTGCGGCCATCTGTCTCTCGTCGGGACGCGCGGCTGCTCGCGCTCGTCCAGCAAGCTCTGGCCGACGGCCGGGATCTCGAGCTCGATGAGGTGACGATCGCGGCACTGGCGGTCGGCGATCCTGCGCGGATGGATGTCCCGCCGCACACGGAGATGCTGGTCGAGGTCCACAGCCCGTCGAGGCAGGCCCTCGAGACCGGCGACTTCCGTATCGCGACCCGGGGATTGTCGCGGGGCTTCGGGTACTTCTCCGGCGGTCGCTTCCCGGCCATGCTCGCCTCCGAGCGCCCCGGCCGCCTGGCCGCTGCGCTCGCCAACCGGCCGACCCTGGTCGAAGGCGCCGTGCCGGCCCAGCTCACGTTCCCGGCGCTGCGGCCCTCGGCGAGCAACCTGATCCGCTGCCCCGAGCTGTTGCCGCACCAGATCAGCCTGTCCGAGTACCGGGAGCCGGAACCGGGAGCCGCCACCCTGCCGATGTCCGATCTGGCGGTGATGTGCGACGGTCACCGCCTGCTCCTGGTCTCCCGTGCGCGCCAGCGGGTCCTGGAGGCCGACTTCCCGCATCCGTTGCAGGCCGAGTTCCAGACGCCGGGGATCGCCCGGTTTCTCGCCGAGCTCGTCCGGGGCCAGACGGCCCGCCTCACCGGCCCGGTCGGCGAACTCCTCCCCTTCGACTGGGGCGCGGCCCGCCACCTTCCGGCCCTGCCCCGCCTGTGCCACGGGCGCACCGTCCTCTCACCCGCGACCTGGCGCCTGGACGCCGCGGACCTGCCCGGCCGCGCGGCGAGCGCCGGCCAGTGGCAGGAGGAATTCGCGGCGCTGCGCGAGCGCCGTGGGATCCCGGACAAGGTCCTCCTCACCCGGTACGACATGCGCCTGCCCCTCGACCTCGAGCACGGCGGCCACCTGGAGCTGCTGCGCCGCGAGCTCGAGCGCCCGCAGGACGGCCCGCTCCGCTTCACCGAAGCCCCGGCCCCGGACGCGTACGGATGGTGCGGCCGGCCGACCGAGCTCGTGGTGCTGCTGCGCTCCGCCGCGCCGCCACAGGCTGCTCCCCGGCTGCGCCCGACGGTCGCGATGTCCTCGCCCGGCCACGGTCACCTTCCCGGCGCCTCGCCCTCCCTGTGCGCCCGGCTCTACGGGCCCGCCCAGGCGCGCGGCGAGCTGATCACCCGCCACCTGCCGCGTCTGCTCACCGAGCTCGGTTCCGTCCGGTGGTGGTACCGGCCCCGCGAGGCCCCCGTGCCGTACCTGGAGCTCTTCCTCCAGGGCGACGGGACCGGGGCGTCCCCGGGGCTGGTCATGCAGCGGCTGGGCGAGTGGGCGCAGCGCCTGGCCGAGGGCGCGGTGGTGGCGGACTTCGCGCTCGTGCCGTATCGGCCGCACACCGGGCTGTGGGGCTCGGGCCCTGTGCTGCTTGCGGCCGAGCGGTGCTTCGCGGCCGACTCCACCGTGGTGGCCGAGCAGCTCGCCCGCGCACCGCGGGTCGACCGCCGTGTGCTGATCGCGGCGCACCTGCTCGACTTCGCTGCCGGCTTCCACGGCGGCCGCGAGGCGGCAGTGCGGTGGCTGGCGGCGCAGCCCAAGCCCGTCTTGTCCGTGCGGCTGCCCCGGGCGCTGCGTGAGGAAGCCGGCCGGGTCCTCGGTGACCTGGAGCCGGTGGCGCACTGCCTCCCCGATGCCGACGCCGCCGCGCGGGCCGCGCGGCGGCGGGCCCTCGCGGACTACCGCACGGCCTTGGACACCTTCGAGGGGCACCACCTGGACTCCGACGTGGCCCTCCGCGCTCTGCTGACGGAGCATCACCGCAGGGCTCTGGGCAATGCCGAGGACGAAGGCGCGTGTCTCCATCTCGCCCGGGCGGCTGCCCATGCACACATCGCCCGCCAGGGCACCATGCGGCCCTCCCGCCGCCCCCGGTGACCACCGATTCCTCTCACTGCTTCCGGAGCCGTACACCCATGCCCTCCTCCCTCGCTGCCGTGTTCGACCTCGACGACTGCCTGATCGACACCTCCCACGCGCTCACCGCGTACGCCCACTGGTTCGCCGACGCCTACGGCGTGCCGGTGGAAGCGGTGACGGAAGCCGACCGGCGGCACGCCGGCCAGCGCCACGCCTTCTTCACCGACCTCAAGGAGAACTTCGGGATCAAGGACCCGATCACACAGCTGTACGGGCAGTACCGTCAGCGCGCGCCCCGGCTGAGCCCGTTCCGCCCGGAGGTGTGCCAGATGGTGCGGGAACTGTCGGATGCGGGATGGCGGCTGGCGGTGCTGTCCAACGGTTCCCCGGACGTCCAGTGGACCAAGCTGCGGCACAGCGGTCTCCACAGCTACTTCCCCTCGCACCGAGTTGTGATCTCGGGCGAGTGGGGCCCACGCAAGCCGGACCCCGCCTTGTTCAACATCGCGCTCGACGCGCTGGAGGTGTCCACGGCAGTCATGGTGGGCGACTCCCTCCGCGAGGACATCGCCGGCGGTGCGGCCGCTGGCCTGCGCACCGTCTGGATCGCCAACGGCCGTCAACTGCACGACGGCGATCCGCAGCCGGATCACGTGGTCCAGACCGTCACCGAGGTCAGCCGCCTCCTCCGCACGACCGAGTGGTTGGTGCCCCTCCCGGACTAGAGCCCCCCTGCCCTCGCCGGAGCCCCTGCGGCACCGGCTCACCACGACGTTCGGACGCGCCCTTCTTATGTCTCCCATTAGCCAGCCTCCCGACGTGTGGCACGCCAGCGCGATCCAGTGCCTGCGCAGCGAGGCCGCTCGTCCCGTCGAAAGCCCCTTCTTTTGGGACTTATATGACAGCTACGGGCCCCGGTGCGAGATCCTCGGCCCGGTCGCCGGCCGGAGGGTCATCGACCTCGGCTGCGGCACCGGGCGGACGATCGCCCACCTCGTACACCAGCACGGCGCCCTCGGGGTCGGGCTCGACAGTTCCCCAGCCATGAACCAGCGCTCCACGGCGCGCTTCGGCGGCGTCCCGCGCCTGCGCTACGTGACCGCCGACGCGGTTCACCACCTGGCGCAGCACCCGCTCGGCTACGACGTGGTCCTCTCCCGGTTCGGCGCCGTCTGCTTCACCGACCCGTTCCTTCTCCTGCCCGTCCTGGCGGCCGCGCTGCGACCGGGCGGCGTGCTCGTCATCGCAACCATGGCCGAATACCTGGACGGCACCGCGGCCAGCGCCTTCCCGTCCTTCACCCCCGCCGTCCTGGCACAGGACGACGGCAGCGCCGTGACGGTGCCGCGCTGGGTGCTCAACCGCGGCCTGTGGGAGCGGATGCTCGCCAGGGACTTCACCGTCCAGCACGTGCAGCGCCTGGCCAACCCGGACCACCCGCAGCGGCCGGTGGCCAGCTGGCTCATCCGCGCCGTACGCCGATAGCCCTGCCCTCCACCTGCCCGACGCCCGTGCCGCCAACCCCCGCCCTCCGTGCGGCCCCGCCGTCACCGGCCGGGCCGCCACATCTCAGCGAACACCCCGGACACACGAGGCAAGCAATGACGAAGCGGGTACCCGCCCATTCCCCGTTCCACTCCCACAACGACGACTGGTACGTCCCCTCCTGGTCCCCGGACTCCACGCTGCCCACCGCCCCGGTGCCGGACTGGGTCCCGCGGAGCAGTGTCGAGACCCGCGCCGCCGGGGACTTCTTCGAGGCGGTGCGGGTCCTGCTCCCCTACGGCGAGCACGCACTGCGCCGCCTCGGCCGCGACGTCGGGCCCGTGATCGCCTCCCGCTACACGCTCCACATGACCTTCCTCCTGGAGCCGGACTCGATCGTCGTCGGCTCCTGGAAGGTCCCCGGTTCTCGTCTGCTGCCCCGCGGCGCACGCGTCGAGATACCCCCCGCCTGCACGAACAGCGGCAAGGACCTTCACTGGGTGGTCCTGCCCAGCCGGCACACGACCGAGCCCCAGGACCTGCGCAGCGCCCTGGCCGACAGCCGGCGCGCGCCCGCGCCCCCGCCACCAGTCCGTACGCGGCAGCGCCGGGGACGCCGCCCATGAGCCACGACGGCGTCGCCAACCACATCGACGGCAACTCGTCGGTCACCACGGGCGTGCAGGCCCGCGACATCCACACCCTCACCATCCACGCTGCCGCGGCCGCCGACCACGGGCCGCCGATCCCGTATCAGCTTCCCCCTGTTCCCGCGGCGTTCACTGGGCGCGCCAGGGAGGTCGAAGTCCTCTCGCAGTGGCTGGAGACGCAGCCGGACCACGGTGTGCGGCTGGCGGCTCTGTGCGGCATGGGCGGTGTCGGCAAGACAGCCCTGGCCACGTGGTGGCTCCACCGGCTGCGGACCCAGTTCCCCGGCGGCCAGCTGTATGCCGACCTGCGCGGCCACCTACCCGGCGGCCCGGCCCCGACCCACGAGGTCCTCGTCCGCTTGCTGCGCGCCTACCGTGCCGGACCGCTGCCGCCCACCGTTGAGGAGCTGTCCGCGTGGTGGCGCTCGGTCACCGCCGCCCGCGAGGGAGCGCGGGTGTGCCTGTTGCTGGACAACGCGACCTCGGCCGACCAGATCCGGCCCCTGCTGCCCGGCGGCCACGGGCACCTAGTGGTGGTCACCAGCCGCGAGCTGCTGACCGGCCTGGCCCGCGACGGCGCCGCGCTGCACCAACTGCGCCCGCTGGATCCCGAAGCGGCGACCGAGTACCTCGCCCGCTGCCTCGGCTCGGGCCGCATCGCCCGCGAGCCGGACGCCGCCCGCCACATCGCCGCAGCTGCCCATGGTCTGCCGTTGGCCCTGGGACTGGCGGTCACCGAACTGGCCGCGCACCCCGGCCGGCCGCTCGCCGACCTCCTCGCCCCCAGCGCTCGCTCGGGCTCCGGGCCTGCGCCCCGCCAACGGCGGCCCAACAGTCTTGAGGGAGCTATGACTACCGGCCTGGACCGCACCTACTGGAATCTGCCGCGCGACGTCGCCCGCGTCTACCGGCGGCTCGGCCTGTTACCCCTGCCCGAGACCGACACGGCACTGACCGCGGCCGCCTGCAACCTGCCAGCCGGCGAAGCCGACCGGGCCCTGCGCGCCCTGTCTTCGGCCCGGCTCCTGGAGGACATCGCCGACCACCCCGTCCGCGGCCGCATCTGGCGGCTCCACGACGAAGCCCGCGCGCACGCCCGCGCCCAAGCGGCGCGCGAAGAGACCGACGGCACCGCCGAGGAGACGCTGCACCGGGCCCTGGACTGGTACCAAAGCGGCGCCACGGCAGCAGAACGGCTGCTGACGCCCTCCCACCGCCGACTCGACCGCCCCCTGGCCTACCCCCCGGCCCAACCCATCACCTTCACTCAGCACGCCGAGGCCCTGGCCTGGCTGGAGGGTCAGCAAGACCAGCTGATGGCCGCGATCCGCGCCGGTCACACCGCCGGCCTGTACACCTGCATATGGACCCTGGTTTGGGCCCTGTGGCCCCTGTGGCACCACGGGCAGATCTACAGCCTCTGGTTCGAGGCCCACAAACTCGGCCTCGACGCCGCCCGCCGCGACGGCGCGCCCCTCGCCGAGCGCGAACTCCTCAACACCTGGGGCGTCGGCCTGCGCAGCGCCGGCCAGCACGACGCCGCCATCGGCGCCTTCACCCGCGTCCGGGACATGGCCACCGCCGCCGCCGACGCCACGGGTCAGGCCCAGGCCCTGCACGAGCTCGGCGTCGCCCACCACGCTGCCGGCCGTCGCGGCGACGCAGCCGAGCTGCTCCTTCAGGCCCGCGCGCAGCGCGCCGAGCTGGGAGACCCGCGTGGCCAGGCCCTGACCGACATCGTGCTGGGCGAGATCGCCCTCGACGACGACCGCCCGGACGAGGCCATCGCCCGCTTCACCACCGCCCGCTCTCTCCTGCTGGAGGTGACCGACCCGCACAACGCCGCCCGGGCCCTGGCCTGGCTCGGGCGCGCCCACGCCCGCAGCGGCGATGGCAAGGTCGCGCTCGAGCTCGGCCGTACCGCCGTCGAGGAGTTCGGACAGATCGGGTCCCGGCGCTGGATCGGCCGCAGCCTGGAGATGCTCGGCCAGACCACCCACGAGGCAGGCCACGAGGAAGCCGCCCGCGAACTGTTCACCCGGGCCCTGTCCGTCTACAAGTCCTTCAGCGGCCGCGACTCCGACCGTCTGCGCAGCCGCCTGCGCGACCTGCCCTAGCGCGCACCCGCCGAACGGAAGGCAGCGACGACATGGGCACCACCGACCCCTTACGCGGAGCACGAAGCAAACGCCTCGCCGACCTCGCGCGCAAGGCCAGGCGCGCCGGCTTCGAACTGGGCACGACCCGACGGAACTTCGTCCTGCTGCGCTGCGGCACCTGCCGTGCGCGCACCACGTTCTCGCGCAGCGTCACCGACGCCGACCGGCGGGTGTACCCGGCGTTGCGGCTGTGGCTGCGCCAGCACGGCCTGGAGCGTGAGCGCGGCTGTTGCCTCGCGAAGGCGGGTGTCAATCGGCGGTGATGAGCCTGACCCGGGAGAGGGCCGGGATGCGATCGTGTGCGCGAATCTGGCAATACCCCGCAAGAGTGAGCCGCCCCGCGCGGGTGGTTCGAAAATGCCGCGGCACCGCAGAAGTCCAGGCGGGCCTTGAGGCGCAGGCGATCGCCGCACCTTTGTTCCACCTTTCGCCCGTCCGTGTCCGTGACGGACCTCTGATCAGCAGCGTTGTTCCGGACGTCCGCCTCAACCACTCAGGCGTGGAGGCCTTGTGAATCCGATACCGGTCACCACCAGGGTCGTGCCGCGTTCGATTTCCACCGCTCTACCGGCCGCCGGAGAGGCGGGCGTGGTTGACGGTTTCTTCGCCCATGGATTCGACATGTCATGGCGGACCTCGGAGCGATGGATGAGGTCGTCGGCAGACTACGGCGCTCATAGCCGCGGACGTCAGGAGCGGCCCGCAAACGGCCCATGTCACGTCGCAGCGAGCGCGCGGTCGGCGGGCGGCAGCCGTTTCAGAGGAGAGGAGATCCGGTGTCATTCGTGCCGAACATTGTCGGTGCGCACCTGCTGTTCGAGGACAGGGGCAGCGTCCTGTTGGGGCTGCGGCCGCCGGATGCGTTGTTCGCTGCGAATGTCTGGCATGTTCCGGCGGGGCATGTGGAGCGGGAGAGCGCGCGGGCCTGTGCGGTGCGGGAAGCCGGTGAGGAGCTCGGCGTCATCGTCGAGGAGCCCGACCTGGAGCTCGTGCACACCGTGCACCTGCTCGATACCGACGACCCCGAGGCCGTGCCGCGGTTGCAGTTGTTCTTTCGCGTCCACCGGTGGTGCGGCGAGCCACGGCTGATGGAGCCGGACCGGTGCGTTCAGTGGCGGTGGTGGCCGTTGCACGCGCTGCCCGACCCCACGGTGGAGTACACGGTCGCGGCGCTGGAGGGCATAGCGGACGGCTGGCCGTACACGGACATGGGCTTGCGCCCCGGGGGGCACCGCCCCGGCGCCGCCGACGGCAAGCCGGGCCTGGGCGGGTGATGCCCCGGCGTTGACCGGCCACTTGGCTCGACCACCCACGAGAACCCCTTGCTGGAGGTTGCTGTGTCCCGACATTCCTCGTCCCCCTCTTCGCCCGCCCGCACCGTGTCCCAGGAGGCCGAGGTCGCGCAGGCGCGGCGGGCCATGGTGCACCGCCTGGAGGAACAGGGGGTCTTATCCGACGCGCTGCTGCGGGAGGCGCTGCTGGAGGTGCCGCGGGAGGTGCTGCTGCCGCGCGCCTACGTCCGGCGGGACGCCGGGTATCCCGAGCCGGTGGTGCTGGAGCTGCTGGACGGCGCACACCCCGAGGACCGGCAGGAGTGGCTGGAGCTCATCTACAGCGGTGCCTCGGTGCTGGCGCAGCGCAACGGCGAGGCGCTCGACGGGCAGGTGCGCGGCCGGGTGAAGGGCGGACGCATCACGTCGCAGACGAGCGTGGTGTCGATGACGGTCCAGATGCTGCATGACCTGCAGCTGCGGCCCGGTCTGTCCTATCTGGAGCTGGGGGCGGGGCCGGGATACTCCGCGGCCCTGGCCGCCCGCGTTCTGGGTGCTGGGCGGGTCACGGCCGTTGAGCGTGACGCCGAGATGGCGTCCGCAGCCGCGCGCCGGCTCGCCGCGCTCGGCCTGGAGGTGGACGTCGTGGCCGGCGACGGGCTCGACGGCTACCCGGAGCGGGCCCCGTACGAGCGGATCGCCTTCGCCTTCTCGGTGCCGTATCTGCCGGTGAGGGTGGTGGAGCAGCTGGCCGAGGGCGGGCTGATGCTTGCGCATCTGACGGCCGACTCCCCCAGCTGGCCCGGCCTGGTGACCGTATGCAAGGACCGTGGCCGTCTGGAGGCGTCCGTGTGCGGCTCGCGGCTCGGGCATGCGCCGGTGCACGGCCACAGCTGGGTGTCGCTGCACCGGCACAAGGCGCGCGTGGGCACCGAGCCCGGCCGTCACCGAACCGGGCCCCTCGCCCCGCCGCCGGAGGAGACACGCGGATTCTGGCTGGCGCTGGCTCACCTGGTGCCGGGGCTGGTCCGGGATTTCTCCGCTGATCACCTGACCCTGATCGCACCACGCGAGAACTCCTGGGCCGTCGTCGGTCCGGACGGGGACGTCGAGGAAGTCGGCTCGCGGCCGGTGTGGGACGAGGTGTGCGAGGTGTACGCGCGCTGGGAGCGCGCCGGGCGACCGGAGACCTACCGGCTGGAGTTCGCCTTCGATGGCCGGCAGTACATCACCGCCGGCGCAGGCACGGGCATGCTCGCGTGGGAGCTGCCCACGCCGGTTGGATTTATCGACGAGGGTGAGGGAGAGCGCGGGTGAGTGACACGGACAGCGACAGGTCGCAGAACCATCATGGGGCGGACGTCCCCGGTCCTCGTCAGAACCGGGGTCCGTTGTTGCCGCTGCCTCCGCAACGGGCTGTGGCGGCGCCGGAGGGCGAGGAGGTCGGCGACGAGCTGAAAAGCGCGTACTGGATGCAGTGGGAGGGGGAAGCCGCCCGGACCAGTGTGTGGCGGATTCTCGGACGGCTGCCATCCATCAGCCGCAGGGTGCTCGGCCTGGCCTACCAGGCCGACGCGCGAGCCACGGTCATGGTTGTGGTGTTCCAGATCGCCTCCTCGCTGATGAGTGCCTTCGGGCTGCTGGCCTCGGTGAGCGCGCTCTCCGCCCTCTTCGCCCAGGGCGCGACCTCCGAGCGCATCCACCACGCGCTTCCCTCCCTCGCATTGGTCGCTGGCCTGATGGCGGCGCAGGGCCTGCTCGACTTCGGCGTCGCCCGCGGGCAGGCGGCGCTCACGCCGAAGGTCCGGCGCGCTGTGGAGCAGGAGTTCTTGCGGCTGAGCTGCCATGTACGGCTGGAAGCGGTCGACGATGCCGCGTTCGCGGATGAGGCGAACAAGGCCAACGACCGCGGCCTGTACTACATGCGCCAGTCCGTGCCGCAGATGGTCCAGCTCGCGCACGCCGTCCTCGGCCTGACCGGGGCCGCCGGCGTCTTGGCCGTCCTGCACCCGCTGCTCCTCCCTCTCCTGGTGCTCTCGGTGATTCCCCAGGGGTACGCCGCCGTGCGCTCGGCACGGGCCCAGTTCCTCTCCCACAGCCGATACAGCACCCTCCAGCGCCGTATCCGCCTGTTCACCTGGCTCCTTCTCGACCGCGACTCCGCGCCGGAGGTGCGTGCGTCCACGGCGCAGCAGGCGTTGCTGGAGGAGCACGAGCGTTTCGCGCGGCGGATCGAGACGGAGGATGCCCGGCTGGGGCGGCAGGAGGCGAACGTCGCGTTGTGGGGTCGCGCCGTGGGTGGACTCACGGTCGGTGCCACGTATGCGGCGTTGGGGTGGATGACGGCGACGGGGTGGATGCCGCTGGCGGCGGGCGGCGGGGCGTTCCTGGCGATCCGCTCCAGCCGGGGCACCCTGGTGAGCGTCGTGCTGGCCATGCACCAGATCTACGAGCACGCCCTATGGATCGACGACCTCGAGCGGCACCTGGAGCGCTGCCGCGCTCTGCAGCCGCACCGCACGGGCCGGCGCCTCGCGGACGGGGTGAAGACCATCACTGTCACCGACGTCCACTACACCTACCCCGAGGCCGGCCGGGACGCGCTGCGCGGGGTGTCGATGACACTGACGGCCGGTTCCACGGTGGCGTTCGTCGGAGCGAACGGCTCGGGCAAGTCGACCATGGCCAAACTCCTGGCCGGGCTGTACGCCCCCACGAAGGGCAGCATCTGCTGGGACGGCGTGGAGGTGCGGGATGTCGACGCCGAGAGCATCCAGGCGCAGGTCGCCATGGTGCTCCAGGACCCGGTCGCCTGGCCCCTGTCGGCGCTGGCCAACGTCACGATCGGCGCGGGGAGCATCACCGAGGCCGACCCGCAGCGGGCCCTCGCCGCCGTGACCGAATCGGGCGCAGACAAAGTCATCGTCGGCCTGCCCCAGCAGTGGGCCACCCCGCTGTCCAAGCGCTTCAAAAACGGGCAGGAGCTGTCCGGCGGGAACTGGGCCAAAGTCGCTGTGGCCCGGGGCCTGTACCAGGACGCCGCCGTGCTTCTGCTGGACGAACCGACGTCCAGCATGGACGCCCGTGCCGAGCATGCCGTCTATGAGGCCGTCCTGCACGGCGGTCACGGCGCGCGCCGCAGGGACCGCATCACCATCCTGATCTCCCACCGCCTGAGCAGTGTGACCAGCTGCGACATGATCTACGTCTTCCGCGACGGGCGCATCATCGAATCCGGCACCCACCAGGACCTGATGAACTACACCACCGCTGACGGGCAGCCCGGCGAGTACCGCGAGATGTTCACCCTTCAGGCATCGGCCTACCAGGCAGCGGCCGCGCCGGGAGAGGGGGATGGGTGACAGCTGTCCCGGCCGTGTGCGGGTGGCGGGCCCGCGCGAGCGCTGCTGCGGCTCCCTGGCGCGACCGCGACTATCGTGTCTTCCTGACCGCGCGGGTGCTCTCGGCGTCCGGGTCCGCCATCGCGCCGCTCGCCCTGTCGTTCGCCGCCCTGGACGTCGGCGGCACGGCGGCCGCGCTGGGCGGGGTCCTGGCGGCCGGGTGCCTGCCGCAGCTCCTGGTCGCGCTGATCGGCGGCGTCGCCACCGACCGCTACCCGCGCGCCCGGATCCTGCCGGCCGGGAACCTCGCCCTCGCGGCCTTGCAAACCGTCGCCACCGTGCTGCTCCTGAGCGGTCACGCCGGCGTCCCGGCCCTGGCCGGGCTGTCGGCAGCGAGCGGGACGGTCACCGCGTTCCTCGACCCCGCCACGAAGAAGACCCTGCCTTCCCTGGTGGCGCCCGACCGGCTGCAGCAGGCGAACGCGCTCGCCCAGACGGCGTTCAACGGCATCAAGATCCTCGTCCCCGTCATCGGCGGTCCGCTCATCGCACTCACCGGGCCGGGCTACGCGGTGGCGTTCGACGCGGCGACGTTCCTCGCCGCCGCCGTGCTCCTAGCCCGGCTGCCCGATCCCTCGACGCCGGCCACAGCCGGACCGGCCACGGCATGGGCGGAGTTCCGGGACGGGTGGAGGGCGTTTCGCGCGCACGGGTGGCTGATGCTGTGGTCGCTGCAGGGCTGCATCACCGTGCCGCTGTGGCTGGTCGGCTACGTCCTCCTCGGACCCGCCTACGCCAAGGCCCGCCTCGGCAGGGCGGCCGGGTACGGGCTGATGGCCGCCGGGTGGACCGCCGGCCTCGTGCTCGGTGCCCTCGCCTGCATGGTGTGGTCCCCGCGCCGGCTGTGCCCGGTCGCCGCGGCCGTCTCAGCGGCCATGGCCCTGCCGATGGCCGCCATGGCCACAACCGCGCCCCTGCCCGTCCTGCTCGCCGTGATCGTCATCGCCGGCGCCGCCCTGAACATCTCCGCCGTCTCGTTCAACACCCTGCTCCCCCGCGTCATCGCCGAGCACCGCCTCGGCCGGGTCCTGTCCCTGAACACGGCCGTCCAGCTGGTCTTCCTGCCACCCGCCTACCTCCTGGCCGGCCAGGCAGCGACCCGGTACGGGCTGACCACCACGTTCACCGTGATCGCGACGGTCCTGCTGCTGTGCGCCGCCCTACCTCCGTGCCGCGCCGACTTCCGCGCGCTCACCCTCGCCCCCGTCCCATCACAACCCAAGGAGATTGCTGTGCCACATCCTCCGCTGCCCCTCGGCACCACGACACCGACGCCGGTCCCCGGGGAGGAAGCGTGAAGACCACAGCCGTCGTGCGGGTGGGCAGCCGCAACAGCCCCATGGCCCGCTGGCAGACCGACTGGTGCGTCGAGCTGCTGTCCAAGGCCCACCCCGACATCTGCTTTGAGATCACCACGATGGCCTCGCAGGGCGACCGCTACCACGGGCCCCTGTCCCGCATCGGCGGGAAGGGCGCCTTCGTCAAAGCCCTGGACCGGGCCTTGCTGGACGGAGAGCTGGACGTCACGGTCTCGTGCGTGAAGGACCTGCCCAGCCCGCACGACCGGCCGCCGGGCGTGAGCATCGGCGCCGCCCTGGAGCGCGGCGACGCCCGCGACGCCCTCGTCCTGCCCGCCAGCCGACCACCTTGTGCTCTCGCCGAGCTGCCGCGCGGCGCCCGGGTCGGAACCAGCGCCCCGCGCCGCATCGCCCAGCTGCGCCAGCACCACCCGCGCCTGGAGCCGGTACTCGTCCGCGGCAACGCCGACACCCGCATCGCCCGCCTGGACGACGGCAGCAGCAAACTCGACGCGCTGCTCGTCGCCTACGCCGGGCTGCACCGCCTCAGCCAGACCCACCGAGCGACACAGATCCTCGACCCGACACTGTGGCTCCCGGCCTCCGGTGCCGGCATGGTCGTCGCCGAATACCGCACCGGCGATACCACGACGCGGGATCTCCTCGCACCGATCAGCCACCCGGCCACCGCCACCGCGCTCACCGCCGAACGGGCCACCCTGGCGGCGCTGCGCGGCAACTGCATGACCGCGGCGTCCGTCCACGCCACCCTCACCGGCGACACGGTGACCGTCCACGCCGTGGTGTTCGCCCCGGACGGTCATACCGCCATCCGCACCCAGGCCACCGGGGCGGTGCACCAGGCCGACACCGTGGGCCGCCGCGCCGCCGAGCAGCTCCTCCACGACGGCGCGGCCGCGCTCCTTCACGCCCTCCCCCACCGCCCCTGACAGCCATCACCCTGCTGGACATGACGCTCACCAGACCGAAGGGACGTCGCTCATGGCCCCGCCCAACCGGGACTCCGACGAGAACACCAGCCCCGGGCGGCCCAGAATGACCGATGCACAGTACGTGGCCAGCCGCAGCGTGCTGTGGAGCGGCGTATCGGCTCTGTTCACCGACGGCCGTGGCCGCGTGCTCCTCGAGGACGTCGCCTACCGCCGAGCGTGCCTGCTTCCCGGCGGCGCCATCGACGCCCGCGAAGCCCCCTCCCTGGCCGTCGCGCGCGAGGTCCGCGAGGAGCTCGGCCTCATCCGCCGCTTCTCCCGCACCCTGGCCGTCGACTGGGTGCCGCCCGGCACCCCTGGCTACCCGCAAGGGTTCCCCGGCGAGATCATCTACGTGTTCGACGGCGGGACCTTAGCCGAGGACGACATCGCCCGGATCCGCCTGCCGGAACGGGAAGTCACCGGCATCCGCTGCGTCGAACCCGCGCTCCTCCCCCACCATATGCCGCCCGGCAACGCCCGGCGCGCCCTGGCCGCGCTCCGCGCGCGGATCAACGGCACCGGCGCCGCGATCCTCGAAGACGGCCGGCCCCTCGCCCCGACGTGCCTGGACGACCTTGAGGTGCTGCGCACTCCACGCAAACCCCAGCTGTGGCCCTGGCATGCCGGCCCCGTGCCGGCCGAGCTCCCGATTCGGCAGGCCTGGGGCTGGCTGTTCTCTCAGGACGGCCGGGTCCTCGTCCTCATCGGCCAGGACACCGGATCCGCGTGCCTGCCCGGCGGCACGGTCGAGCCGGCCGATCACGGCGATCCGGCACGAACGCTCCGGCGGGAGGCGTGGGAGGAGGCCCGGCTGCGCATCAGCGATCCGCTCTACCTCGGCTACCTCCACGACGACACCACCGGCCGGCACTGCACCCGGGCACGGTACGCGGCCGTGATCACCGACTGGGAACCGCCGAGCCTCGACGAGGCCACCGGCCAGACCTACGCCCGCCTCCTGGCCACGCCCGAGCAAGCGGCGCAACTCTTCGACTGGGACAGCCAGGCCGCACTCCAGCTGGCCGCCGTCCACGCCGCCAGGGACAAGCTCGGTCTTCCGGCTCCCGCCCGACAACCGCTCACCGAACTCCCGTCGCACCGGCCCACCCAGGGCCCTGCGGTTCGGTAGCAGCGCAGGGCGGGAATGAACACTGCCGCGTCCGTTCTCCCATACCCCTCTCCTGCCGGGGACGGACCGTCGCCACGCCGGACGGTCACCGCCAACCGGCGCCCCCACCGACGCCCTCGAACTGATAGTCAAGGAGATCCGACCATGAAGGCCCATACGGGCACAGCGGACACCCGGCTGATGGTCCTGCGCGGCAACTCCGGCTCGGGCAAGACCACCACCGCCCGTGCCGTCCGCGAACGCTACGGCAGCGGTCTGGCAATCGTGAGCCAGGACACAGTGCGCCGGGAGATCCTCTGTGAGGCACACGGACCGGTGCGGGCAACGCCCGGGCTGATCGACGTCATCACCCGCCAGTGCCTGGACGAGGGCTTCCACGTGATCCTCGAAGGGATCTTCACCGCCGGCCGGTGGCACGAACTCCTGCGCCAGCTGGCCGCCGACCACCGTGGGACGAGCCGGTTCTTCTACTTCGACCTCGCCTTCGCCGAGACGCTGCGCCGGCACGCCACGCGGCCGGAGGCCTCGGAGTTCGGCGAGAACAAGATGCGGGAGTGGTACCGGCCGGCTGATCTGCTCGACGGAATGGACGAGACGCTGATCAAGCAGGGCAGCACGTTGGAGGAGACCGTCCGGACCGTCATGACCGAGGCCGGGCTGGAGCCGCAGCCCGCGCGGTGAACCGCAGACCCAGCAAGATGGCAGGAGGCGTGGTGAGCGACTTCTACTGCGACGAGGCACTCAGTGGGCGGACGCCCGTGACGGTGGTGGCCGAGTCGGCCACGGTGCTCGCATTTGAGCACACCCGGCCCTCGTATCCCGTGCACATTGTGGTGGTGCCCAAGCGGCACGTGCCGTCGCTGATCGACCTCGGGGAGCACGGCGAGAAGGTTCTCGCCGAAGTGATGGGCGTGGTACGCGAGGTGGCGGCCCGGGTGTGTGAGGAGCACGGCGCGGCCTCGGTGGTGACGAACATGGGCGACTACCAGGAATCGAAGCACCTGCACGTCCACGTGCTGTACCGAGGAGACCCGGGCGCGGGCCGGCTGTGACCGCATTCGCCGGCGTTCGGCCGGCGAACCAGCGGCGAGGCCAGTGCTCCGGCTTGTGAGGGCGCTGCAGGAGCAAGGTGGCGGCCTCAATGGGCGGCGCGGGAATGGGCCCTCAGGCGTCGGGGTCGACTTCGGGGTGCATGAATCGAACAGGCTTACCCAGCGACCGAGCGTAGGCGATTTCGGCTCGGGTGCTGTCTCCGATGTAGTCGCCGACTACGAGCACCTCATCAGCGAGCAAGATCTTCGATCGGTGCAGCTCGTCGAGTCGAGCCTTCAGCGTCTGAGCCTCGACAGGGTCGGACCACAGTGCGTGCGGCGATTTCAGATCGCACCCCGGCTTGACGACAATCCTTCCGGCTTCGGTCTCCCGCAGATCGGCCTCGGCCATCTCGGCCATGAAACGAGTGGAGCCGCAGATCGCGACGATACGGGGGAAACCCAGCTGCTTCTTCGCCTCGGCGAGCTTCTCCGCGGGGGTGATCTCCTGCGAGGATGACACTGGTTCCTCCCGGTGGTGCGACCCGTCATGGGTCATCACGGTAGACGGGTCCCAGCGGTTGCCGCGGAGGTTCGGCCTATCCGCAGGATCTTCCCAGCTCGATGACCCGCACCTGACGCCCGCCCAGGAATGAGCCATCTCTTGTTCACGGCCGCCACACCATGCGGGGCCACGGGATGGTCCGAAACCCCAGCTCCTCGTAGAGGCCCCGGCCGTCCGCGGTGGCGATGAGCCAGACGGACGCACAGCCCTGGGCGGCGAGCCAATCCCGGGCCGCGTGCGTGGTGCGTCGTGCGTACCCGAGGCGCCGGTACTCAGGGTCGGTGACGACCTGGTGGATTTCTCCGTGCCAGGGGGCGTTCGAGTAGTGCGTGGGGAATCGTGGGGTGTACGAGGCGGCGGAGCAGGCGGCTAGCCGGCCGTCGGCGGCGTCGATGACGAACATGGCGAATCGCGTGTCGGTCATCAGCATCGTGGCGACGGTCTTTTCGCACGCGGCCGTCCATGGGCCGTCCGGGGTGGGGCGGTCCGAGGTGGCGTCCAGCATGATGCGGCGAAGGCGGACGAGCTCAGGGGCGTCGTCGGGTATTGCGCGGCGGACGATCGGCATGCGCGGGATCGTAGCGGCGTACTGCCGTTGCAGAGGGGGGAATGTCTAGACTGCCCGGCCTAGGTACACAGACGCGGATCGTCCCACCGTCCTTGGGGCGATCCACGTCCGTGCGTGCTGGTGCTAGTTGGGGAACGTGCGGGCCAGGCTGCTGCCGACGAATGACGCCCAGGATCCGTTCTGGAAGGTCAACTTCGGGCCGTTGGGGTTCTTGCTGTCACGCACGGGCACGAGGCCCTCATATCCGTCAGCGACCTCTACGCAGCCGTTACCACCGTCGCTGTGTGTTGATTTGCGCCAGCAAGCTGCGGAGAGGTCGATGGTGCTGTCGCTATGGGTCACTTACCATTCCCTTCCATGATCGACTTGATTCTTTCCCGGGAGAAGTCCACGGGAAGTGCTGCTGCGACGACGAGGCCAAAGGCGTCCTCGTAGACCTTCGCGACGGATGACCCCTCGACGAACGTGCTGCCCATGATGTTCTCCAGGTGGACGACGGTCGGCCACGGTCGCCGGAAGTGGACGACGTGGAATAGCCCGAGCATCCCCGGGTGCGGGGTGGCGTCGACGGCCATGACCTGAATCGTGATGTTGGGGAGGTCGGCCATGTCGAGCAAATGCCGGAGCTGTTCGCGCATCAGGGACGGGTGGCCTGCGAACCGGTGGAGTAGCGCGCGCTCGTCGATCACGGCCCACAGTTTCAGGGGGTTCTCGGTGCGTGTGAGGACCGCCTGTCGGGTTTTGCGGACCTCGGCCAGGGCCGCGACTTCCTGCGGTGTGCGGATCATCGAGGTGGCGGTGATGACCTCGCGGGCGTAGGCGCCGGTCTGGAGCAGGCCCGGGATGAGACTCGGGGCGTAGATGTTCATGCTCTCGGCGTCGGATTCGAGGCTGATGTAGTCGCTGTACTCGGCGGCCACGACATCGCCGTAGGTCTGCCACCAGCCTCGTTTGCCGGCGTCCTTGGCCAGGGCGGCGAGTGCCCCTATCAGCGACTCGTCCTCGACTCCGTAGACCTTCATCAGTGCGGAGATCTCCGTGCCGGAGATGCGAGCCTTGGCGTTTTCGATCTTCGATAGCTTGGTCGGGTCCCAGCCCATGAGGCGTGCGGCTTCATCGGAGGGCAGTCGGGCGCTTTCCCGGGTCTCGCGCAGGAGGTCTCCGAGGCGTCTCCTGCGGAGTGTGGGACGGGCTCGTTGGTTGGGCATGGGCCTCGCGCTCTCCCTTTCGGGGTGACGAACTTCCTTGGAAAGGTGATGTGTTGGGCGGTGCAGGTTGCATTGTGCCCCCACCTGGTGTCGCAGGTCGATAGGGCTACGGTTCGGCACATGCCAATTGAGGTGACGCACTTGCGCACCTGAGAGGCCGGGCGGCATGCTGCATGAGCCATGGTGATGCGCATCACCTTTTGTGCTCATCCAGTGATCAGTGCGCGGCGGGCTGTCGTCCCCCCGACGTTGAGCAGCGGCAGCCCGCCGTCAACCCCAAACCCTCCTGTGACGGAGCTGACCCATGCCCGCTTTCCCCGGAACCGCCATTGTCCCGCTCTCCCCGGTCGACCACGAGAGACCGCATCCGTCGCGGTCGGCCCTTGAGCAGCAGCTGGGGAAGAAGCACCCCCTCGCCTCGTCCGCCCCGACGCACGGTGAGGTGTTCACGGGAGACCGTGACACGGCCGAGAGGTGCCTCGATCTGTTCGCGACCGATGGCACCGGCCCCAGGCGATGACGGCCGCCTCGGTAATCACCGGCGCCGGCCACGCCGCCGCCCTCATCCCGCTGGATGCGACGATCCGGGCGACCGTGGCGAGGCGCCTCGGTCGCCCGCTGACGGCATGGATCACGGTCAATCGCGGTCCGCAGCCCCACCTCGCACCGTTGATGCCGACCGTCACCAGAACGCATCCCGAACTCGTCAGCTCCGTCGGCAGGCGCCCGCCGTGCGGCCTCGCGGAAACACGCAGGTCCACGCGGTGTGCCTGTCACTGGAGCGAGGGGTCCCCGCGCTCCGCCGAGCGGTTCCTCGGCCTGGCGGGCACCGGCGTGAAGCCGGAGCGCGGGCACCAGGGGGTGCGGTGAGGTGAGCGGGTTACATGCCCGCGAATGCCGGGACAGCAAGATCGATGTGACGCACCCCTTCCGTGCCACCGTGGCCCTGCTCATCGGGGCGCTCATCCCTCCCACCGTGATCCTCCTTGACAGGCACGACGCGCAGTCCGCGCCTTTCCAGCCGACGTCGGTCACGGTTCCCGACCAGTTGCTCGCCGATGGGGGCTGAGGTCAGCCCTGGATACCCGGCCGTGACACGAACTCCCGCAGTGCCGACTGATTTGCCTTGAGGTCTCGAACGCACGTCCTGACGTCGTTCAGCATGTGAGCTGTACTCGACGTCATGCGTTTCGCCTTCCGGCCACACCGACAACCGGAGGAACTTCGCCATGAACTCGCTCATCGCTGCTCTCGAGCTGCCCGATCCGCCCCGTACCGGCGTTCGGTCCCTGGCCGACCTGGAACACTCCGCCCTGGCCTACAACGTTCCGGTGGAGGACGTGCTGCTCATCGCGGTCAACCTCTTCGGCATCAGCTCGCAACACAGGGAGCGGCACCGGGCCCGGGTCAACCTGCGACTGATGCGCGATCCGGCCCGGCCGTGGCAGGTGATCGTCCCGCTGAACCGGCCGGCATCTCCGTTTGTGCTGCGCGGCGAGGAGCTGTCCGTCGGTGGGACGGCTGTCGCGCAGGTCGAGCGGATCGATGCCGACGAGGCCGTCGGCGGGTACTTCCGTAACGGCGGCCGCGCGGTGACGCTCAACCCCAATGCGCGGAGCCGGTGTGTCGGCTGCGCGTTCTGCCCCAACACGCTGGAGGCCGCCGCTGATCCGCGCATGGGCGAGGAACGGGCGCTCAACGAGCTCCTGGTGGCCTTGGCCGAAGCGCATCCGCGCAAGAACCTGGGGGAGCTGACCGAGGTGACGGTGTCCACCGGGTGCTTCGAGAGGGAGCAGTCCGCCGTCGACCACCTGATCGCCTTGCGGTCCGCTCTGGGCCAGGCGGGGGTTTCCTCCGTGCGGATCGGGCTGCTGACGTCGGTGCTGCGCAGCGACGAGGCGTTCGCGCTGCTGGCGCAGGAGGCGGCTCCGTTCGTGCTCCGGTTGACGGCTGAGTGCTTCACCCGGCGGCCGGTCATGCTGAAGTCGACCAAGGCCGACCTCCTCCCCCGTCAGATGCCTGGCCTTCTGGCGAGGGCCCGTCGAGCGGGGCTGGAGACCTCGTACACCTACATCGTGGGCCTCGACCCGGTTGCGGACATGGTCGAGGGGGTGGCTGCGCTGGCGGAGCACGTGTCGGCCTTCCCGAACTTCCAGGTGTTCCAGGCGCACAACGTGCTGATGGCGGGGCTGCGGGTTCCGGGTGCCGAGGTGCTCGGTTTCTATCTGGCGGCGAGGGTGGCGATCGAGAAGGTGATGCGGCCGACGGGGCTTTTGCCGGTGGGCTGGGAGTGCTACCGGCCCCTGTGGTACTTCACCTTCGCCGGGGAGGCGCTCAGTGATGCGGACCGGTGACGCGCTTTTGGACCGTGTCGAGGTCGTACGCCTGACTGCTGGCGGCCCGTACGAGGCCGGAGACTCCCGGGACGCCCTGGTTGTCCGTGCCAGGGGCCGGGCGGGCTGCTTCGGGCCGGTGCCCGAGCTGCCAGCCGCGGTGGCCGTCCGGCTCGGGCAGGCGGTGCTCGGATGTCCGGTGGCCGACCACGACGGGCTCGTGCAGCGGCTGTTCGCCGAGCTCGGCCCGCACCGAGCCGGGCTCGGCGCATGGGCAGCGGGCGTCGTGGACTGTGCCGTGTGGGACCTGCACGGCATCCTCGAAGACCGCCCCGTCGCGGCCCTGCTCGCCCAAGCCCCCACCACTGAGGTCCCGACGTATGCATCGTGGCTGTCGCTGGACCTGAACGACGACGGTGCCGAAGAGGCAGTGCGCCGCACCGCAGGCACGGGTTTCGCGTTCACCAAGTGGTCCATCCGGGCCCACGAAGACCCCGAGGAGACCGCCGTCCTGGCCGAACGGGCTGCGCGGTGGGCCGGGGCCCCGGTGGCGATCGACGCGCTCGGCACCTGGGACACGTCACTAGGCCGCGCCGTCGCCCGCCGTCTGCCCGCCGGCGTGGTGCGCTGGGTGGAAGATCCGCTGCCGGAGACCGACTGCCAGGAGTACCTGGCGCTCCAGGATGCCGGTTCACCCCTTCCGGTGGCCTTCGGGGAGCGGATCACGAGCACCGCGCACGCTGAGCGGCTGCTGACCGTCTGCCCTCCCGCGGCATTCACCTTCGACGTGGCCTGGTGCGGCGGCATCACCGAGGCCACCCGCCTGCTCGCCCTGGCGCGCGCCGCCGCAGTCCCGGCGCATCTCCACGGACGTGCCTTAGTCCCCGCCGTACATCTGGGAGCCGCGTTCCCGGAGGTGGCGGGTGCGGTGGAGTACCAGCTGGTCTGGGAGCCTCGCCGCCAGCGCACCCTTGCCCACCCCTTACAGCCCCAGGGCGGGCTCCTGGCCCTGCCGGACCGTCCGGGGCTGGGCCTGACCCCGAGGTGGTCCTGATGCCGCAGGCACGCACCGCGATCACCGTTGCCGGCCGCCACGAGGCGGGCCCCCAGGGCCCTCATCTTGTGCTCGAGGAGCCGCTGCGCGGGCACGATACGTTCCTGACCGGCACCTTGCTGCTGGACGTACCGGACGCGGGAGAGGTACAGGTGCGCATCCTCACCTTCGACGACATCACCGTCCTCGCCCCCACCGACCTGGCCACCCTGCCGGACGACTTGGGCGACCGGTGGAGCGGCACCCTGCGGCTCCCGCACGGCTGGCGCCCGCCCGCTCTTCCCGAGGACCTGGCCCGCGCCGCCGCGGAAGCCGGCGTCGACCCGGCGCAGTGGGATGCCGCCCATACGCGCCATGCCCTGACCTACCTGTCCGAGGCCCGGGATCCGCACGTGCGCGCCGAGCGGATCCGGCTGATCGTCGCCGCTTCCAAGGGCGCGTCGTGAACGCGGCGGGCTCGGTGGAGATGGTGTCCCTGGACGTCGGGTACACCCTTGGTGCGCCGGCCGGGCCGACCATCACCGCACGGCTCGTTGCTCTCTCGCCGCTGCCCGCTGCCACCGCGAAACGCCTGGCGCAGCAGCACCTGCATACCGCTCGTCCCGGCGACCAGGCCGCCATCGCCCGCGTCTGCTCGGCCCTGCGCATCGATCTTGACCTCTTTCCTCACGAGCACCAGGCACCGGAGTTCACCTGGTGGCCCGGTGCGGTCGCATGCGTGGCCGCGCTCGCCCGGGTCTTGCCGGTGGTCACGGTGTCCAACGTCAGCAGCTGGGACGAGCGGCCAGGCGACGTCGCTGGCCATCTCGCTCCGCACCTGGCCGCGCACTATCCCTCGTGGCGGCTGGGCTTCTCCAAACCCGATCCCCGAGCGCTGCGCGCTGTCGCCGAACGGCACGGCGTCCGCGTCGAACGGCTCGTGCACGTGGGCGACAGCTTCGACTACGACGTGCGGGGCGCCCTCGCGGCCGATGCCCGAGCCGTGTGGATCACCTCCGACCCGACGGCGCTGTCCGAGCTGCCGGCTGTCCAGCGCCCGAAGGTGATGGTCGTGCCTGATTTGCACGCGGCCGTCGCCCGCCTGACTTCCCTCTCCGCTACAGCAGTCCCGCCCCACACCAGGAGTACAGCGTGAGCACGTTCGACGGCACCGCCAGCTACTACCGCACGTTCCGCCCGGGCATCCCCGACGAAGCCGCCCGCCTCCTTGCGGGCACGGTGCGCCACGTCGACGCACCGGTTCTGCTCGACCTGGGCTCCGGGACCGGCCAGGTCCCTCTCGCCCTGCACACGGCGTTCGCCGAGATCGACGTGGTGGAGGCTGACGCGGGCATGCTCGCCGAAGCCGAGCGCGCACTCGCGGCCCTGCCCGGCACCATCGTGCGGCTGCACCACAGCCGGGCGGAGGACTTCGCCCCGCCCGCCGCGACATGGAAAGCGGATCTGGTGACGATCTGCCGGGCGTTCCACTGGATGGATCAGCAGAAGGTCCTGACAATGCTCGACAGGTGCACCACGTCTACGGGGGCCGTGGCGGTCATGGGCGACGGCAGCTTGTGGACCGCCCGGTCCGCCTGGACCGACGCCCTGCGGGAGCTGATCCAGAGCTACCTGGGCGCCGAGCGGCGCGCCGGCCAGAACAGCACCTACAACGCCCACGACCGGCCGTACGCGGAGATCATGGCCGAGTCCGCGTTCTCCGACGTCGAGGAGCACCGCTTCGAGGTGCGCCGGCAGTGGAGCCCGGAACACGTCGTGGGCTACCTCTCGTCCACCTCGTTCGCCGCCCGCCCCCTGTTCGGTGACCGCTGGTCCGAGTTCGAGACCCAGGCCCTGGAGCTGTTGCGACAGCACGACCAGGGGGACGGACTGGTCGAGAACGCGGAGTTCACCGTGGTGCTCGGCCGCCGCTGAACCACTCGCCCTGCGCCGGGCGGGCATGTGCCCCCTTCCCCTGCGCCGGCGCGGGGCCTTCACTTCGTCTACTGGGAGCCAGCCATGACCTCGTCCATACCCCTGAGCGGGTGTGATCGGCAGGACTTCGTCCGCGATGGCGTCCTCATCCGCCGGCACTTCGCCCCCAGCTCCCTCGTGCAGCCGGCCGCCGACCTCGTGGACACCTGGTACCGCGACCGGTACCGCGCCACGGACCTCAGCGACTACACCAACCGCACCTTCGCTCCGGAACTCACCGAACACCCCGCCCTGTTGGCCCTGTACCACGACAGCGGTCTCGCCCGCATCGTCGATCAGCTGCTGTCCCCGGCACCGACGATTCCCGTGGCCACCGCCCAAGTCCAGATCCGCCTGCCCGACGCGGCGCCCCAGCCGGCCAAGGCGATGCACGTGGACGGCGTGGCCTGCCCGCACCACGATCCGGCCGAGCTGCGCACCTTCACCCTCATCGCCGGGGTGATGCTCTCCGGCATCCCCGACGCAGACGCCGGGGCCCTGCACTACCTGCCCGGCGGACACCACCGCATGGCCGCCTGGTTCTCGCACGAATGGTCCCTGGGCGACCACGCGCAGACCCCGCACGACGTCGCCGAGCAGACCGGTACCCCGTTCCTGGCCGAGCCCGGTGACGCCATCGTGATGCACCACCTCGTCCCCCACCGGGTCGGCACCAACACCAGCAGCACCCCGCGGACCATGGTCTACTTCCGCGTCCACCATCACGACCACCACCGGCTCGCCCTCGCGGCGCTGCGCGACCCCTGGGCCGAATACCCCAGCCTGCGCCCCCTCGCCGAGCGCCAAGGCCCGGCCGATTCCGGAACCCTGTGAGCGGAGGACGGTCATGGACATCCTGACTCCGCGGCACGTCGGCCGCGCCGCGGCGCTGCTGTCGGACGGGCACCTGGTCGCGGTTCCCACCGCCCGCTGGTACATGCTCTGTGCCCGGGCCGACCAGCCGGCCGCCGTCGGCGAGATCTTCCGCGCCAAGCAGCGCCCCGCCGACAAGCCCCTCCTCCTGGTCCTCGACACACCCGCCCGCGCCCAGCAGCTCTTCCAGATCACGGACGACGCCCGTGCCCTGATGGCCGGCCTGTGGCCCGGAGACCTCGCACTGCGCCTGCCCTGGCAGCCCGGCCACGCCGTCCCCGCAGGGATCGGCGCCCCTGCCCTGGTCGGCTGCCCCGACGGTGTCCTCGGCCACCTCGCGGACACCACCGGAGCACCGCTGGCCGCCTCCGCGGTCAGCATCTCACCGCCCCACGCCAGCCCCGACGACCACCCCGCCTTGACCACGGGCGACGTCGCCGCGTTCAACACCCGCACCGGTGCCGGCATCGCCGCCGTCATCGACGGCGGGATCTGCCCTCTCGCCCAGCACATGACCATCGTCGACTGCACCGCCAACGGATCCGCCCGCGTCCACCGGCACGGGACCGTGCACCCGCGCGCCATCGACGCCGCGCTCACCACCGGACCCACCAAGGGAGACCGGCATGTGGCATGACCTCCACCAGCAAGCTCAGGAAACGGTCCCCGACGAGGCGGTGACCGCGCTCGCCGACGCGCTGGACTACCTCTGCCTCGCCCAGCTCTACCTGGCCGACAACCCGCTCCTCGAACAGCCCCTCCGGCCCGCCCACGTGAAGCGGAAACCGGCCGGGCACTGGGGCGTGTGCCCACCGGTCAACCGGATGCTCGCCGCCCTCGGACCGCTCCAGCGCGCCCTGCCGCCCGGGACGGACCTCCGTGTCGTGCACGGCGGCGGGCATGCCGCACCCTCCGCGCTGGCCCACGCCTACCTCACCGGCCAACTCGGCGACAGCTACCCCTGGCTGACGCGTTCGGCCGAAGGGCTGCGCGCCCTGGTCACGGGCTTCCCGCACCCGGCGATCGGCTCGGAGATCACCCCGCTGCTCCCCGGCCACCTCTACAGCGGAGGCCAGCTCGGCCCGGCCCTCGCCGTCGCCCAAGGCACCGTCCTCGACGCCCCGCACCGCCTGACCGTGGTCCTCATCGGCGACGGCGAATGCGAAACCGGCGCCACCGCGGCCTCCTGGCTCGGCACCCGAGCCCTCACCGGCACCGGCCGTCACGGCACAGTGCTGCCCGTCGTCCTCCTCAACGGCCAACGCATGGGCGGCCCGAGCCTCCTGTCCGGCCTCACCCGTGAGGAGCTGACCGCCTACTTCACCGGCCTAGGGCACCGACCCGTCTTCAGCGACGGCACCAGCATCCACCAGCTGCGCACCGCGCTGACCCAGGCCCTCGCAGTGTGCCCGCCCCTGGGTGAGACCGGTCCCCGTGGCGTGCTCGTGCTAACCCTGCCCAAGGGCCACGGCGCCCCGAAGGCAGTCGCGCAACGCCCCCTCGCCGGCACCCCTGCCGTTCACAAGGCCCCACTGGTCAATCCCGCTGGCAACCAGGACGAGTTCACCGCTCTCGCGACCTGGCTCGCCTCCTACCAGCCGCAGCGGCTCCTCACCCCCGACGGCCAGCCTCACACCCGTCTGATATCTGCTCTCCCCTCGCCCCGCCCCGTCCCGGCCGGCCCTGAGCCGCCGCGCGGCTGCATCGCAGCCTCCTCCGCCGTCGCCGCTACCACCGGGCCGCGTTCCTTCCCCGCGGCCATCGCGCCGGTGCTCTCCGACCGCGCCCGCGACGGCGCGTTCCGCCTCTTCAGTCCCGACGAACTCGCCTCCAACCGCATCGACGTGCGCGACGCCACCGGCCACACACCGCCCTGGGTGGTCGAGGTCCTCAACGAAGAGCTGTGCCACGCCTGGGCCCAGGGATACACGGAGACCGGACGGCGCGCCCTCATCGCCACCTACGAGGCATTCGCCCCCATCGCCACCAGCCTGATCACCCAGCAGCTCAAGCACCGGGCGGCCCGCCGGCACGCCGGACTACCACCCCTGCCGAGCATCGTCTACCTGCTCACCAGCCTCGGCTGGCACAACACCTACACCCACCAGAACCCGGCGCTGACCTCCGCGCTCCTGGCCACCGGCGACCCGTCCGTCCACGTCCTGACCCCTGCCGACCCGGCCCGCACCGCCGCCGCCCTGACCTTCGCGCTCCGCAAACTCGACCGCTGCACCCTCGTCATCGCTGGCAAGCACCCCCTCACCCACCACCCCCAAGACACCATCGAGGAGGAAATCCGCCATGGCATCGCCCCCTGGCCACACCTGACCCACCCCGGCACCACCGAACCCGACCTCGTCCTCGCCTCCGCCGGGGACCTCCCCGCGCACCAGCTCACCGCACTCGCCCGGCGACTGCGCGCCCGCCGCCCCGAACTACGGCTGCGCTACCTCCACATCCACGACCTGACCGCGCTCGCAGAACCCGGCACCCACCCCCTCGCCCTCACCGACGAAGCGTTCACCCGCCATTTCGGCACCCGCGCCCCGATCCTCACGGCCACCACCGGCCACGCAGCCGATCTCCACGCCCTCCTCGGCCGACGCCACCCCGGCACCCGCCTCACCGTCCTCGGCTACCGCGACCCCGGCCGGCCCTGCACCAGCGAACGCCTACTCCACCACTGCCACCTGGACGCCACATCCCTCTGGGACCGCGCCACCGCCCTCATCCCACACACCCCGAGGAGGAACGTCTCGTGACCACCACACCCGCGCCGCGCCGCCCCGACGCCTCCGTGGTCGCCGACTTCAACCGCAACGGCTTCGCGATCATCCGCGACGCCATCAGCGACGACCTCCGCCAACAGCTCCTTCGCACAGCGCAACGCCTCCTCGCCTCCGACATCACAGCCGGCCGCGACCGTGGCGGCGACGGCAAAGACGGCTTCCGCGGCTGCCTCGCCCTGGACCACGGCTTCCTGCCCCTGCTCGCCAACCCCGCCACGCTGCCGACGGTCGTGGAACTCCTCAGCTTCAACATCCACCTGCTGTCCGCCCACCTGATCGCCCTGCCCTCCGGGCCCCCGAAGACGATCCGCACCCCGGACCGGCCCGGCTGGCACCGCGACATGTACGGCGTGACCGCCGACCTCGGCCCCGCCAACACCCCACGCATGGCCATCAAGGTCGCCCACTACCTCACACCCATCACGCCCGACTGCGGCATGACGATGTTCCTGCCCGCGAGCCACCTGCTCACCCAATCCCCCGCCATCACCGACGGCGCCATCGACCCGGCAGGCGCCATCACCCCGGCCATCAGGGGCACGGACGCCATCCTGTTCGAGAACCGGACCTGGCACGCCAGCGGCATCAACCTCTCCGGCGCGCCGCGCATCGCCGTGATGATGCAGTACGGATACCGGTGGCTCCATCCCGTCGACGACCCGTACACCGAACTGCGAGGCGACCGATCGCTGTCCGACGTCCAGCGTCAGCTCCTCGGAGACCGTGACCGTAACCCCGACGGGTCTCTCGCCAAGGGAAAGGGGGCCGAGCCGCTGCGTACCTGGTCCGCCACTCCCCCAGGGACAAGGCAGTGACATCGCTGCGGCCGCCGGGTCCCCTTCCCCTCACCAACTAGACCCTGACCTCACGCCGGCGTCCGTGCCGCCACCAGCGGCGAGCGACTTCCCCGGCTCTGGCGGGACCTGACCACCGCCCTGCACATGCCGCAGCCCGCCGCCGCCTACTCCGAACGCCTGCTCTCCCCACCACACGACCAAGCCCTGTCCCACGCGTGAAGGACAGGACAGGGCTCAAGGCGGTAGCGGACGGCGGCTATTCGCCGGAGTCGACCGTCCGCTCCCGCAGCCGCACCTCCGCCGTGTTCTGCTCATAGCTGCGCTCGGAGACCTGCACCAGCACCGCCTCGTCGTGGAACGAGCGCAGCGTACTCGCACCGCAACTGCTCATCGTCGCAGCGAGCTTCGCGCGGGTCTGCGCGACCGTGGTGTGGAGGCTGCCGACGTAGGGGACGTAGCCGTCGACGCACGGGCATGCTCGCCGAAGCCGAGCGCGCACTCCCGGCCGGCCCGGAACCGCCGCGCGGCTGTATCGCGGCCTCCTCCACCGTCCCACCACCGGGCCGCGTTCCTTCCCCTCTGCCATCACGCCGGTGCTCTCCGTCCACGCCCGCCACGGCGCGTTCCGCCTCTTCAGTCCCGACGAGCCCGCCTCCAACCGCATCGACGTGCGCGACGCCACCGGCCGCACACCCCCCTGGGTGGTCGATGACCCGGGCCCAGGGCTACACGGAGACCGGACGGCGCTCCCTCATCGCCACCTACGAGGCATTCGCCCCCCCCTCGCCACCATCCTGATCACCCAGCAGCTCAGCACCGGGCGGCCCGCCGGACTACCGCCCCTGCCGAGCATTGTCTACCTGCTGACCAGCCTCGGCTGGCACAACACCTACACCCACCAAAACCCCGCACTGACCTCCGCGCTCCTGGCCACCGGCGACCCGTCCGTGAACGTGGAGTTCTACATCGATTCACAAACTCTCAAACTGTCTTGCGTTCGGTGGTGCACCACTACATGCACTCACTCTTGCACCTGTGCGCACCCTGAGTGAGGCGCTCCATTCGCCTTCCGTCCTGTCCATCGCTGGTCACTTCACTGCCTCCATCCTCATTGCCCCCATCCCCCCTTTCGTTACGTCGATCACGTTCACGTCCTCCCACTCTTGCCCTATTGCTATCCATCTCGCCTTCTTTATACCTTGCGTCGCCACTTCCTCTCTTGCCCTCGTCCTTTCGTTTTGACACCCAGCCACCCATGCCCCCTTGCACTCTTTTAGTCCTTGATTCTCTCGCTCATGCAGTGTTTCTCTCGTTTTCTCATGCACGTTTTCATCCCTACACTCCTTCTCGTCTGCGCTCTTTCGTACTACATCGCAGTTCTTCGCTCTCTTGGCCTTGCGTACGCATCTCCAGACATTCTCTCGTTCCTCTTGCCAGTCTCTCCTAGCCGCACACAACCACATGTGCTGTCATGCCTACTGGCCCACGTTCTCCCACTGATTGACACGTTGGTACGTTCATGCCTCCGCCTGTCCTTGCATAGATGCCTGCATAGCTTCAGACGCAGCACCCTTCAAACGATTTCGCATCTCTACGTGCAACCGTGCAGCCTGTCCTCTCGTCTATAGAACGCCCACCTAAACAGTCGTGCGTGCGGACATCCCATACGGCTCTCACGCAGGCGCAATCCCCTACGAACTTGCTGCCACAACAGCGACCGTGCGCCTAATTGCACAGTCCTACGGCCCTTCCTGCGGGCTGATACGCCGTCGCCCTACTGGACGGCCATTCGGGCTTCCTCCATTGCCCTCGCGCTGACCGCCTTGCAACCCCCCTTACTTGCCTCACGTCTAGCGGGGCATCAACCGCACACCCGCAATCTCAGACACGTTGACGGGCCCGCATCCACCCTCGCGAGCCAGCTTTTACTACGGCGGACTGGCCTGCACATCTGCATGTGCCTGCTCCGTCACGCTTGCAGCGCCACGTCCCTTTCAACGGACGGGCGGACCGGCACCGGTGCTCCCGGGCATCCGGATCCACAGTCGTTCGTGCAGCTCAGCTGATCTGCTGTCTTCCGGCCGGGCCTGCGCTCCGACGCATCCGCGTTCATTCCGCCAGGCTGACGCTGACGCCGACTTCCTGCGAGACAGCCGCTCTCGCATCCCTCGGTCTCGGCGGTCCCTCCACCGACGGCTCGCGCGTTCCGACGAGCCCTCTGCTTTTGGCTCCCTACCGCAGGCCGCTACGTGGTGGCCGCTCCCCTCGGTCGGTGAGCGACGCTGTCGACAGCAAGGCTGGTTCGACCTTCGCGAACGAGGCGAATGCCAGTGCTATTACGAGTCCTGTCGGCGTAGATCGACATAGATCACCCGATTTGTCGGTGCTGTCAGTACCGCTGTTCGCCCTGCAATCGGCGCGGGACACGCTCACGTTGCCCGCTAACGCGTGGATAGAGCCAAGCTGACTGTTAATCTGTCCGACGTTCGGTGATGCTGTCAGTCTCAGTTCGGGGGCGAGGCAGTCTTCGCGAGACCAACCAGGCGTTGTGCCTGTGAGTAACGCACATGAAGGGCTCCCATGCAGGTTCTTGTTGTCGCCAGCCAGAAGGGTGGGGTGGGCAAGACCACGACCACCGTGAACATCGGCGCGTCCCTCGCCAGTGGCGGAGCCCGCGTTCTTCTGATTGACCTTGAGCTCCAGGGGCAGCTTGGCGTTTCGCTCGGCGCGTTCGCCAAGAAGCCGGCGGACATCGGCAGTGCTCTGCTCGACTACATCGACGCCCAGGACAGCGGCGACCTCGCGACGATGCCGTCCCTCCGTGACCGTCTGATCGACCGCAATGTGCTGTTGAAGGGCTTCGACAGCGCAGGTTCGATGCATGTCATCGGGTCGATCTACGGACTTACCGAACGAGCGAAGACCGAGGTCGCCAAGCGAGGCTGGGAAGCAACGTCCGTACTTCGCGAGCTGTTGCTGGAGGTCAAGGACGACTTCGACTTCGTCCTCATCGACACGCCGCCGTCGGCGGACGCTCTCGCTTCCGTGGCTCTGGCGGCCGCTGACTACGTCATCGCTGTATGCAACCCGCGGATCGCCACTGCCGATGGAGCCCGAGTGGTCCGCAATAACACTGCGAAGGTCCCCGAGCGGACCGGTGGCAAGTGCCATCCGGAGTTTCTCGGCACCATCCTCAATGAAGCCAGGCCTCCGTCGAAGCGGACCGATGAGGCTGACGCGGTGGACGCCTTCCTGGCCAAGTGGGACCTGAAGGTCTTCGACAAGGAGATCCGCACCAGTGATCAGATCTCCGCGTCCTACGGTGTCAGTCGCCCGATCGTGGTCGACGAACCCTCTTACGCCGCCAGCCGCTGGTACGAAGACCTCACCCAGGAGATCCTCGACCGTCTGGCCACCGTTGCCCAGGGTGGTGGCGCATGACCGCACGTCGAGGCAAGAAGCGTCAGTTCAACTTCGCCGCCGTTGAGCACGTGGGCAACGACGCCGACGAGGGCGGTTTCCTCGGGAACGAAGAAGCCGAGCAGGAACGCCAGTCCGCCACTCCTGCCAACGAACCGCACCTGCCGTCGCCTGCTGCTGAGCCAACTCCACCGGCTTCTGCCTCCGCGCCCCCCGCTGTGAGCGTCGAACCTGCTCCGGACTCGGTGCCGGATGAAAGACTCCAGGAGTCCCCTGTCTCAGTCCTCCCCTCGCCCGCAGTGGAGCCGGCAGACCCACGACCCGAGGTAACTCCTCTCGGCCCTGTGCCCCCAGCCGATGCGGCTGACCCGCTGCAAGCGCAGGAATCAGCGTCTGCACCGGCAACAACGCCGCCGCTTTCTGCAGCACCTATTGATGTCGAAGCGACGGAGCCAGCGCCCAGCCCGCAGAAGGCTGAGCCTCCGCGGCGTGCGGTGCGATTGACGGGGCGTGTCAATGACGGCCCGGCCTTCTCCGCCGCATCCGCCGAGCCTCCAGTACTGCGCTCTCCGAAGCCCAAGCGCTTGAACAAGAAGGAGAAGCCAGCCCAAGCAGCGGTATTGGCTTCGTTCGCTGCTCAGAGAACTGGCCGGAACTGGGAAATGTGGTCGGGGCGCCTGGTTCCCGAGACCGTCGCCCGCCTCAAGGAACGGGCTGACGCGGACGCCGTTTCATCAGGTCGCGGTCGCTTGTCCGCAGGCCACTACCTCGACGCCGCTCTGCGCTCGCTCCCCCCGAGCGCAGAGGAGCAAGTAGCACTGGCCAACGAGTGGTTGATCGAGCGTTGGGACGGGGAACATCCCGCTGGACGGAGCGCACAGTTCAGCGTAAGTCCCGCCTCGGTCGAGTTGCTGAACGGACTGCGGCGTTCGCTGCGCGCCTACCGTCACGGCATCGTCATCGATGTCGTCTGCGCAGCAGTTGACACCTTCCTTGACGTCCTTGAGGAAGAAGGCCCCATAGAGGGCTGAGCCCGTAGAACTCCTGGGCTGAAAGAGGCGGACACCGCAAGGGTGTCCGCCTCTTTCAGCCCAGGAGTTCACATATTCACATTCTTTCTTGCGGTCATGCATGCACCCACACGTGCGACCCTGCTTGCGGTTGGTCCAATCGTGCTCCCCCTGTGCGCACTGCCATTCGACCCGCTGCACACACAATGGCTCTGTCAGTTTCATTCATGGCCCACCCCACCCACCGGTTCCTCTTCGATCAAGCGGGCTGAATGTCCAAATTTCCTTGCAATCAGGCGGACTTTGAGCTCACCCGTGCGAGGTCGCTCGCGCGTCGACGACACGCCAGGTTGGTTCTGTCAGTTCCATAAAGTGAGCTCCGATCAGATACAGTGAGAGCTCAAGGAGAGGGAGCACAATGCGATCCGAGAACTGGTCACTACGCAAGATCGCCACCGAGGCAGGCGTCCTTCCAAAGGTCGCGCGCGACGCTGCGTCCGAGGGCGTCATCGACGCCACCTACCTCGTGGAGACCGACATCGTTCTCGTCCGCCTCTACGGGGCTCTCAAGAGGCTCGTCTGGCCCGAAGAACGACGGCCTGCCAACCAGGACCAGGCGCTGCGCGTCTGGGAGGCCATAACAGTGGAAACAGCCCGCGCGGCGATCCCGGACGACATCACGCCGGAGAGTGGCCTGTTCATCTACCAGACCGGCTGCACCCTGGCGACCGGACCCGGCCCCTACTGCCAAGCCCTGTTCAAACTTGCCGACCAGCCTTTCTATTTCGCGCCTATCGGCAAGTGGTTCGAGGAACTCCCTTCCCGTCGCCAGCCACGTGGGCTCGCTCTTGAGCCCGAAGCCGTATGACGCCCGATGCATGCGACGACGGACAGTCCAATCCGCCAGCCCACCGCCGGCCCCGTATCCGTGCGCAGGGGCTCTCCTTGCCGACAACTCCGCCCGGGGGCATCGTCCCCGGGCTTTCCTGTTCCGAGAGCGAGGTGACGACCGCTCCCACTCATAGCTAACTGACCCCCGCCTTCAACGCCCAGTGGACTAACGACCTGTCACTCGGGCGGCGATAAGGGTTTTCCTCTTACACCCTTCGACCGGAGTAGAACGTGTCTATCGGTCCGAAGGTCGGTTCAGTGCTGTCTGAAACCGGCCCGCTCCTCTCTCCCAATCCCGCGTTCGCTACAAGTCATCCACTAATCCTCAGCCGCGGGATGCGCACGCGACTTCGTGCTGCGGTGCGGGCGTTGCTGGCGAACCCGTTGCTGGCCGGGAGCTCGGATGCCTCGCGGCTGGCTGCCGTGGTGTTGTTTACGAAGTCTGAGCACCGTTCGTGCCACACGTTGGTGACGACGCGTGAGCTGGGCCGGTGGCTGGGGCTGTCGGAGTCAGCGGTCCGTCAGGATGTGCTGCCGCCGTTGGTCGAGTCGGGTGCGGTGCGGTACCGGGTGACGGAGGGGGAGTGGGGGCAGAGCACGGGGCTGGACTGTGTGGTGATGCCGGTATGGCGGGCGCGGCGTTCTGGTGAGACCGGGCATCTGTTGGCGTTGAGCCGACGGGAGTTGGCGGTGCTTTTGCGGGTGCTGGAGGCGTTGTTCGCCCCGGGCTGGGGCCCGGGTGGCCGGGGTGCGGGGCTGCTCGCTGGCCGCGGCGGAAAGGGTTCTGCGACCGACCGCCTTGCGGCATTGCTGCTGGTGCTTGAGGCCCGTGAGGACGGGACCGTGCCTTTGGTGGGTGGTCGGTTGCCGAAGGGGCGTGGCCGTGCCGGCGCGACGGTGGCTCGGCTCCTGGGGTGCTCGGTATCGGGCGGGGCAAAGGTCTTGGGCCGGCTGCGTTCCTACGGGGTGGCGGTGACGGACCGGCGGGGGACTGGGTCAGGTCTGAAGGGCAAAGCGCTGCTTGTACTGCCGCCCGTGGTGGCTGCTCAGGCGGCGTCCGAGGCCGAGGCCAGTGCTGCCGTAGATGCTGCGGGAGTGGTCGGCGGTGCGGCGTGCGCGCGGTGTGGGGGCGCTGGCCCGGCTACCACTGATGGGGCTTCTGAGTCCCCGGCGCCCTTCGAGGACGACGCTGCTGGAACAGGTGCTGGTGAGGGGGCGGAGGCGGGGGAGGCCCCGCTGGACGAGCGCCCCGATGGTGCAGGGGGAGAGAACGGTGAGGCGGCGAGGCCTGGGACCCTTGTGGCTCCTGGGGAGCCGGGTCTTGGCCAGGCTGAGGACACGGTGGTTGCAGAGCGCCCCGGTGCTCGTCCCCTTCACGCAGACCACCCGCACTCGACTACTGCTGATCTTGAGAGTGCGGGACGTCATGGGTTTTCCGGCGAAGCCGCTGGGGGGTGCTCTAGTCGGCCGGGACGCGCACGTACGCGCGAGGAAACCCCGCGGGTCTCGACGCAGATCGCGGATGCGAGTCTGCGCGCTGGTGGAGACGGTGGCCCGCTACGCGGGGAAAAGCGTGATTCCTCCTGCCCTCACACGTTCTTCCAGACCCCTGGGACACGGGATGCCTGCAGCGAGGGTTTGGCGGCATGGGCAGAGACGACGGGCGGGCCGCCGCCGGTCTGGGCCCCGGTGCCTCGGGGCTGGGAAGAGCTCCTGGCGCCGGTGGCGATGGTCTGGGGTCGCATCGATCGCCTGGCCGCCCGGGCTACCGTGCACAACGCCGTGCGCCGCGAACTCAGCAGACTCGACGGCCTGTTCGGCCCGGGTCGGGGCATGGCTCTCCTGGGGGCCCGGTTGCGGCGGCGCGCTGCCGAGCAGGGCCGGCGGCCCATCAAGGACCCGGTTGGCTGGCTGATCGCCTGGGCGATCCCGCGCCGGACGGCATGCCCGGACGTGCGCTGCGACGACGGGCGGCGCATGGACACCAGCGCCCCCTGCGAGCGCTGCGCGGAGCGTGTCGGTGACTTGGTGGCGCGGCGTCGGACGGTGGGTCTCGAGCTCGCCTCCGCGCTGGGCGGGAAGGTGGCGTCGGGGGAGTACCGGCGGCTGTACGAGGCCCGGCTGGCGGAGGTGACCGACGAGGCCGAGCGGAAGCGGGCCGCCCGCCTGGAGCAGGCCACGGTCGAGCGCGCACGGTTCGAGGAAGTGGCAGCCGCGCAGCGGGCGGAGCAGGAAGTGCTCGAGGCGCAGCTTCGGGAGCAGCCGTGTGCGGTGTGCGGGCTGGCTCGCTCGGGCGGCTTGTGTGAGATCTGCGGCAACGCCCGAACCGCCGAGGCTGCCGTCGCCGAGGCAGTGGAGATCGGCCTGGCCGCCCGGGAACGCCTCGGTACAGCGGAAGCCGAGGCAGAGTTCGCCCGCCGGGTGGAGAGCGCGGTTCGTGGCCAGGTCGAGGCCCAGGTCGACCAGGCGGTGGCGGAGGGGGCGACGGAGCTGACGGCATCGCTGCTGCGGCGCCTGGCCGCAGAGCAGCAGCGGTCGCTCTTCCGGCAGGAAGCATTGCAGCTCTTCGCGACGGGGCCGGAGGCGGAGGCCGAGGCGAAGGCGGCGTTCGCGGCCCGGATGCGCCGGTGGCATCTGCACGAGTGCGATGGGCAGCACGACTGCCAGGCGTTCGTGCGGGAGGACGCCGAGCACGTGGCGTACATGGCGCGGTGGCGGGCAGCGGAGCATCTGCTCAAGCAGCGGCTGGCCGCGGTGCAGGCGCAGCGTGCGGTGCCGCCGGTGGGAGAGCCGGACCCGTACCGGGTGGGTGCGGCGCGGGTGCGAGCTGCGATGCGTCGTCCTCGGGCGGGGGTCTCGGCGTGAAGCGGAAGGCGTTGGGGCCTTCGCGGCTCAACGGCGACTGAAACGGGTGCATCCCACAGCGTGGCGAGCGGGGCCGTCGGCGCGGCGGGGCTGGCGCAGGCCCGCGGCTGGCCCGACGGGCCTCCGGGGTTGTCGATGCGGGTTGACCAGGAGGCATCACGACGACATATCCCATCTGGGTCAGCCTCACGTCGAGAAGGGGTATGGTGTCCCTTGGTAGGACTGCTACCCCCGCTTGCATGGCTGTGGCCCGGACCCACAGGTGCATTGTCGGCGGAAAGAAGCGGACGCTTCGCCAGTGTGATGAATCCTGCTGCCTGCCAGCGCGCTGGTCCGGGTCGTCGTGCTGCAGAACGGATCCCACCGTGTCGAAGGACAAGACCGCTCGCCTGCGTCAGATGTATACCGGCGAGCCGTACTCCGCCGCCCAACGCTGGTATCGGGCAAACGGCCTCTTCAACGGGCTCGTGCCAGATGCTGTCCACCCGGCACAACAGCGCTTGGAAGCCGTCACCCTCCGCACCCTGGCCAGGCCTCGCCCTGGAACGCTGCCCACCCTGGTCATCCCTGGCACGCTTTTCGGGCTGGCTGGCGTGACGCCCGACCCTGAAGAGCTGCTGCTGCGTCCCGCGGACCATCAGCTTCCGCAGATCCTTTCCCGCCTGCTACCAGCCCGTGCCGCTGGTCTTGTAGTGGGCGTCCCAGGACTGCGGGCAAGGTTCAGCCGCCGCTCGGGCTTGACACTGGGGCGGATCGGAGACGATGCGGCAGTGACCTTCGGCGCGGAAGGTGCCGGCAGGCTCCGAGGCCCTGACGCTCAGGCTGCGCTCGAGGCCGCCCGGGTACTCGCAGCCGGTGCGGGGCTGGAGCCGTTGTGGAACAGCGACACCCCTCAAGAAGGCGAGGGCCAGGCATGGAGGGCGCTTGCCGAGGCACTGCCAGCGGAGGAAGTCGCTGTCTGGAGCCGTGCGCTGCGCCGGGCCGGCCTTTTTCTCATGGCTTCTCCCGATTGGGCGGAGCGCGCACCATCGGCTGCAGAGGTAGCCGGCCCCGACCCTGACCGACTGCGCCCCCGTCCTGTCGGGCCTACCGGGTCGGCTGGCAGCCTCCGAGGCGTGGTCGCCGTCACTCCATCCCACGGTCGCGGAGGGTTGGGATGCACGACGGTGGCACTGAGTCTATGTGCGGCGCTTGCCCGCAGCGGAGGCCGCGTGGCGCTCCTAGCAGGCGCGAGCAACCCGAATGGACCGTTCTATCTGGCAGAGAAGCAGCCGCCGACTGCTGGAGAGTGGCGCGACCTCCTTGAGCTACCTGGCGGCGGGCTGGTGCGCGTGGGTGCTATGCCGCCCTCTAGCGAGGACCTTTCCGATGCCTTCCAAGAAGACGACGAACTCGACGGGGCCCCCAATTTCAGGCCCGCGCAGGAGCAGTTCGTGGCAGAGGCTAAGAAGAACTACGACATCGTCGTGATCGACGTCGGCAATGGCTTCCAGCAGCCGCATCTGGCTGAACTCGCTGACCTCGTCATGGCGGTGGTCCCCTACAAGAGGCACGAATGGTTCGAGACCGAGGTCGTAGACAGGCGTCCCGACTGGGTGCGATTCCTGGCTTGGCTGGACGACCAGTACCTGCAGTACAGCCTGATCAACAGCGCCACCACGCCCGTCGAGCAGCTGTTGACCTTCCTCGACATCCAGTTCGCCTTCTACGTCATGGACCGGGCGGAAGACGGCAACCCCGACGTCTACTCGGCCGATGACCCTGAAGACCTCAACGACTGGTGGAGCGATTACGACTATGCCGACCGTGTAGGGGAAGGCGACTACGTTGAGCTGCCAAGCGAGGACGAGGCTCCTGAGCTCGACGCCTGGCGGCGGGACTTCCTGGACTTCGTCCGCCTTGAGGGCGCGCGACGCCATCTGGAGACGTGGACTGAGGCCAGCGAACAGTGGTCGGCCCGCAGCAGGCAGCGGAACGAGCAAGGCCTTTGCCCCGGCCAGTCCCAAGATGACGAAGCCGCCCACACTCGCTTCCTGCGGAACATCGAGGACAAGGCGATCCAGCGGTGGGGCGATTCTCTGTGGCAAGACCAGCACAGCGTCTGGGCGGCAGCCCGTGAGGCCGGTGACGACCTGCTTGCCCCCTGGCAAGACTTGGTCGAGAAGGTCCAGCACACTCGCCCCGCCGCCGACATCGCTCGAAAACTTACCGTTGAAGCGGGACTCGAGCCGACCAGCAGCACCCTTATCGTCCTCAACCAGACGGACTACAACCTCGGCCGGCACGACCTGGCGGCCGTCCGAGACGCCCTGCAGAATCAGGGATTCGCGACCGCGGTGACGTTGCCCCGCCTGAAGGCCTTCGAGGAACTCCTCTACTCGCCCTCCGAACTCGCCAAGCAAGGAGGGCTTGCCGCAGGCGCCGCCAACCGCATCGCCCTCGCGGTCTCCTCAGCGCTGCGGCACCAATAAACGGACCGTGGAACATCTCCTTGCCGCTTCACCACGGCTCTCGTAGCCGTCGGTGAGGCGGAAGCGCCTCGGCTTTGGGTACCGACCATTCGATGGGTGGTGGGCCAGCCCGGTCTGAGGCTTCCCGGTGGGGTAGGAGTGCGCTGGTCAGCCCACTGCGGGCTAGGCAGTGGCTCCCGCCCTGCCGCCAGCCCGGCCGGGGCTGGGTGTCAGTGGGGTGTGGTGGACTGGACGAGCCGCTCAACTACGGTGCCTGGGGAGGAACTTGTGGGGATCTTCAGTAAAGGAAGTGACCAGCCGGCCGCTGAGCAGGGTCCGGTCATCGGCCGGGTGGCGCCGATGGAGCCGGCGCAGTTCGTGAAGACGGAGATCGTGGGGGAGGGGGACTGGGCCGTCCTACGGTGGGACACCGCTGCAGGCGGTATTGGGCTGGCGTACTGGCTGCGGGACTCCAACGGGCAGCCCTCCATGGTGGCCCGCGCCCTGGCCACCCGGTACGGCGAGCACGTGGGCAAGGTGTACAGCGCAGTGGTCGTCGGCCGGGCCCGATGGCACTTCAGCGGCCCGGAGCTGGCCGCGTGCGACATCAGCCCCGACGGCCGGATCGGCGCCACCTACCACCCCACCTGGGAGGACCTCGAGCGTCTGCTCGGCATGAAGCCGCCGTACTGGCCGCCCACTCTGCGCGATGTGGACGCGATCACCGCGTGGCAGCCTGGAGCCGCGCCGGCCCAGGTGTCGGCCTGCCACGTCGTCAACCCCACCGCGGCGCTGACCGAGCTGGCCGCCGCCGAGCCCGACGGCTCGCCCGCAGCGACGGTGTGCTGGTGGCTCGCCCGAGAGGTCCGCCGCCGCGACCACGCCCAGGCCACCCGCGCCCTCGCCGACATCCAGGAAGCGGTAGCCGAGGGTGGGGACAGCGCCCACCTCGTCCTCGGCGCCGTCCCCGCCCCGTACCTGCGCGACGAAGACGAGGAGCCGAAGCCGCCCGAGACCGTGTGCCGGGCCGGTTGGCTGGCCGTCACCGCACGCCGCGACACCCTCGCCTATCGCGTCGCCCAGGTCTGGCGCTACGACGGCGGTGACGACTGGCACGCCGGCGAACTCGTCCACGCCCGCCCAGCCAAGTGCGCGATCGCCGCCGAATGGGCCCAGCGCCTTCTCCCCGCACCTGCCGGCGAGCCCCCCACCGTGCTCGAGTACGACGTGCTGCGCAACGTCAACACCACCACCCTCTTCCACGACCCCGACACCCTCCTGCCGGCCGCCCTGAACACCGGAACCGACGGCGACGAAGACGACCCCGACGCCTTCCACACCCTCGTGCCCCAGCGCCTGCCCACCACCGGCCGACTCGAACAGGTGCACTTCAGTGACGGAAACGTGTGGATCCGCACCGCGGCCGACCCCGAATCCGGCCGCGCGGGCGGACTGTGGCTCGCACCCCACCGCCCCGGCGCCGGCCTCGGCTACGGCTACGGTGGCGGCGGCCCCCACACCCTGGCCCAGCTCCTGAACAACCTCCTCGACGACATCACCGCCCCCGCCGCCGACCACAGCTGCCCGGAACCGCCGCCCGGCCTGTTCCAGCTGATCCGTACCGCCCCCAAGGACCAGCCCTCCACCTACACCCGCACCCAGCTCCTGGCCGCCCGCGCCGGATGATCTTCGGCCAGGCCGATCAGTCCCGGGCCCGCTCGACAAGCGGGCCCGATGCCAAACACCCGTGCCGCTCTTGAACTCGTGCGAGTTCACTGCCACGCCCTCAAAGCTGAGGCTGATGGGACTGCAAGACGCTCGGTCTGACTCCCGACATTAAGGAGGACGTGCCGAGGACCAGTGAGACCGTGACCCGAGTATGTCCGGGCTACGGGCCGCGGAGCTCAGACGACGGACCGGTAGCATCCAAGATCAGGAACGGGGTGTCACACGGGGGACAGGATGAGCAGCGATCAAGATGTGCGGCCGGTCTCCGGTGACGAGGGACAGCAGGCCGGATTCCGGAACCAGGCAGCGGCACTCAGCCTCATCTGTGGGTTCGCAAGCGTGGCGGCTGTCGGCAGTTGGCCCCTCTTCCCGCCCCTGTTCGTGTACGCCTCCCTCGCATGTGCACTAGGTGCCGTCATCGCGGGCCACGTGGGCCGCTGGAAGGCCCGTCGCAGAGGCGGGGAAGGCCGCTGGGCCGCCCTGGCAGGCCTGTTGGCCGGCTGGCTCATGCTGACTGCGTGCCTGCTCCTCGCCCTGCTGTCGGTGGGACTCTTCGCGGCCTTCTTCACACTGGCGAGCTAAGAGAAACCACGATCTGAGGCGGACCAGGCGCATCTGCAGCGAGGCACCTGTCTGCTGGCGCGAGCTGCACAGGGCACGCATTCCTATCGTCACGCAAAGACCTCCCCTCCTGACCGGAAAGGACTGAAACATGCTTGGCTGGAGCATTCACATATCGGCCCAGACCCCCGAAGAGGCCGACTCGGACACCACCGGCCAGACGGACCTGGCGCGCTGGACAGCCGGTTTGCCCGGACTGGACTGGATAACCGAGCTCGTCAAGGCCGGCAAAGCCGAACAGCTCTCAAACTCCGGCTACCCCTGCCGCTACACCGCCCGCGCCGGGGACGTCCTGCCGCTGCTTGCCGGCGGAACGCCATCCCATGTCCGTCCCCAGGACACGGTCAGCGGCGTATGGATGAACTCCGAGCGCATCGCCGCATGCCCTGCGGATCAGGTCCTGACGATCGATGCATGGGACCAGTCGTAAGCACTGCGCTGGGTGAAGGCTGCGCCCTTCCTCCCCGCCCCGCGCGGGTACACGCGGTGGCCACTACGCGGCGCCCGGAGCCCTCCTCGTAAACGTCTTCAGCACCGACCCAGGCATCGGCACTACGAGACCCGTCGATGCGTCCCCCTCGAAGGCGACAGCCGACGCCGAGGCATGCCCGGCCATGTCGCCCAGCGCAGCGTTGCGGCGGCTTCCGGTGGCAGCAGCGCCGCGCCGATGAGGGCTGCCCGGCCCGCCTGCTGGCCGGCGATCTTGTAGCCGAGCTCGCAGGAGTCCACGTCGTGGAAGCTGCCGTCGGTGATCAGCACCGCGGCAGTGACTCCGTCGAGCCCCTCCCGCAGGCCCTCCTCCAGCGGCGGGAGGTATTCCGAGGGCAGCTGGCTCTCGGGCAGCAGGCTCAGCAGCTCCAGTTCGCCTCCGGGGCCGGGTGGCTCGAAGTCCGCCACGATATGCGCATACGGCCCGCAGGCCCCCACGTTCAGCTTCACACGGACACAAATGTCAGGTACGGGGATGGGAAGAGGGCTGGTCATGACGGTCACGGTAGAAGGGGCCGCGGCCGGCGGACCAGCGGTATACGCCGGATTCCACCCGGTGACCGCGGCGCCCGCCCCACCCGGTCACCGTACGGGAAGGGCTGGGAAGCCGCCTCTGCCGGGGCACGGCCACGGACCGGTGAGGTGCTAGTCGTCGAATGCGAAGCCCGAAGACTGCGCACGGGCAATGATGTCGCGGACTGTCTCGGGGCTGGTGATCACGGATTCAACGGCCGTCTTGAGTCGCGCGAGGTCGCCCGCACTACCGACCGCGCAGAACATGCCGGCCTCGCAGTCGAAATCGAGGCGCTCGGCAAGGTCCGGCCAGGCAAACCGCACGAGGCCTTCCCAGAAGTACCCGTTCGGCTCGTGCCCGGCGGCAACGACTGCGGCATCGGAAGCCAGGCCACCGGCATCCAGCGTCAGCGAATGCTCGCCGTCGAAGTCGTGCAGGCTGATGGTCACGGCGCGATCCTCTCACGCCCAGCGCATGCGCTTCCGGTCCCTCAAACTGCCGTCCGATACCCGCTCCCGCCCCCACTGAACTTTCCGGTCACAGCACGAGACCGTTTCCCCGGATTGCTTGGCTCACCGATGACCAACTCGGCGAGGTGACCCGATAGCAGCACCCTGCGAATCGTTCAAAATCCGATGGATCCTTCGCCGCGGACGAGGCACAATCCTCCGGGAATTGGAGCGAGGAGATTTATTTTTGGACGTGTTCGCGTGCGCCGGGTGCGGCACGGAGCTGACGGCACCCGTGTCCAGGGTCGCTCTCCCCGTCCATACCCACCACGGAGGATGAGGCGCCCACGCGGAAGATCGTCGAGCACGTCCGGGGTGTCAGGCCGGACGCGGATTCAGGGAAGGTCAGCCCGAGGCTGACCAGCCTGAAGAAGGCTGGCCGCATCGTTCACGTCACCACCGGCTGGTGGCGCCTGGCCGGCTGTGTCGGCGGTCGGAGCGCCGGGGCCGAAGACGCGGGCGCGGAAGGCGCCGGCCCCTGAAAAGACAGGGGGTACCGCCGTCGATTGCAGACCCACAGCGGCACCCCAGTGATGGACACCCGATTCGGGGCTCACCAACGGCAAGTGTAAGCACACTTTTACGGCGCCGCGTGAGCCTCCTACTGTCAACCCGCCTTGGACGGCGGGGGATTGGGTCACCATGCCACCACCCGATTCCCCCTTGTGGGTTAACCGCCCGCGACGCTCGCCGCGCGGATGCACGCGCGGCCGGGACGGGGGGCCGCGATGAGCGCCACCGGCGCGGGGCGGGAGTTCGCCGCGCTGTGGGACGCCGACTTGCCGCCCGGGCACGGCTGCTGCTGCGGGACCTCTACCGGGACCACTGGGCGGCCCGGGAGGTCACCCGGATCCTGGCCGGCGGGCCCCTGCCGCAGGAAGAAGTGGCCGCCGCACTCCACCAGGCCTGCCGGGCAAACACGCCGCGGGATCTACCTGGTCGAGTGGCTCGTCATCGCACTGGTCGTCCACCGCGACAAACGCCTCTACATCAGCCTGCCCGAACACCAGACCCCCGGCCCGGCGGGCAGCAGCGGCACACAGGGCGGCGGGGCCCGGCAGGGCTCCCCCGGGGCGGGCCGCCGCGGGGCCGGCGCCACGAACGCCGGGGGGATGCTGATCACGGGGCCGTCCATGGACCGGCTCCGGGAGCTGCCCGACGAGCAGTACGCGGAGATCCTCCACGGCCTCGCCCGCAGCATCAGAGCCCTCAACCACGCCCTGCGCACCGATGACGGCGAGCAGAACGTCCGCCAGTACGGACAATCCGGCGACATTCCGGTCTGACGGAGGAGGACGCGGCCGCGCGGCGCCGCTAGCGAAGGTCCTCTGGGGTTGCGGCCCGGCTGAAGGCGTCGAATACAGGAAGCATGCGGGTCGCCGTCAGGTGTGCATGGATATCGCTCACGGAATCAGTCGCTGTCAGCATGATCCATGAGCCGTCGTGAAACCGGACCCGGAGCTGGTCGGTGCTGGACATGCCGCGCCTCGGGTCCTCGACGACCGCCCGGTCGGCCTTCAGAACCTCAAGGACCTGCGCCTTCTTGTCCTGTCCCAGCGTTACCCGGCGCGGCGGTCCGGCCAGCACGATGCGGTCGGGGCCCAGGATGACGAGCCGGGACGGGTGCGAGGACCGGCCGTACCACCGCAGGAGAAGTCGGCCGGCTTCCGCCTGCCAGTCACCGTCAAAGACTTCCGCAGGCCGGTTCCCGGAGAACTCAGTGTCGCGCCGGCGCTGTTCCTTGCGCGCCTTCTCGTCCCGGAGCGCCTGCCGTTCCCTCTTCGTGCGCAACAAGGGGCCCAGAACAGCCTCGGCGGTCGCCTCCAAAGCGGCGTAAGCGATGGCGATCAGCATGAAGGGGGACACCGCGATACAGCCCAGGATTCCGAGGGGACGCATCCGGCCCGGCCGCAGCCGCGGTCGGCCGGCCGCCTCGCGGACATCCTTCGGCGGCTTCGGGACGGGACCCCCGAGTTTGCACCATCCCACGGCTACAGGCGGCTCGCCCAGCAGCTCTGCAGCCGTCCGCCTTGCACGCTTGGATATCACGGGTTACGCATCCCCCTGGTTGTAAGGCAATTGATCGGTGCGGAAGGGCAAGGAGATCACACGCGGACGAGGAGCCGCTACGGGCCGTCGTGGAGCTCGACTCGGGAGGCCTCCGGGGAGAGGGACCCAATCGCGTAAGCCCGGACACGCCGTCGCGGCTCAACTTGGGTGCGCGGCGCGCTCACGGGCGTCCAGCCATGCGGCAACCGATCCTTCAGCCGCCGCGGCAAGGCCGGCGGCGAGGACCGGGTCGTCGGCGAAGTGCGGCAGCCGGACGACGAGTCACGCGTGATGCTGCTGGGACGCGGCGACCTGGAATGGGTCCATGTGGCAGCCGCGGGCGGCCCGGGGGATCAAGGCCACGGACTCCCTGTCGTCGTCCGCCATCACCCGCAGCACATCGGCGTCGGTCGTAGGCTCCGGCCGCGACCGGTCCCGCAACAGCGCCTTTGTCTCCTCACGGACCCGGCTGGTGGTCTCGGCCGTGGTCCCCTGATCCGTCACCGTCTCGCCTCCGTGTGCTGCACCAGATGGCACGGACCCGAGTCGAACGGGAGACAGGCTCCGGAGCGGTGGACCAACCACATGCAATAATCGTCTACATGACGATAACGGTTTCGGATGTGATGCTCGCCGCGCGTGATATGGCCGCCAAGCTTGAGGTATCGGTGCGGCGCGTGATCGCCTTCAGCGCCTGTAGCGACTTCTCCACGTATGTAGATGTCGATGGTGATGACCTCCACTGGATCGTGGCGGAGCGGGCAGGCCGGGAGGTCAAGCGCCGCACCACTGACAGCATCGACGAGCTCATGCACTGGCTCGCCGTCGAGGTCACCTTCCAGATGGCTGGGGAGTGGGCGTGGGAGCAGCGGAGCCGCTTCCCCGAGCGTGAGGTCACCGGCACCGACAGACTGGCCAAGCAGGTCGAACTCCTGCGGCGCCTTGACGGCTCCTGGGCCGTGCAGGCCCAGGCGGAGTACGACGACGCATACTCACCCGCGTTCGGGTGACGGCATTAGTTACCAAGGGGCTATCGGCGAGCCGGCGCCACCGAAGAGGCCGTCGGTGTCTTGAACAAGCACGAAGGGCTTTGTGGAAAAAGATGACTACACCTGCGGGTTTCCGCTTCCCGGTCAAGGGCGAGGTCGCCGTCTTCCGCGGTGAGCTCTACCGGGCCCGTGCCGCTGCGGGGCTGTGGCCGTGCGCCGAGCTGCTGCCCGAGCCCGGCCGCCCCGCACCCGAAGGACTCACGCCGCGCGAGGCCGCCGACGAGTCCGTGGGATATCCGGTCGCGCCGGAGCGCCTGGACGCTTGGGACGCCGTGCACTGGACGTTCCGCTGGCGCGGCGAGCTCTTCAAGTGCACCCGTGCCACGACCTCCACCTACTCGGGCAACTACCTCGGCTCCGACGAAGACTTCGCCAAGGAACACCTCAAGCGTCTGGCCGGCACTTACTACGGCGTCTTCCCGCGTGACGAGGTCACCGAGCTGAAGCTGCACCGTAAGGACTTGATCCAGCCCCTGCACGCCCTGGTGCGGCGTCTGGACGAGGTCGACCACTTCCGCCCCAAGGCCTACGCGGTCCACCACGGCCGGACGTACCCGGCCGCTGCCGAGGCCGACGCCTCGGGCCTCATCGCCCTGACCGCCGGGGACGACCGGCCCGATGATCTCATCGCCGACCCCGAAGACCCGAGCGGCGAGCGCTTCCTGGCCGCCCCGGAGCAACTGGACGCCTGGTACCGCACCCACTGGACTTTCTGCTGGCAGCGCGGCCCCTTCGACGCCGTCGGAACAGTGGACGGCAGGATCAAGGGCGTCTACACAGGGGGCAGCTGGGGCTTCGCGGACAGCTGGCAGCTGACCCACGAGCCGGATCCCAACGGGGCGTACACCCGGTACACGGTCACGGCGGGCCTCAAAGGCGTCACCGACCTCGAACACCAGCGCACCGACCTGATCGCGTTGGCAGGAGCGCCGCTGGATCTGCAGATGGGTGAACGGGTGTACCGATTCATTCGCGACCGCCGAACCGAGGATGAGAAGCAACGCCCGGAGGGGTACGACTGGGAGGTAGGGCGCGAGCTTTGGAACCTCAGCCGGAACTACGCCAACGCCGTGCAAGCGGGCGACACGGATGAAGCCGGCCGGCTTCTCGGCGCGCTCATGGCCAAGGCCGACCAGTGGAAGAGTCATCCCCACCACGCGGTCGTCTCCGCTGGCGTCCCCAGCCCCTGAGCTGCGGTGGCATCTCGGTCTCTGCTGCGCCACCGGCTGGTATGCGCCGGCGATCCGCCGCCGCATCCGGGCAGTCGCACCCATTCCTGGGAAGTCAGTGCCGCTGCCCTGTACTTGGCCCCGATGGACCACTGCCGGGCCGGAGGCCGGCAAGAAGGCCGGAGCGAAAGTGCGCCGGCTGCGCTCTTCGCAGCAGCCTGCGCCTGCGCGGGCCGGTCGCCGCGGGAGGAAGGCAGGCTGGGGGGAAGCCGCGTGGGGTGGGGTCCTCCTGTCCTACCTGGCCGAGCAGCAGGGACCGCAGTCCGTTGCGGAGATCACGAACGGCGTGAGCGCTGCGCACCCGGCGCGGCCGACAGGAGCAGCACCATCATCCACGCGAACGAGATGGGGTCGGGGGCCAGGTGCAGACACGTCGTACCGGCGTACGCCGCGGAGATCTCCGCGAGCCGTTCTTTCTTGCCGCTGCTCTCCAGCTCCTTTTTGAGCTGTGCCTCCAGGCGTTGTTGACCTTGGCAGCCCGGGACTTCGGGGTAGGCAAGGCCCCCGGGGAACGAGGGCGACGCTGCGGTGGCCATGCGCCGAGACCCTAGTGCGTTCCGGCGCCCTGCGGGCGCCGGCTGTCACCCGTCCGTGGACGAAGGGTTGACCGCAGGGACAGCGGCCGGCTGCGGAGTAAGGCCACGGATTGGCTCCTCGCTCGTCGGCGAACGAGACTGGTGGGGCCGGAAATGGGGACCTGGGTGTTCAGTCCGCAACGCGGTGATCATGCACGTCCAGGCAGAGGGGGGGTGCGCCCGGGCCGTGGCCGCCTCCTTGACCATGGTGCTCGCGTCCGTCACCGCATGAACGTCCGGCAGGGAGTGCTGATCGCCTGCATCGACCCGGTAGAGCTCGAGGCGGACGGGTCCTGCAGCGCGCGGTCGGCGGCGCTGCGGCCACCGACCGGCCGCCTCCCACGGCCACGCTGCTCAGGAGCGCCCCGGCCGGGCCGAGCTCCATGGCGTCACAAGATGATCGGCTGGTAGGCGAGGGCCCGGTCGACCACCTCGTCGGCCGAGAGCTCGCCGTCCGGAGGCCAGAAGATCAAATCGCTGACGTAGCCGGACGGGCATCCCAGGGCCCGCTCGAGCATGTCCAGCCAGCTGTCCGCCTCCTCCTCCGCGTCGTACTGCGCATGCATGATCCGCTGCACCAGGGCAACAGCCTGCTCCCGGTTCATCCTCACCGCCCCACTCCTACGCGATGGACCCTGCCACGAGCCGGCGCTCACGTCCCCGGCGATCGCATCCGCGACGCTACCGCCCCGACAAGAGCGCCCGTCCCGCGCCGGGCCTGGCCCGACCCCTCCGGCGCAGTCATCGGCGCGGCGCCGTCGTCTACAGCGGTGGGAGACGCCGGGGGCGAAGGGGAGCAGCCGGGCCGGGCGCTGCGCCCGTATCGTGGTGATCATGTACACGTACAGGCAGAGGGTGCGCGCCCGGGCCGTGGGTGCCTCCTTGACCGTGGTCCTCGCGGCCGTCACCATGACCACCGGCTGCGGCGCGGACGGTGATTCCGGGGCGCTTCCGGCCGAAGGGCCCGCCAAACGGACCGCGGCACCGCAGCTCGCCGAGATGATCCTGGACACCATGCGGCTCGAGCCCGCGCTGCCGGACCAGTTCAGCGTCCCGGCCGAGCTGGACCAGTCCCGCAACCGCAAGACGTGGGATGCCGACGATGCCTCGATCTGCCAGTCCGAGGAGTGGTCGGCCCAGTGGTGCGCCCAGGCGGCCGCCTTCGGCATCGCCGCCTACAGCAACGCCCGGGACCAGGAACTGGCGGTCCGGCTCATCTCCTTCCGCACCTCCGAGCAGGCCGCCGCACTGTTCACCGGCCAGGGCACCAAGGACGAAGTCGGGAACAATCCGCCCGGCGACCAGATCGACGGCTTCGAGATCTCCCCGGGCCAGGGATGGCAGGGCCGTGGCATCACCGTCCGGCAGGGGGCGGTGATCGCCAGCATCAAGTACACGTGGAAGCAGGGAACGGAGATCCCTTCCGACCGGCTCATGGCCGTCACCAAGATGACCGTCGAGCGGATCAAACAGGCGCAGCACGGCGAGACATCGACCGCCTCGGCCCGGTAGCCCACAGCAGGCAGCCAGGCACGCGTCGCGGGGTCGTTGCACCGCTCGCCGCCGTCGGCTCGGCGCCGGGCAGCGGCCGACATGGTTCGGGTTCTGTCGTTCAGCCGCGGCCGACAGAGCGACCAGGCCCCGGACCCTGACCCACGCGCGTGACGTATGCCGGCCTTGGGGAACAGGCCCGCGTCTCGTCGGCGACTGCGTGTGCCTCGGGCACCGAGGCACCGATCGAGGCGGCCAGGCCACTTGTCCAAGGTCATGTGAGTACGGCAGGCGGACCAGCATGAGTACGCAGACGGATACGGCTGACCGGCCAACCACGGTGAGGTGGTCACCATGGACACCACCCCCACCACCGGCGGCCCCACGGCGCGCCGGGAGCATGATGCGCAGCTGGCCTACGCCCCACTCGGCCGGAAGCTCGCCGTCCTCGGGCTGATCCTCTTCCTGCCCGCCCTCGTGCTCCTCGGCCTGGCCGACCTCACGAAACAGGTCTCCCACGACCACTGCGCTTACCAGGGGTGCACGGAGCCCCTGATGGAGGCCATCCACCTGGCCTGGCGCGTGATGTGGCTCGCCGGTGCCACGGGCGTGGTCGCCGCGCTCATGCCCCGGCGCGTCGCCGCACTCCGCTTCGCGCTGGCCTGCCTGCACATGGCGCTGCTGATCGCGCCGTTTTGCATCCTGTCCGGCGTCTGACCGAGATGCCATCGCCCGCTATGGGGGGCCGCCCGGGTGAGGGTACGGGCCCTCTGCCACATCAGCAGCTGCCCGCCGCCCGTCCGGAAAATTCGACGCCGCGCTGGAACCACGCGGGGATTCATGACGCGGCGGCGAAATGAAATCACTGAACGCTGGGTGCTCTTTGTCACACCGATCGGTACCGATGGGCCGCCCCTCTCCGCCTTGTTGATCTTGATGGATGGGGCGGGGAAGGCGTGAGAGAGCCCCCGGAAGCCGGCGCCGGCGGCTTTGCGGCTAATCCGAGACCATGGGTACCGAGTATTTCAACTCGCCGTGGTGCCAGACCTGTTAGGGGCATTCCTGACCTGCTGCGCCTATGACTTACAAGGGATGCATACGCGGGGGACAGCTGCACCCGGGCCGGCGTCGCAGCTCTGCGAGGCAAAGGCCGGGGACCTTACCCAAGCCCACTGACAGTGACGGCCCTGCATTCCGGAAACGCGCCCAAGATCATTTTGTTGGTCCGTCACCTGGCCTGTTTGCATAACGATCACCTCGCTGCTCCTGATCGCGTCTCAGGTAGCCGAAGGTTGCCTGTTGCCGTGCATCTGCCTGGAAAGGAGCAGCGTGTCTTCTGTCTTCTCTGTCGCTGACGACCCGTGGATATGTGTACGGGCCAGAGCTGATCTCGATGATGCCGGGTCAGCGGAACTGGAGGCTCTCTTGCCGGACTGCCGGCCAGGGGAGCGGGCCCTGGTCGGGCTGCGTGTGCTGTTCGAAGGTGCGCACCTGTTCAGCGAGCTGGAAGTGGCCCATCCGCCGGTGGAAGCGGTGCTGCGCCGGCTGCTCGCGGCACTCGCGGCGCGGGTGGGAGGCCTGGACGATGGCACGGGTGAGCAGTGGCTCGACGCCCGTGAGGACCTCCTCGTCGCGGGCCGTTTCGATCGCGGGCGCGTCCACCACTACTTCGACTCCTACGCCGACGCCGGGCGGTGGAACCTCTACGACCTGGTGCGGCCGTTCCTGCAGGACCCGCGGCTGGCCGGCGAGTGCGCCGAGCAGGCGCCGCCGGGCCGGCTGGCGATGGACCGGCCCTCGGGCAACAACGGGGTCTGGACCGACCACACCCCGCAGGAGACTCCGCTCCCCGGCGCGGAGGCGACCGGTTGGCTGCTGGCCTGGCACGGCTTCGGCCCCTCGGGCACGGCAGCGGTGCGCCAGCACGCCGACCGCAGCAGCAAGTTCTGCAAGGCCGGCCCCTACCGCGCGCTGATCTCCTTCTTCCCCCACCACCCCGGCTCGCTGTTCATCACGCTGCTGGTGTCCGTGCCAGCCCCGGGCGCCTGGCCCTCCGCCGCGGGGGAGGACCTCGCCCCGTGGGAGAGCCCGCTGCTGCCCGACCCCCTGGTGCCCGCACCGGCCAGCGGGCCCATCTCGCTGCTGACCGCCCGCACCGCCCACGCGATGCTGCTCACCGGGGACGACATGGGCCGGACTACGGGGTGCTGGGTGACGTGGGGGACGCCAGTGGACCTGCCGCTCGCAGTCGATCCGTACGTAGTGGAGCGGGACGAGGGCGGCCCGCTGCGGGCGTCACGGGAGCGGTCGGTGTGGCGGGACCTGGACGCCCTCCTGCTCAAGAAACGGCCCGGCTCGAAGACTGCACAGCGGCGGCCGACCGCCTTCGACACCCTGTCCGAACTGCCCCCCGAGGTCCTGGAACGCCTCGGCGTGCGCGCCGTGGCCTGGGACCAGGACAAGCAGGACAAGAACACCCAGTGGTACACGGCCACCACCCCGGCCGTCCTCGCGCACATCGAAGAGGCCGACCCCGACGGAGCGGCGGCCATCGCCGCCTGCCGCAGCCAGGCCGAGGCTGCCGCCGGCGACCTCGGCCGCGCCCTGGCCGCCGCCTGGCACGCGGTCAACCCCCGTCGGCCCTCCAAGGAACGCGAGGGCTTCGTCGGGCGAGCCCGCACCCAGTTCTTCGAACACGCCGAGCGCGAGTTCTGGCAGACCGTCGACGGCAGCGGCGACCGGCCCGCGTTCCACCGGATTGCCCTGGACTGCTTCGACACCGCCGCGCGCTCGCTGAAGAACACCGTGCAAGGCATGGACGCCGTCGCCAAGGCCCGCGCCTCCCTGACCCATCCGCCCCGCAAGAACACCCGGAAGACCGGATGACCACCACCACGACACACACGAAGCAGGAGCGCGCGATGACCACCGACGCGCCCCCGGCAGCACCCCCCACCGGGGACGGCACGGACGCCCCGGAAGAACAAGGGCCGCCACCGTGGCTGGCCTGGCCGACCGCCTTCATGGAACACGTCGACGACGTCTGCTCCACCCCCGGCGGGCGCAGCGATCTCGCCTCCGGCCGGAGCCTGCGCGACCTCGCCGAGCCGTGGCGCATGCTGCCCCACCTGCGCTCGCGCATCCCCGGCCCCCACCCCGACACCAAACTCGCCTACCTCGCCGTGGCCGGCATGTACGCGGCCCAGGCACCCAACCCGGCCCTGGCACGGGAGCGCCCAGTGCTCTACGACCCGGCCATCGGCAACTTCGGCTGGACCCTGGCCTGGGCGGCCGATACGGGCGTGCTCCGCGAGACAGGGACGACCGAACTGCTCCAGCACCTGGCCCGCCAGCGCTCCCTGACCAGCCTGCTGCGCAACCTCCAGCCCGTCATCCGCCAGCTGGGCAACGACCACGCGCCCCTGTCCTGGCCCCGCCTGCTGCGGGACCTCTCACGCTGGCCCCGCTACCGCACCAAGGTCGCCGACGAGTGGATGGACGGCCGCTACACCCGCACCCCCCACACCCCGACCCTCCTTCAGGAGCCTGCCGCATGAGCCTCATCATCGACGCCCACGTCCTGCACTCCCTCCCGCTGTCCAACCCCAACCGCGACGAATACGGCTCCCCCAAGACCGCCGTCTACGGCGCCGTCGAGCGCTCCCGCATCTCCTCCGCCTGCCTCAAGCGCGGCTGCCGCATCAAGGTCGAGGACATCCTCGGCGACCGGGCCCTGCGCACCCGCCGCGTCCCCGGCGAGGTCGCCGCCGAGCTGCGCCGCCGCGGCTGGGACGAACAGGAGGCAACCGAGGCCGGCGAGACCGTCGTCCTGGCCGCCGGCGTCAAGGGCCTGGCCATCACCGAGGCCGGCGTCACCAGCGTGATGCTCTACCTCCCGGCCGCCGGCATCAGCCTGCTGGCCGACCTGGTCGAGGCCCACCGCGACACCATCGCTCTCGCGGCCCAGCAGGCCAAGGCCAAGGCCGACGCGGATGCCGCCAAGGGCAAGAAGACCGGCCCCAAGACGAAGGCGCCCAAGCTCGACAAGGAGACCGACCAGAAGGTCAAGGCCGTCAAGGAGCAGGTCCTTCAGATCATCGCCAGCCGCAACGGCGCGATCGCCGCCTTCGGCCGCATGCTCGCCAACACCCCCGAGGTCACCGTCGACGGCGCCATCGCCGTCGCCCACGCCATCACCACCCATGCCGCCGACGAACAACGAGACTTCTTCACCGCCGTCGACGACGTCACCGGCACCGACAACGGCTCCGCCCACATGGGCAACGCCGCCTACACCTCCGGCACCTTCTACCGCTACAGCACCATCAACGTCGACGAACTCCTGCGCAACCTCGACGGCGACCGCGAAGCCGCCACCGAACTCACCCGCGCCTTCCTCACCGAGTTCGCCCGCTACGCCCCCAGCGCCAAGAAGAACAGCACCGCCCCCTTCACACCCCCCGCCCTGGTCTACTTCGCCGTCCGCGCCGACCAGCCCATCAACCTCGAAGGCGCCTTCGAAGCCCCCGTCACCGCGGACGACACCTCTGGCTGGACCGCCCCCAGCATCACCGCCCTCGACCAGCACGCCGCCGCCACCCACGCCTTCTACGGCACCGACGCCCTGCTCACCGCAGCCCACAGCGGCACCGCCCCCAACCTGGGCACCCTCACCGCCCTCGGCACCCGCATCCCCGGCCTCAAAGACCTCGTCGAGACCATCACCACCGCCGCCCTGCCCGAGGCCGGCCAGTGACCACTGGCCTCCTCCTCCACCTCTCCGCCCCCCTGCAATCCTGGGGCGGCCCCCAAGGCGGCCGCGTCCGCGACACCCACCCCCACCCCACCCGCAGCGCCCTGACCGGCCTGATCGCCGCCGCCCAAGGCCGCCCCCGCGGCAGCGACCTCACCGACCTCGACCAACTGCACTACACCCTCCGCATCGACCGCCCCGGCCGGCGCATACCCGACTTCCACACCGTCGGCGGCGGCTACCCCAAAGACCGCACCGTCATCAACGCCAATGGCGGACGCCGCGGCGAAGCCCTCCTCTTCGATGACTGGTACCTCGCCGACGCCGCCTTCACCGTCGCCGTCACCGGACCTACCCCCTTGATCGACCAGGCGGAGGCCGCCCTGCGCAGCCCCGTCTACCCGCCCCACCTCGGCCGTCGCGCCTGCCCGCCCGACACCCCTGTCCTCATCACCACGACCCCCACCCCTGAGGCCGCGCTCGAGCAGTTCCCCCTGCACCGCGACCCCGACCCCCACCGGGACACCGTCACCATCACCTTCATCAGCGAACACCCCCCACCCGGCAACCCCCACCTCCCGCCCACCCGCAGCATCCAGGACGTTCCCCTCCCCAAGCGCACCTGGACTAGCCGCCACCTGTGGGAATCCCGCCGCACCCTGCCCAACAGCCTCTGCGCCGGCCGCAGCACCACCTACCTCAACGCCCTCACCCACTACCGCACCACTCACTGACCCCGCCCACCACCCAGGCCCGAGCCCCACCGGAGCCCACACCCGTGACCACGCCCCTCGCACCCCCGGCAACCGCACACCTCACCCGCATCAAAATCGACCCCTGGTCCCGCGACGCCGGGACCGACCTCAAGGACGCCCAGGCCCTCCACCGCCGCGTCCTCAGCCTCGTCCCCGACCAGCTCGGAGCAGCAACCCGCCAGGCCGCCGGCGTCCTCTACCGCCTCGAACGCACCCCCCACGCCCACACCCTCCTCATCCAGTCCACCGCCCCCCTCCACCTCGAAGCCCTCCCCGTCGGCTACGCCGCCGCCACCGATGAACGCGACATCACCCCCCTGCTCACCTGGTGCCAGCCCGGCAAAGCCATCCGCTACCGCATCGACGCCGTCGCCACCGCGTCCATCAGCACCGATGAACGCGACAGCAAAGGCCGCCGCAAGCGCGGCCGCCGCATACCCCTCCACGGCCCCGCCGCTATTAACTGGTGGCACTACCACGCCAACCGCGCCGGCCTCAGCCCCGACCCAGCCACCACCCACGCTTCCCCCCAGCCCGACCTCGTCGGCTGGAAGGACAACGGACGTATCGGAGAACGCCTCACCCGCTTCGAGGGGACCGCCCACATCACCGACCGTGACGCCCTCCGCACCGCCATCACCACCGGCCTCGGCCGAGCCCGCGCTTACGGAGCAGGCCTCCTGTCTATCGCCCCACTCACCAACCCCTGACCCCTATCCGCTCCAGCCCAGCACAAGTAGCTTGATAAAAGAACAGCAAAGCCCACGAAACGCAGCAGGTTATGAAGCCTCCGACTCGCACGTACGGGTGTCCGACGAGGTCGTTCACGCCCCGGACGGTCCGGCCACCCTCCGACCCGCACGTACGGGTGTCCGACACGAGGAATGCCGCTCCGGGTACGCGGCTTGATCTCCGACCCGCACGTACGGGTGTCCGGCGCAGGTGCTTTACGGCGAGGTCGGTCTCGACGGCTTTGGCCCGCACGTACGCGTGTCCGACGTCCGGCATGCACCGCGTCCAGTGGCGCCTAAGCTCTGACCCGCAGGCACGGGTGTCCGGCGGGCGACCGCCCGACCGCCGTCCGGTACCTCGACTCTGACCCGCACGTTCGGCGTCCGGCGAGGAGTGACTTGCCGTGGCCATCGCCGTTGACCTCCGACCCGGACGTACGGGTGCCCTACGGTGCTCGTGCAGGGAACGCTGTCGACGTACTCCTCCAGCCTGCGCACCTACAGGTGTCTGACAAGGATGCGAACAGCTACCGCGTCATCGGCTTCGACCCGCATGCACGGGTGTCTGACGGCGTTGCCTCACTCCCGCATCACGAACGTCGTCTTTGACCCGCAGGTACGGGCGTCTGACGTTCGTCTGCGGCAACCTCCGGGAGATCAGCCGCTCCGACCCGCACGCACGGGTGTCCGACCGATCATCCTCAGCATGAGGACATCTGCGGCGACCTCCGACCCGCAAGCACGGGTGTCTGACGGGTACCAATGCTCGCCCTCTCCGCCGAGAGCGCTCTGACCCGCACGCACGGGTGTCGGACAGGCGGAGACGTGCTGTACATGATCAAGATCGGCTCTCACCCGCACGTACGGGTGTCCGACGATCGAGAACGCGTCGTAGGTTCTGCTGCAGCACATCGACCCGCACGCACGGGTGTCTTGCGAAGATCGGACCGCTGGACGCTATGGTCGTCTGGTCCGACCCGCACGCACGGGTGTCTGGCGGCGCCAATGCCGAAGAGCAGGATGCTGCGCCCCTCCGACCTGCACGCACGGGTGTCTGGCGTCGGCGACTTCTCTGTCGCAAGCGGTGAGGTGCCCTGACCCGCACGTACGGGTGTATGACGATGGGCGAGGCTTTGAACCGGCCGATGCGCGCTTTCAACCTGCGTGCAACCGGTGTCTGCCAGCGCGAGGTAGTCGTCGCGGACCACCCACGCTCCGACCTGCACGCACGGGTTTCTGACGCTCGACCTGGTCGTCATCGACTACCTTCACCTCTCCGACCCGCACGCACGGGTGTCCGACGCTCACCTGGGACGACGTGCCCGAGGAGCTGTCCTCCGACCCGCACGCACGGGTGTCCGACGCAGACGGGCAAACAGCACTGGACGCTCGATGACTCCGACCCGCACGTACGGGTGTCTGACGGCGTTGCCTCACTCCCGCATCATGAACCTCGCCTTTGACCCGCACGTACGGGTGTCTGGCGTTCTTCAGTTCCAGGCGGGCGGCCTCTTCGATCTCCGACCCGCACGCACGGGTGTCTGGTGATCGGCAAAATGGCCTCGGCCACGGCGCGGTTTCCAACCCGCAAGCACGGGTGTCTGACGGAATGGGGCGCGCTGATTACCCACACCGTGGGCTACGACCCGCACGTACGGGTGTCGTACGGTCGACTTCACAAACTCGGGCTTCTTCAAGTCGCCAACCCGCACGCACGGGTGTCTGACGATCAGGCCCTTCAGCTCGGTGCCGAGCCCGGATCTGACCCGCACGCACGGGTGTCCGACGGAACCCCGCCCGCCGTAGGGAAGAGGCAGGCCCGCCGTCCGCCGACCCGCACGTACGGGTGTCCGACAGGTACCAACGCTCGTCCCCTCCGCCGAGAGCGTTCCGACCCGCACGTACGGGTGTCCGACGCGGCGTGACCACGCGGAGATGGCCCGGGAGATCTCCGACTCGCCTGCCCGGGTGTCAAACGGAAGGGGCCACCGGCACTGTGCTGCGCGCCCACTCCGACCCGCACGCACGGGTGGGCACGTTCCGTTGTGGCTGGTGCTGTTGCTGTTCGAGGGTCTGTTTTATGGAGGGAGAGGAAAAGATCTATATGTCTCGTCGTGTTTGTTCTGATGTGTGGGGGAAGTGGGATGAGCTTCCGTTTCCGTATCCGCTGGCCTGTCACCTTCTGGATACGGCGGCGCTGGCGCTGGCGTTGTGGGATGGGTACCTGACGGCTGAGCAGCGGCGTCAGGTAGCCGAGGGTTTCGGAGTGGATGTTGTTGCTGCACGCGGGATGGTGGCGTTCTGGGCTGGGCTGCACGATCTGGGCAAGTGCTGTCCGTCGTTCCAGGGGCAGGCATCGGGTCCGCGCCCTGGGTTCTTGAGGGAAGCGGGGTTTGCCGCTGCGCCGGGGTGGATGCATGAGGGGCCGGTGCGGCATGAGCGGGTAACGCACCTGGTCACTCCTTCTCTCCTCGCCAGGTACGGGTATGACGTGTCGGTACGGCCCGGGAGGTCGGTCGGGCAGCAGGTGGCGCAGATTCTCGGCGGGCATCACGGGGTGTACGGGCCGGTGCTCGACCGGGTGACGATGGCGGACCCGGGCCGGGCTGAGCCGCGGATCGGCGTCGCGGCTGGCTGGATGGAGCAGCGGGCCGCGTTGGTGGATTTGCTGCATGAGGCGTGCGGGCGGCCGGTGGCTCCTGTGAAGACCGCGCCTGGCGGTGTGGCGGTGATGGTGACGGGGCTGGTGGTGCTCGCTGACTGGCTGGCGTCGTCCGTGCGCTGGGTGACGGTTCGGCAGGAGGAGTGGCGGGCTGCCGGTGAGACCGGGTACTTCGCGCACTTCGACCGCGCGGTGAAGGCCGCTCCCGAGGCGGTGGCGAGAGCGCAGGTCGCGCCGCCGGCATGGCGGAAGGCGGACTCCTTCGCCGAGGCGTTCCCCAAGATCACCCGGCCTCATCCGCTGCAGGCCGATCTCGGGCACCAGCTGCCCGGGGTGGTGGACGGGGCGGGCCTGCTGGTGGTCACCGCGCCGACGGGCGATGGGAAGACCGAGGCCGGTCTGTACGGTGCCCGGGTCCTGGGAGCCGCGTCCGGCGGGTCGGGGCTCGCGGTGCTGCTGCCCACCACGGCCACCACGGAGGCCATGTGGCGCCGGGTCCGCGCCTACGTGGCCAGCAGCACCAGCTGCGATACGCCGGTGACCCTGCTCCACGGCCTGGCCTGGCTCAACACCGAATACGCCAACCCCGATGACGAGGCGGTCATCGAGGACGGCTGCACGTCGACCACGGCGGGGGAGTTCCTGCGCCGCCGGCACCTGGGCCTGCTGTCGGGCGTCGCCGTGGGCACGTGGGACCAGGCCGCCATGGCCGCACTGCCCGTACGGTTTAACGTCCTGCGCTGGTTGGGCCTGTCCGGCAAGACCTTGATCATCGACGAGGCCCACGCCTACGACGCGTACGGGCATGCCCTAACGATCCGGCTGCTGGAATGGTGCGGACACCTCGGCGTCCCCGTCGTCCTGCTCTCCGCCACCCTCTCTGGAGCCATCGCCCAGCGCCTGGTGGACGCCTACCTCACCGGCGCCGGCCACGCCCCTGCCAGCAGCGTCACCCCCGCCTACCCGGGCTGGCTCTTCGCCAACGCCCGCACAGGCGAGATCACCGCCTCACCCGTCATCCCCAGCAGCCGCGCCCGCACACTCGCCATCGACCTGCACGACATCCGCCACACCCACGACCCCAAGGACCCCACCGGCCGCGCCCATCACCTGGCCCATACCCTCGCCCCCCTCTACGACGCCGCGCAGGATCCCGGCTCCGTCCTGGTGGTGTGCAACACCGTCCCCGACGCCCAGAAAACCTTCCAGGCCCTGACCCGCCGCCACGGCACCCGCCGCCCCCGCGTGATCCTCATCCACGCCCGCATGCCCGTCTGGCAGCGCGAAGACCTCACCCACACCCTCCTCGAGCTCGTAGGACCCAACGCCACCCGCTCCCCACAGCCGCTGATCGCGGTCACCACCCAGGTCGCCGAACAGTCCCTCGACGTCGACTTCGACCTCGTCATCAGCGACCTCGCCCCCCTCGCCCAGCTCCTCCAACGCGCCGGACGCGGCCACCGTCACACCCTCGGCACCCGCGGCACCCGCCCCACCTGGGCCACCGAACCCCGCCTCACCGTCCTCGCCCCCACCGGCCAACTCCCCCCACGCGCCTGGGGAGAGGTCTACGACGCAGCCCTGCTGCGCCGCACCCACGAACTGCTCGCCGGCCTTAAGGGCGCGCCCGTCGATGTCCCGGGTGATGTTGCCGGGGTGATCGAGACGGTCTATGCCGAGCTCAACGACCTCGCCGAGACCGTGCTGGCCGATGACCGGGACCGGGCCACCGCCGAGACCGCCATGGCCGCGGCAGCCGATGCCGCCGCCATACCCAGCCCGCACCGCCTCACCGACCTGTACCAGATCACCGACCGCGACATCGACCCGTCCCTGGTCACCACACGCCTGGGCGCGGACTCCGAACGCTTCCTGCCCGTCTACATCGACACGGACGGCACCCCGTGGCTCGATGCCGCTTGCACCCAGCCCCTGCCTCTGCCTGCCCCGGGCCGCAAGCGACTCGACCGTGAGACGGTCGCCGCCCTGATCCGCCTGAGCGTCCAGGCCCCCGCCGACTACCTTCCCCCCAGCACTCCCGGCACCGACGCCCCTGTGCAGTGGCAAACGACCCCTGCCGCGCGAGACCTCCGGCTTCTGCCTCACCCCCTCACCTCCCAGGGCTCCGTCCAGCCCTGTACCGCGGGGCGTCATACCCTGCGACTCGACCCCCTGCTCGGGCTGGTCCGTGAACGCGCCGCCGGGAGCACCCCAGGGGAGAGACCACAGCCTTGACCTACCTGGTGGAGCGCCGACGGCCACGTGGTCACCGCATTGCGCTGTGATCCACAAGCAGTCCGCACAGGCAACCAGGAGGACGCCGCGGTACGGAAGCACCCGGAGGTGATCAGGCGGCGAGCTGGTGGGCGAGGGCCTCGCCGGGTCGGGCCGGCCGCGGGACGACCAGCCGGAGGGCGGGCCAGCATGAACGGCGGGATAAACACCTCCCACGAGCACAAAGGGGAGGGCGGGCGTCAACGCCTGGGCTACTTAGGAATCCCCAGCTCACGGCCTATGTGCCAGGTGCGACAAAAGGGGCAGCGGTAGGCGACTTTGGGGTGAGCCCATGGCTGGTAGCGCATGTACTCGCTCGCGGCTCGATCAGCTGCTCCATGGCTGGAAAATCGCTTCTTGCCCCGGCAGGCACGGCCGGCATGAAGACGACGGCGCTTCGCTCGTTCACCCATTCGCGCAATCTAGCCAGCCGTCCTGCAGCGCGTCGCCGAGTTGGCAAAACGCAAGCCAGCTGTCGAGAGCGCCAGCCGCTTCGTGTCCTCGGCGGTGACTGGGCGCAGGTGGAGACGGTCGGTGCGCAGCTCGGCCAGCCAGACCCGTTCCAGGGCGACGTCAACGGAGACCGAAGCCAGCCTGCCAGGCGGCGGCACCCGCCGCGGCGGCACCGCACAACACCGAGTCGCGGGACACCTCCGGGAACGCTTGGAGGGGCGATCGGGTCACGCAGTGCGGTGGTAGCCCTGTATCGTCGTGCGCGCGTGCTTCGCTGGTGCGTGCCGCGGCCGGACCCACCTCCGGCCGAGGGTGAATCGAGCTGCCGCTCGGACGCGAAGGTGACTGGTCGTACCGGTGTGCCCTTGACGCCTCGTACGCTCCCTGGCGGCTGCTGTGGTGGGACGGCATCGCGCGGGGATGTGCAGGAGTTCGTCATGGCACAGCCGAAGAAAAAGCCCAACCCCAGCAACCAGCAGCGGATCGCCCGTGCGTTGAATCAGGCGTCCGGGTGCGGCTACCAGGAGGCATTGCGGCGAGTCGCCGAGGCCGCGCGCCAGGGCTTGCTCCCCGCGGTCTTGGACAAGACCGGCCGGGAACAGGCCGTTGAGATCCTGCTCGCGGCCGACCCCTCCCTTCTCGAAACGCCCGCCGCGCCCGTGCCGTTGTCGGAGCTCGCTCCGTGGGCCGAACGCGCCCGGGCGGTACTGGGCCAGTTCACGCCGCTGTTCGTCGCGGACCTGGTCGAAGAGGACGACGAGAGCGAGGCGCGCGCCGCGTTCGTGGAGTACTGCGAGAAGACAGGACACGACGACCTCGTGGCAGCCTGGCTCTACCTGGGGGCCGGATGCATCGCTGCGTACGACCAGGACCGGGGCCGCAGCGCCGAGGAGCGGCGGGTCTCGCTGGACCGGCTCGAGCAGCAGGTCTAGCAGCACTGGCGGGCCATGGTCGGCGCGGTCGACTTCGCCGACGGTTTCACCACCGCCGAGGAGGTCTTCCAGCGGGACGTGTGGGACTTGCCCACCATGGCGGTTCTGGCCGGGGTGCCGGAGGCGACGCTGCCCGCGACCCTGCGGACGTGGGCCAGGGCCTGCGGCAGCGTGGCGGCGGGGGACGCGGGGCGCGCGCTGACCGCCTTCAACCGGGCCCGTGAGCACCGGTTCGCATCCGACCTCGCACAGATCCTGGTGTCCACGATGCTGCGGGCGCTCAAGACGTCCTTCACCCTGCCCGAACTGGTCGACCACTCCCGCGAGGTCGCCGAAGCGCTGGCCGCCCACCACATCGCGGCCGCCGCCGGGGGCTGCGATCCTGACGCCCCGGCCGCGTCGCCCTCGGCGTCCGCTGCTGGACAGGAGGACTGAGCCATGGCCCAGCCCCTTCCGGCGATCTCCGTCCAGGGCCTTGCTGCTCTCGGCGTTCAGCTGCCCGCGCTCGCCGCGATCCGCATCGCGCTGACCGGCGGAGGCGGCGGGAAGTACCACGTCCCCCACCCCGATCTGCGCCGCTACTCCTACGGCGGCTGCCGCTACGCCCGGCCCGCGACGGACGCGGCCACCTACCCCCTGTTCGAGGTGTTCGACGAGATCTGCAAAAAGTGCTCTATCTCCCTGCCCGGCGCCCCGGACGCCTTGTGGCGGGCCGCCGCGTTCGCCAGCGGGCGGGCGATGGCCCTCCAGCGCGCCCGCGCGGACCGGGCGGTGCGCACCTGGCTCGGCTACGCCCGCTATGCGGCACAGGAGCAGCCGGGGGACGAGGAGCAGTTCACCGCCTGGCTCAAGCAGGCCCGCGCCGACCGCAAGCTCGCCAAGGACGCCCGGGCGCTGGCCGAGGCTCGCAAGGAACTGGCCGGCGACTTCGCCGAGTTCCTTGCCGGCTACGCCGCCGACTGCCCGGAGGTGGACGCCTACAACGGGGCCCGCGATGCGGTCCGCCGCACGGCCGGCAGCCCGGAGCGGCGCGTGCTGGACGAGGTGACGGCTGCGGTCGCGAGGAAGTCCGCCCGGCGCCCGCGGCGGTACGAGTCGCAGCCGCAGGTCGAGGTGTGGCAGCTGGTGTGCGGGGTATGGCTGGCGGCCCGCTCGCGCGGGCAGTCCGCCGACCGCACGGCCGAGCTGGTGCACGACGCCGTCTCCCAGGAGCTGGCCGGCGCGCGCGTCGTGGACGTCACCCGCCTCCCGGCACCGCAAACCCTGGGCGAGGAGCACGACAGCCCGTCCTCCTGGGCGGATGCGGAGCTGGCGCTGTGGTGGCCCCGCGCGGTCGCCGAGGCATGTGCGCGGATGGAGGCCGAGTTCGAAGCCGAGTCCGCGCAGGCGGCGCCGCGGTTGCTGCTCGTCCACGACTGGCCGCTCACCAACGGGCGGGATACGCCCATCGCCTACCTCGCCGCCTCCCCGGTGATCGGCCCGCTGGTCCCCTTCGGCTATCGCCGCCGCGACTACTTCAGCGAGCCCGGAGATGCCCCCGGACCCTCCTACTCGGCGGTCATTGCCGCGCCCGGGCACATCGTCGCCAAGCTGGAGAAGGAGCAGGCCGCCCAAGGCCGCCACAACCCGCCCCGGTTCGTGGCCGGCGGGCCCGTCACCGGCCGCCGCCGAACCGATCAGGCGGCAGCGCTCAAGCTGCTGCGCACCGCCTTCCCCGTGCTGCCCGCGGATGCCGACAGCGGCCCGGACACCGTACCGCCGGCCGTCGAGGAGCAGCGCTGCGCCCGCGCCGCGACGAGCTACCGGCTCGAGCACGGCGACGACGGCGAGCGGGCCTCGCGGATCGCGGCCTCGCTCCGCGACGGCTACGGCTGCTGGATCCCGGGCGCGAGCGAGCAGACCGACGTTCTCAAGGAGCTCGGACCCTGGCTGAGGTGGCACGTGCTGCGCCTGGACATGTGGTGCGGGCCCGAGGACGGTGAGGGTGGATGGGCGAGCCTGTACGGCACCCTCGACGAGGTCGGTGACGGGATGCTGGCGCTCAAACCCGGCGGACTGCACCACCCGGTCCGGATCCCCCTCAGCCGGGTGGTCGCGCTGGCCGGCGCACCCCGCTGGGACCAGGACCGCCCCTACCAGCCGGCCCCGCTGTGGGAACCATACGAGCCCGTACCTGTGGTCGAGGCGCCGGCCAGCGCTGCTCCGCAGCGCCACATGCGCGTCCTGCCCTGCCCCATGCCCGAGGGGGGACGGTGACAGCATCGGGTTCGGCCTGCTGACGCAGTTGAGCGACCTCTCCCGGCGCGTGCCGCGGGAGGCCGCTCAGCGGGGCACGGTGAAGGGCTGGGTCGGGAAGAGAGGGCGCTGGTAGGCGGCGGGGAGGGCAGTGGCCGTCTCGGCGAGATCCTGGCGGCTGAAGCTGCGCTCGCCGTGCCCGAACGGGGAAGGATCCACGTCGACGACGAGCTGGTCGCCCTCGCGGCGCACGACCGTGCCGCGGTCGTACCCGAGGATCAGGCGCGTCCCGACATCCCACTGGCCTGGAGCGGGCCGGCGGGCCGCCGCGTCGGTACGAACGCGGGTGCCGGTGGTGATCGGGCGGCACAGGTCGGTTGTCAGGTCGCCCCACCACAGCAGGTGCTGGATCACCGCCCGCACCATGGGCTTGGGCATCCGCTCGCCCGCGAGGATCTCCTCCACCGCGGCGATGGGCCGTTCGGTGTCGGCACACAAGGCGAGGATGGGTTCGATCAGTGCCTGCTGGACCTGGTGCATAGGCCGGCAAAAGCCACTCAGGGCCTTGACGTTGGTGTAGTGCTGCGCGTCGTTGGCGCCTTCCCACCATTCGTAGGTCCAGCCTCGGGCCCGGATGACTTTTTCGGCCCAGTCCAGGACCCGCTCCGAGGGGCACAGCTCGCCGGCCGTCGGGGAGCTGTCGACGATGGTGACGTTGCCGTCGTCGCCGATCAGCATCAGGTCGGGGACGTAGCCGGCTTTCCCAGGGCCGTCTTCGGCGCGGAGCTTGAACGGCTGGCCGATCATGGACCGCACCGTGGGGTCGAAGTCCGCCAGCTCCATGCGTTCCCAGATGCCGTCCGTGGCCACCGGCCCCTGCCCGGTGCTGATCGCGGCGTACTGTCCGAGGTGGAGCTGCTCGCCACGGTGGGTGAGGTGGCGTCGCCACGGCTGGGCGCGGGCCAGCTCGCGGACGTCGATGTCTGTCACGGGCATCCACTGCGCCGCTCGCCCTTCCTCGAACCGCAGTCCGAGCTGTACGCCCTCGAGCGGACGGTGGGGCCTCAGTCGTGTCACTGCTTCATGCTGGCAGAGCCGGCTTCCCCCTGCGCTGTGCTTGGCCGAACCCACCGTGCAAGGATCTGCCCATCCGTGGCGTACGTCACAAAGGGCCCCTCCACGGGCCCTAGACTCCGGGCATGACCGCCGAGACCGCCCGCGTCATCACACCGTCGGCCGAGGAGGCGTGGCGCCTGGTCGGCCACTACCTCCACCATCTGTCGCACGAGCTCCCCGAACAGTGGCGGCTTCGCGATCACCAGGCGTCGCAGTGCCGCCAGCAGCTGTGGTCACTCCCCACCGAGAACGGCCAGGACGTGACGGTGGCCCTGTGGCTGAGGCTGTCCAACACCGAGCTGTCCTGTGACGATCCCCGGTGCGAGGCGCGCGAGATGTACCTCACGAGCGACGGCAGCGGCCGTCTGCCGGCATCCGGCCCGCTGCCCGCGTTCGCCCGGTGCGACGGCTTCGGCTACTTCGAGTACCGGACCCATCCGCACTGCGGCGGATGGGCCGCCGACGTCGACCCGCGGGCGGTGGAGTGGCTGTCGACGGCACTGGCCCTGTACGGCGGGTACATGCGCATCAACTGGTTCGACATGGGGGGTGCGAACACCATGGGAGCGGGCTATTCGCTGTGGGAGGTCTCCTCGCACCAGGCCCGCGAGGTCAGCCGCTGGTCGATCGTCACCGGACCTGACGGCGTTCAGGAGGAGGGGCCCACCCACCCGTCCGCCGTGCCGGTTCTCCCGCTTCCGCCCGAGGTCGAGGCCAAGCGCAAGGCAGCTGCACAGGCTCGCCACTGACGGGCGGCCTCCACAGCCGGCTCACCCGTCGAGGCGGTCAACCTTGCGCCGATGGACTGGTTCACCCCTTTCGGGGCGGCCCGGCCCATGACCCCGGCCGCGGATTCCGCATCCCCTGACCGAGCAGAGCCGTCAGCTGACCACCGGCCGATCCCTCCGTTCCCGCTCCGGCGTGGCGCGCGCTGCTCCAGGATGAGAAGAAGGGGCACACCACACGGATCGGAGGCGCTGTGTCTGAGTTCCAGTTCTACCAATTCGTCGCCCTCGACGAGCCGTTGGACCGGGAGCAGCTCGCCGAGATCCGGCAGCTGACCACCCGCGCCTGCCTCACCCCGACCTCCTTCGTCAACACCTACCAGTGGGGGGATTTCAAGGGCAGCCCCGAGGACCTGGTGGCCGACTACTACGACGGGCACCTGTACTTCGCGAACTGGGGCACCCGGCGCGTGATCCTGCGCTGGCCCGCCGATCAGCTCCCCCTCGACGTTGCCGAGCTCTACTGCGCCGGCGACTCGGCCACCGTGCACCGCCGCGGTGACCATGTGCTGCTCACCCTATTCTCCGACGACGAGACCGGGGAGCTGAACGACTTCAACGACCTGTTCGACTGCGGTGACGTCGACAATGACCGCGAGGAGCAGTGGCTGCCCTCCATCGCCCGGGCCCGCCCGGACGTCGCCGCCGGCGACCTCCGCCTCCTCTACCTCGCTTGGCTGCTGTGCCTGCAAGCCGGCGAGGTGGACGACGACACCACCGAACCGCCCCTGCCGGCCGGCCTTGCAGACCTGCCCGACAGCCTCAGCGACCTGACCGTCTTCCTGCGCATCAACCCCGACCTGATCAACGCCGCAGCCCAGCCCCTCCCCGACCCGGCGCCCGCACCCACGCGCACCGACTACGAGACGTGGATCCGCCGGCTGGACACCGCCCAGAAGGACACCACGCTGACGCGCCTGCTCCACGACAACGACCCGCATGCCCTGACCGAGCTGCGCCGCCGCTTCCACCACGACCACCCCCGCCCCGCACCCGCCCGCCCCGGCCGTACCGCCGCCGAGCTCCGCGCCGCAGTCCCCGCCCAGGCCGCCCAGCGCATCGCACGCGAGGAACGGGAAGCCGAAGCCCGCCGCGAGAAGACCCAGGCAGCGGCCCGGGCCGCCCAGCTCCGCCGCCTCGCCCACCTCGCCAAGGACCCGGAAGGCGGTTGGAAGCGCCTGGATGAGCTGATTGCGAACCGGACCGGCGCCCACTACCCCGACGCCGTTCAGCTCCTGGGCGACCTCGCCGCCCTGGCCGACCGCAACCACACCCGCGACGCCTTCGACCAGCGATACCAGCGCTTCCGCCTCACGCACTCGCGAAAGAAGGCCCTGCTCCGCCAACTCGACGCGGCCGGACTCTGACCCCACCCCCACCCGAATACCAACCCCCGGATACCGCCGCATGCGCCACGCCACCGCCGTCCGCCGCCTGAGGAACATCGCCGACTCCTGCGCCCGCGCCCTGACCTCGTCCGGCGACATCCCGCTCGCCGCTGCCTACGCCTTCGGCCCAGTGCTCGACGCTCCAGGCGACGAGGTGGAGATCCTCGACGTCGCCTTCGCTCTCACCATGCCCCCGTCCGAGCTGCCCTGGGGCATCGAGCCGCCCCTCTGCCACGCCCTTGCTGAATTGCTCAGCCTGGGCAAAGCCCCCGTCCGTCGCGTCTGGAGACCCGCCAGCCGACCCGTGGCCAACCACCTGATCCACCGGCCGCTGCGCATCTGGACCACCGCCGGGTCGGACGAAACCGCGTTGAACGCCCTGGCCCAACGGCAGGCCGAACACCTACGCCTCGACGACCCCCCTCCCCACGAAGCCCGCGCACAACGGGAGACCGAGCGCGCAGTAGCCCTGGCCCACCTCCGCCACATCCGTGACCACTACCACGACCCGCTCTGGCGCCGCCCCCTCCGCCACTGCGGCCAGCGGCCCGACGACTACCTGTGGCACGCCCTCGACGGGTTCCTCGAACTACACGACGCCCCGGTGACCTGACGCCCCGCCGAGCTGAACGAGCTGGCCGACGATCGCGGACCAGGCCACCCGGGAGGTCGCCATGGCCGCTGCGGCCGATGCCGCCGCCACGCCACCGGCCGGGCTCCAGCCCGCTGGCGCCTCTCACGGGCCCGTCAACGCGGCGCCGATGGGCAATGGCCGATTCCTGATGACCCCATTTCCCTTGCCGTCACCAGCCGATACCCTGGGCATCTCCGCTGAATCCAGCCCGCACAGGCGACGATCGGTCCGTAGACCAGCGGCTTCTTCCCCGCGGCGCGGGGTTCCACGACCGTGTCTTCGTCACGGCGCTCCCTACCGGTGTAGGGACAGCACCCGGGCCTCGGGCCCAGGGCGCACACGTCCCATGTCCTGACGCGCCGAAAGGGCCCATCTGCCGTGACCGATCCTGTCACTGACCTTGCCGAGCAGGCTGCTGCCGCACTGGCCGCCGATTTCCCCGGGCTGCGTCAGTCCCACCCGCGCGTCATCGGGGCGCCCCTTGCTGATGTCCAGCTGGAACCCGGAGCCGATGGTCTGACCGCGCGATACACCTGGGAGCTCTACACGGTGTTCGTCCACGTCAGCCACGAGGACCACCTCAACCGCGACGACCCGGAAGACAGGTCACTGCACAGGGAAGTCCGCGCGCACGCCGCTCTCCTCGCCGCGAGCGTCACCGCTGCCGAGGACACCAAAGTGCGCGGTCACGTTGAGTGGCCCATGCTCAACCAACGCCCGGAAATGATCTTCCCGGCCGCGCACACCGTGGCTACCGCGGACCGGAGCGACCCCCGCTTCGCCAGCGCCGTCCTGGTGACGGTGGGGATGGCGCTGGACCACGCCACTATTGCGACGCAGCACGCCGCACAGCATGCTGCGGATGCCGCCGAGGTCGTGCAGTGGGGACGCGAGTGCCCGCAGGGAGTGCGCCTGTCGAAGTGGCTGCGGCAGAAGAAGACCGAACGCGCCGCCGCGCGTCAAGACAGCACGACCGACGGGCAGCCAGAGCTGGCGGAGTAGACCAAGGGGAGGGCGCCGACGGGCGGCACCTTGGCCGGGGGCTGACCCGTGATGGGGAGCGAGCTCCGGCGGCGATTCAGGGGCATCGGGGCCCGCCGCAGCTGTGCGTTGCCCGGGCAGGCCCGTCCTGGCCTCACCGATCGGTCATCGAGGAGCACCGCGGCTAGGGTTCTGGGCCGTGATCAAGTTCAGTGCAGCATTTCTGTACGAGACCGAAGCCCACGCGGCCTGGGGCGCCGCGCAGCTCCAGGCCCTCAGCGACTTCCTCCCCCAGGCCTCATGGAGCGCGGACCTTCCCGCATGCCTCTACCGGCAAGGAGCCGTGGAGATGCGCATCGCCGTGCTCGGCACCTACGACGCGGAAGACCAGACGTGGATGTGGGGATGGGCCAACCCGGGGCTGGGCGGCACCCCGGTCGTGGCGCTCACCGAGACGATCGAGCGGTTCGGGCGGTCGGGGCACATAGCCGAGTTCACCGCGGGGACTCTCGATCTGTCCGGCTTCGCCGATCCGCGGCACGCGGCCGAGACGCTGGCCTTCGCCGGGATGGGCGTCGTCGGCGCTCCCGGATACATCGGCATGCCCGCCGGCCCCACCACCCAGGTGTACTTCCTGCCCGATGACCCGCAGGTCCCCCGCGCCGGCCTGGACCCTGTCACGTTGCCGAGGACGCTGATGACGGGCGCCTCGCTCATCGGGCACTCGCCCCGGCGGGTGGTGACCGGCTACTTCGAGCACCACCGCGTGCCATGGCGGGAGGACGACCACCAGGTCCTCGCCGAGCTCCCCGGCAACACCACGGCGGAGGTCGACTTCGACACCGCCGGCCGCATCACCGCCATCCGCCTCCCTACCCTCCGCTGAAGCCGCCCGCACCCGGCCACCGTCCGCCGCGACGGCAAGCGCCCCCCCCGCGGGGCCCGGCTGCCGTCGAGCGCCGGACGGCACCGCGTTCTCGAACCGCCACAGCAGGACCGGCTGTTGCGCTACGGTGAACGCTGGCAGGAAGCGCACGCCGACCGCCGTAGCCGTCCGCCCGCGCCGGACGCCTCCGCCGGCCAAGGTCCCCCTCCGGGCCCGCCCCCTTCACCCTGTACGCCTTCTTCAGCGGACAGGCGCGGGCCGTCCGGAGGAAGAGTGCAGCATGCCCAGGAAGCAGCCCCGACCGGCCCAGCGAGCGCGGGCCATCCAGCGCCAGGCCGGCGGGAAATACACCGCCCTCCTGCGCCACACCACCGCCGCCATGACCGCGGCCACGCCGCCGGTCGCCGGCGACGGAACGGTGGCGAAGAGCCCGGCCCACGATCTGGCCCGGGCCCTGCATGCCGCCGGCGCCGTCGACGCAGCCGCCGAGCTCGAAGCGGCGCTCGCGTGGGGAGCCGAATGCGATCGCCTCGACCAAACCTTCGAGGCCGCCGAACAGCAGCGGTACGCGGCCTACGACAACGGGCTCGCCCGAACCCACTGTGCACGTGTGGAAGCCGCGGCGAGGGAAGCCGGTGATGCGCTGATGGACTTCGTGGACGGGGACTACCACCGCCACAGCCGCACCGAACTCCACGCGGCCGCTCAGGCCATGGCCCTGGTCGCGGGCGGCCGAGCCGCCCCAGCCCTTGCCCGCCAGGCAGCCCGTGTCATCGCCCAGTTCGAGGACGACGCCGAATCCGCCGCGGACGCCATCCGCGGTGACCACGCCGTTCTCCTTCCGCCGCTCGATGGCCCCGACACAATGCCGGCCACTGCCGCGCGCGCCGTGGCCGTCGCCCTCCAGGAAGCCGCTGCGATCCCCTGGCGCGGCGATGAGGAATGGACCGCGTGCGCCGAGCTGCTCGCCAAGACATTCCGCCTCATCCGGTCCTCGGCCGTCCTCTGGGGGGCGGGCGCGGCATCCCTGCTGCAGATCCGTCTCGGACGGAAGCGGCCGGCGCCCACAGGCGACCTGCTCGGCCGGACCGTGATCGGCTGGCACCCCGGGATGACCGAGACAGAAGCCTGGGAGGCAGGCCGCGGAATCTGGAGGCTGAATGCGGCGCGCGCCCTGGCCCGCGACGAAGTCCAGATCATCGCTCCCGACCAGACGGTGCTCGCCGTCGCCCGGATCACCGGCATCACCCGCCACGGGGACCGCCACGCCCTCCAAGGCCGGCTGCTGAGCGGCGACGCCCGGGTCAGTAAGCCCACCCCGACCCCGCACCCGTCGCGTAACCCCATCGCCTACCGCTGATTCCACCGGGGGCCGCCGCGCACACCACCAGCACTGCACGCGCGGCGGCCCCGTGCCGGTCACGGGTACCACAGCACACACGGAGGCGCGGCGTGCCCCGTCGGCGGCCTTCGGCGTGCACATGGCGCGTGCCGCCCAGATGCTGGAGGCCATGGCTGTTCACTCGTCTTCACCGGCCACGGCCGGCGCCGCGCTGGGCGCCCGGCCGCGCAGACGCCCGTGAGCGGGGGCACGGCATGAAGTCGGTGTGGAGCGGGACGATCAGCGTGGGCCTGATCGCTTTGCCCGTCCAGCTGTATCCCGCGACGCGTACCGAGCACCCGGGCCGGACGCACGAAATCCATGCGGTGGACGGCGGACGGATCAGACACCGCCGCGTGTGCGACACCGACGGGCACGAGGTTTCCTACGAAGAGGTCGCGCACGGGGTCGAGACACCCAGGGGGACCGTGGTCCTGCGCGACGAGGACCTGGCCCGCCTCCCGCTGCCCGCCCGCAAAGTCCTGGACCTGGCCGGCTTCGTCCCCGCAGGCAGCGTCGACCCGGCCCTCTTCCACCGCTCCTACTACGTCGAGCCGCTCGGGCCCGGGGCCGACAGACCGTACACCCTCCTTGCCGCAGCCCTGACACGCTTGGACCGTGTCGGTGTCGGCAAGATCGCGATCCGCCTGCGCGAGCGCCCGGCGATCCTGCGGACCTATGCCGGCTCCCGGCTGCTGGTCCACACCCTGTACTGGCCTCACGAACGTAACGAGCCGCCCGAAGACCGCGTGACCACGGCGGCGCCAACAGATCGCGAGCTGACGATGGCCGAGGTACTCGTCGAGGCCATGGCCCAGGACGCCCCACCCGAGCAGCACGACGAATACGTCGCCGCCCTGGAGCGCCTGGCCGAGGCGAAGGCGGCCAGCGGGCAGCTCGAGCCACCCCCCGAACCCGTCCCGCCGGTCGATCTGATGGCCGCGCTGGAGGCCTCGATCCGTGCGGCGCGCGGCGATCAGCATCCCTGATGCCGCGCGGCGTAGCCGGGATACGGTGCGCGCTCCCGGCTGCCCCGTCGGCCTTCCCGGGGACATCCGGCTCGCCGCTCGGGCGCAGCCGCACAAGCGCCTGCCCGGCTGCCGTTCTACGAGGTTGCCTCCGCCGGCACAGTTGTCGAGACCACGAGCCCCTTCCCGTCGTAGATTGCTTCCAGGTGAGCCCTGGCCAGCTCATCGCCCGTCGCCCTGGGCACAGGGCCGGGCAGGAAGACCACGCCGACGACACCGCTCTGGCGCATCACGAAGCCCCAACGGGGATCCGGCAGGCGGGGCCCGGTGGTGAACATCGGTGTCGCCGCGTCGATCCCGAGGTCTTCGTGCTGCCTGGTGTAGAAGACGTCCACGGACCGGTTGCCTCGCCAGGAGCTGCGCCATCGCGGTGACGTCTGGGCGAGGACCTGATGGCGGAGCTCTTCGGGCCCGCCCGTCGGCAGGGCACCAAAGCCCAGGGCCGTCAGCAGCTTCACAGCGTACGAGGAGTGCTGATCGATGCCCGGCGGCAGCTGGGCGACGATCAGCGCGACCGCCGCATCCAGGCTCTTGCCGTACAACAGAGGCGCGTTGAGCCAGCCCGTGTTGTTGAGCGCGCCCATAGCCTCTTCGAGCTCCAGACGCTCAATGCCAGAGAGGTCTTCGCCGTGGCCATCGGGGGACAGGCTGCCGCCTCGGTAGTTCATCTCATCTCCATAGGGCTCGCGGGAACACCGCGCCGCATTGGCGCGGCAAAGCCAAGACCGGTGTCGAGCCGGCCCTGCGTCCCCGGCGAGCGCGGGGAAGAGGCAGCCGCACAAGGAGGCGTCCCTGGACGACCTGTGACCCCGCGAGGGCGGGGGAGAAGTGGCCCGTCCAGTATGGGCTACCGAGCCTCGACCAGGGCCATGCCCCTGGAAAACAGGGAAGGGCCAGCGGCCGGGCCCGGCTACCCTCGCCCTACCAGGACCAGACGTATGTGCGAGGACTGCCGATGGGTATGCAGCTGAAGACCACCGACGACCCGCTGCTCGTGGAGATCCACGACGACAGCGGCCGCGTCGGCAGCTTGTTCTACGTCAGCCGCGACGAGGACGACCCGGACGACACCGACGAGGGGTGGACCGCCGAGCTGCGCGGATTCGCGTACGGCGTCTCGCGCTCGACCGACTACTACCCCACCGCCACAGAGGCATTCGCCGCAGCCTGGCCCCTCTACGACGAGCTGCTGGAGGTGCGGCGGACCGCCGAGCGGTTCCACCGCAATCAGCCCGTGCGCACCATCAGCACCCCCATGGGTGGCCAGCCCCGCTGAACCAGCCCGGGCGGCAGGTGCCGAAGGGGTCGGGCGGCTACCGACTCAGACGGCGTGGATCCGGCGCAGATGCTCCAGACGCTTGTACAGCGCGGCCCATTCGTCGGTGGCAGGCGCCTGGAGGTGCTGGACCTGCTCGGCAGCCTGGCACAGGGCGCTCAGAGCCTGCAGCCCGCGGCCCTCGGCGGCGGCGGAGCGGGACTTCTCCAGCAGGTCGCCGGCTGAGGTGTCGGGGACGCGCCGCTGCACGGCGGTCAGCTCGGGGAGGAGCTCGTCGATCACGATCGGGGCGAGGAAGGCGTCCCAGCGGCGGGTGAAGCGAACGCGCCGCACCACGGGCACCATCAAGAGGACCCCGGTGATCCACAGCACGGCTTGGACCATCGTCACCCCGGCGGACGAAAAGGGGATCAGGTCGACGGCGAGACCGGCCTGGAAGGTGCCCATTGCCAGGGCAGTCCAGACCATCCACTGCAGCGGGCCGCGTGGCACCAGCGGTTGGCGGTAGGAGTCCACGTCCTGCGGCGGCAGGGCCTTGGCCACCGCGATGGCTGCGCAGGCGAGGGCCACCAGCCAGCCGAAGGTCACTCCGATCGCCATGACCGTATTCATCATCCCGCCCCTGTCTCGAACATCCGTGCCGACTCTAGGGGAGAGCACTGACAGCACAAGGAGACCGGGCACACCCGTGCTGCGGGCAGAGCCTCCCGGTCCGCGCTCTCATGGTGATGGGGCCTCGACTTCGAGCCACCGGTGCGGACGCGCTCCGCGGTACTCCAGTGGTTGCCAGCCGAACTCCTTCAGGGCCCGGACGCACTGCTGGAGCCTCTCGTGCGGGAAAAGTAGACGGCCTTGCTGCCGGGCGGGCCGAGCCATTCCACGCGGACGACTCCGTCGCAACAGCTCACGCGGTAGCCGGTCGCGGTGCGCCGACCGTCGGGACCGACGGCGGATGCGGGAATCCCGGCCGTCTCCAGGGCGAGAGCGATCGCCCGCAGGGGCTGAAGACGCTCCCACTGCGCAGGGACATCTACCGCGCGGCCCGCTGACGGGTTCGTGATCTCGCGGATCTGCCGAAGCCCCGCCACGGCCTGCCGCACGGCGGCCGCCCGGGCGTCGGGCCTGTGGCCGAGGTCGGAAGGGCATTCGTCGCCGACGAGCACAGGGAAGCCTGCCGGGGCGTCTACCACCTTGCCTCCCCTCTGTATCGCGCCGCAGCCACGCAGGGCTGTCCTGCGGCTCCGGTCCCCATGATGCCGTCAGGGACGGACACCACCGGTCGGCCCCGCCCGTCATGGATGGCCGTGGTGCGCCGCTCACCGGCGAGGGGAGTGGCGGTGACGGGAGTAGCGAGGCTGCTCCCAGGTCATCGTCTGGCCGGGGGCCGAGTGGACAAGGGCGCCGGGGCGCCGCGGCGGTTCAGCGTGCGCGAGCTCCGGCCTGGCCGCCGGTCAGGTGCCGGACGGTGTGGCGCCAGGCGTGCCAATCCGGGCGAGCGTGTGGTGGGAGCTGGCGGCTGGTCTCGGGCCGCCCCTGATAGGCCGGAACCGGCACTCCGTCCAGAGCATGCGAATGGAACTAATATTCGATATATGGACGGCATTCCCCGGGATCGGCTTCCCCGCGCGCTCGTCTGCCTCGCCGACGATCAGGTTCTGGAGGCGCGGGTCACCGGGCGCCGCTACTTCAGGGGCACGTGGTGGTACGAACTCGTGCTCACCCTCCCGAACCGGCGCGATACCCCGCGCGGCCCTGTCCGGGATGTCCTGGAGGTCCCCTTCTCCGCCCCCTACCCGGACGTCCAGCCGATTGCCGGCGAGGACTACACGGTCCTGGACCCGCCCCCGGTCGAAGAGCGCCGCCGCTGGCGCCTGTCCGAGGCTGCGCCGGGGAGCAGCCACGAGGTGGTCGTGCACCGACTCGACTGCGTCCAGGCAGGCATGTCCCAGCAGCTCGCCACGGACCGTGAGGCCCTGCGCATGCTGGCCGACCCGGAGGAGGCCGTCACCTGTGCGGTCTGCCGCCCCGACATCGTTCTCGGCCGTCTTTTTTGACCACCGTCGCCGAAACGGCATCCGCCCCCGTCACGTTTGAACTCGTCCCCGGCGGCGGTGTCACACCCGGTCGATAGCGTCGGCCCATGAGCAAGAAGATCGTCTACACGCACGGCGACGCCACCCGTCCACCCGAGCCGGGGTCCAAGATCATCGCCCACGTGGTGAACGACGCCGGCCGATGGGGCGCGGGCTTCGTGGCCGCCCTCTCCAGCCGGTGGCCGCAGCCGCAGGCGGCCTACCGCCAGTGGTACCGCGACCGCGCAACCAACGACTTCGGCTTGGGCGCCATCCAGCTCGTCGAGGTCGAAGACGACCTGTGGGTGGCCAACTTGGTGGGACAGCATGGCATCCGCAGCCGCACCACCACCGAGGCACCCGTGCGGTACGACGCCATCGACCAGGCTCTGGCCTCGCTGTCGGAGCAGGCACGGGCATTGTCGGCATCAGTGCATATGCCCCGGATCGGGTGCGGGCTCGCCGGCGGCCGATGGGAGAAGGTCGAACCGCTCATTGCCCACCGCCTGACCGAGCAGCGCGTCCCGGTCACCGTCTACGACCTCCAGTAGCCGCCGCCGACCGGGCACCCAGCCATGTCGGTTCACGGGCCCGTGCCGGGACGAGAAGCCCGTTCCGGACCGTAACGGACCTGGCCGCAGGGGAGCCCGGGATTTCACTCGCTCGTGGGCGACGTGTGTAGGACACCCCCGCAGCCTGGCTGAGAGGCACCGTCGAAGCCGTCGGCTGGTTCGGGCGGGCAAGGGACGGCGGGCCTCCGGTAATGCGGCCTCGTCGTGATGCACGGGCGAAGGACCGGACCCTCTTGACCTCTCACCTGGGCTTTTCATGAACATGTCGCGAAATGCGGTTCGTGGAGGCGGGTTTTAGCGTGAAGGTAAGAGGGCGTAGGTGGAGTGTCTCTTTTATGGTCAAGTAGCAGAAAGTTGGTGAAGTCCCGTGGCCCCGAACTCCGATGATGTTCGAGGAAGTGGAAGGAAGTTGTCATCCGAAGTTTGGGATCCGAATCACGAAGCGCTCATGGCTCCCGTAGTTGAAAATTTTTCGGCAGAGCTTCATGACGTAATGAAGAGGCTCGATGAGATCGAATCAGGGATTTCAGCTGGGAGTCTTGTGAAATCCGGATTTGAGCGGGCAGTTCCTGATGGTTGGATAGAGACTCGGGGAAGCCCCGCCTTCTACGTAAGGGCTGCAATGGGCTATCTGAGGATGGCCGCAGAAGGCGGGATGTGTTATAGGGAGGTCCCTGAATCCCCCTATCAGAGAATGCCTGACGAGTTGACGTGGTGCTGCGGTCACAAGCAACCTCACTGCTATCGCCGCTGAGGAGTTCTCGTGGTCTCCAAGAGGAGCTGCCAAGCGAGGGACTGGGGGCTGAGGCTGCTAGGGGTGGCGGTAGCAGGGTTCCTGCAGGCTGGCTACGGGACGGTCGCATTGGCAGTGGGTGCCTCATTTATGTTCGTGGCGCTGATAGCCTATCTGGTTGAGGAGGCGACGTGCGTTTCGCACCCGGTGGTAGCTCTCCGCGCACTGGAACTTAAGGTGATCACGTTCTGGTCAACGGCTATCGTCTTGATTTATGCCGGAATCCTCCTAGTCGTGTTCGAGCTTCTTCGAAACGCGGTCGATCCAGTCAAATACTGGGCCGCCTCGGGAACTGGTCTGCTCATTCTTGCGGCGCCAGCTGTGGTAACCCCTCCAGGGGAATTTGATAACTGGATTGGAGTGCATGCGAAGAATCGCTTCCTTGGGTTCTACAAGCCGTACTTCCAGCGCGAAGACCCGGCAACTGGAGAGCTTGTCGGTGGCGCCCACGTGAGGCTGTATCCCGGCGGGCAAGAGGCTCAAGCCCTGCGGTTCGATTTCTATTACGACTCAATAGCGCGGGAAACCGTGACAGGGTGGAAACACAAGGCAAGGCTCGCGCGGGCCAGAACCTTGGATGCGGGTTTGCATGGGCGGTGACGGCGTTCGGCAGGGCTACGGAGAGGCCCTCTCCGCGGACGGGCCATTGGCCGCGGACCTGGCGTCTTGTCGGCGCATCCTGTCGTGTGCCTTGGCCCAGAGCCGCACGCACGGTTGCGAGTCAGCCTCCAGTACAGCGGCCTCTGCCGAGCCTGGTCTCTCTGGCGGAGGGGCACCGCCACTGGCTCGGACGTTCGCGGTGCGGGCATCTGTCCCCACCGATCCGCAACGCGGGCTCGTGCGTCGCGACGGGCGAAATGCGGGCCCCGTGCTTGCTTCCCCGGCCGCGTAAACGTGGTTGTGTCCGGCGACGACCGAGGCGAGCGGGCCGGCCGCACGCGACAGAGCTCCGCCATTTCTGCCCGGCGGGCTGGACCCTCCTGTTTGGCGCTGGAAACAGCGCATCCCTGCCCTGCGCTCGTCAGCGCGGGCAGGGCTGTGACGGGTGTTCGGGGGAAGGTCAGTTCAGGGTGACTTGCCGCAGATCCGGATACGGGCCTCGGGGCCACTGGCCGGAAGGGTGCCCTGACTGGTGGTCCAGGCGAGTTCGACGATGTCCAGCGTGTGCGGGAGCAGCTGCGTCATCGCGGTACCGGCCCGCTCGGCAGCCACGCTGCCGCAGTCCTCGGGCGGCAGGAGGTAGACCGTGCGGCCGAGGTGTTCGTGCGGGCTGAACCCGGCCGACGTCAGGATGCGGTGGCCGCCGGGAACGGGCCGGTTGAGGAAGACGAAGGGGTGGGTGTCGTCGGTCGAGCCGATGAAGACGTTGTTGTGATCGGTGAAAGGCGTGGGGATATTCCTGGAGCTGGAGGCAACGAAGACGGGGTAGTGGGCCCGGTGAGGCGGAGGCGCCTCCTATGCCGACGGCTGGTCCAGGTAGGTCTTCAGCCGGCGCAGCGAGGTGAAGATGTGGGCTTCGCGGCCGTCCTGGTCCTGCTCGGCGAAGTCCTGCTCCTCGCTGTCCCAGCAGTAGGCAATGACACGGCGCATGCTGTCGCGGACCTCGGGCGGCAGCAGCGCGGCAGGTGCGCCCGCTACAGGGGCGGCAGCGGCCGGGGTCAGGGGCGTGGCGGTCGGCGGCGCGTCCGCATAGGTGCCGGGGTCCAGGGCGATCAAGGCGTCGATAGCTGCTTCGCACAACGCCGAGGGCACCAGGGAGGAGCGCTGGAGCACCCGGAGCTTGGCAGGGGCGGTGGCCGCCGCGCCGATCGCGTCGAGCGCGGCCTGGTCGTCGGCGTCGTCGCATGCCCATGCGGATGCCTCATCGAACAGCGCCTGGTAGAGCGTGTCAGCCACTGTCGTGTTGATGACGCTGGTCATGGATGTGGAGCCTTTCTCGGTGTCCGGGCCGCGCGGGACGGCCCGGACGGACACTCGATGTGTGGGGATGATGGGGTGCGACTGAAAGACCGCTATGCCTGGGCGCCCTTGATCAACTGGTCGATCACCTTGTCGAGCGAGGGGAGGGCGGCAGCGGTGGTGTTCTGGCCTTGCAGCTCTTCCCGCTGCCGCTCGACATACGAGGAGTCCAGCGAAGAGCCGTCGGGCTGGCACCGGGTCATGTACTTGTTGATCCAGTACGTGGAGAACGTGTGCTCGGTGTCGCCGTCGAAGGCGACACGGCCGTCGAGGTGGTGGGTGACCTCGTGGGTGTGGGGTTTGCGGTCCCCCAGCACCTGGTAGCGCCACAGGGGTGACGTGAGCGCGTAATGGGTGCCGATCGGAGGCAGGGGGCGGCGGCGCGGCGTGGAGTGGGCGCTTGTGGCAGGCATGGAGAACCTTCTGCAGTACGAGAGGACAAAGGGGCTCTCCCGTCAGCCGCTCCTGCCCGGATGAGAGGGGGAGTGGCGGATGCGGGAGGGCGGAGTGTCAGGACAGCGAGGGGATGGGGTGGGACAGGCTGAGGTGGGTGTTGGGGTCCTCGCGGTTCCACTGGTCGATGCAGTCCAGACAGGTGGCCATGCGGGGGTCGTTGGTGACGGGCCGGTGCGTGTACCTGCACTTGGCGATGCTTGGGAAGGTGGTGGGGCGAGATACGAGTTCGAAGGGGAGGCCGGGCTCCCACCGCCGCGGGTCGACGTCTTCCGAGATGCATGCCTCGGTGGTGGGCACCGGTGGAGCGTCATGGACGGCGGCGGCCAGCTGAAGTAGCCGGTCCCGCAGCTGCTCTCTGGGGCCGTGGAGGGCGATGCCGTTGCTGCCGGTCCATATGGCGACGGCGATCTCGCCGGGGTCGACTACAGCCTCATCTACGTCCGTGCCGGGGTAGAGGAGCTCGGCTTTGCTGGTGGTGTGGGCCCATTCGAGGCGGTCACTCATGAGGAGTGCCTTTCAAGAGACGGGGATGGGGAGGGTTGGGCGGCGTTCAGGGGCGGGGGTCGGTCTCCCAGCGGACGGGCACGCGCTCGTCGACGACGAGCTGGGAGTGCTTGGGGTCCTTGCGCCAGATCCGGCGCTTGATCCACTCGTGGGCCTTCAGGCGCCCGTCGCGGCTGCGCGCCGGGCCGTAGGTGACGGGCGAGTGTGCGGCGATGTGGGTGCCGTCGATGGACAGCCCGGCAGTGATCACAGCTCGCTTCATCCAGCCGGTGCCGCTGTCGGAGAAGCAGTACACGCGGACCTCAGGAGTACCCTCTCCGTTCTCCACGCGCATGAGCAGTGCTGCCAGTGACTGGATCTCCGGGCCTGCGCAGCCGCCGCGTTCGGCTTCGGCCCGTACTAGCCAGGCGGCGTGATAGGCGAGAAACCGGCTGCGGATGGTCTCGGGGGCGGTGGGCATGTCGATGCCGCGCATGCGAGGCTCCTCGGGAAGCGGGGGAGAAGGGGGGTCGACGCGCGTGAGGCAGCGCTGTCGGGGTTCTGTTGGAGGGAGCTCCTCGCCCCCAACAAGAACTATGTTACATGCGAGAATCGAGAAATGCAACGTACGCGAAGGCGTCAGTCCGCACGGAGGATTTCGGTAGCTTCTTCAGCAGCCCAGAGGACGCGTCAGGCCCGGCAGTCGGCTGGCCGGCCGCGCGGCTCGGCGCGCCCGCCATGTGCCGCCAAGAAGAAGTAGCGCCCGTACGAGAAGACCAGCAGCAATCCGGGCATCGCGAAGCAGGTCTCTAGTAGAGGCGGACGACGCCGATCTGCACCATGCGGCCGCACGGAAGGCGCCCCGCGCCGTCGATGCCGCTGTCGGTGCGCCGTGTCCTGAGCCGGCCGAGCCCCTTGCCAGCGGCTGCGGCGACCGCTTCAAGATCGGTTCCTTGCCCGGCGGTTGTCAGCAGCCGCACGGTAAAGGCGTGCCCTTGGTCGTCCACCCACAGTTCTGCCGCATGCAGCACGTCCTGGTCGAGCCCGTGCGCCCAGGGCACCAGCGTGCGCAGCAGCGCGGCGGCACCCGCTGTCGACGTCGTGCGGCCCGAGGTTCCGGCGCTCTCCACGGGCTCGGCGAGGCCGGCGACCAGCACCAGGCCGTCGTCGAGGTCGGCCGTCACGGACGCCAGGTCCCCACCAGGCGGCGAGGCGACTGTTCCACCCGACATCGCGGCCAGCCGGTCCAGGCTTGCCCGCGCGGCCGGCTCGCTGCCGTGCACCTCCACCTGTGCGTCCCGGGCGCTCAGTCCCAGCCGTACGGGCTCCATCGGTCCGCAGGCATCCAGCAGCCGGGCGATCGCCTCCACGCAGCGCGCCAGAGAAAGTGACATGGCCGCCATTGTCGCCCCCGCACCGCCCGCCCGTCCCCCGTACGCGAACTTCGTGCGCCAGAGGGGAAGAGCCCTATGGGGTCCGCCATTGGGCGGGCAAGGGCTCGTCGTGCCAGTCGTCCGGAAGAGTGGTCAACGCGTCCTCGGCCGGGGCGTTACGGCGCCAGTTGCGGGCGTGGGAGAGCAAGGTTCCCGTCAGCGGATTACGGCGCAGCACGGCGATCCTCAGGACGAGGTAGACGCCGGTATGTCCGAACCGGTCGGTGAAGACCACGGGCTCACCCGCCTGCGCGCGCTCGCGGATCGCCCGCGCGGCGGTGTAGGCGGCGTGCCTGGTGGCGTGGAGGGCCGCGTGGCGGAACCCGGCGCCGCTGATCTCGACGAGGAAAGGGCAGTCACGGGGGCCGGTGATGGTGGGCATCGGGCGAGTATCCGTTCGGGAAGCGGAGGCGGCGCAGACGAGTCGGTCTGCCCGGCCGTCACGGCCGATGGGCCGCCGAAGGGGAGAAGAGGGACAAGGAACAAGGGCCGGGTATTGCGGGGCGGGCCGACCATCCCGCGGGTGCATGTGCCGACCGGACTTCAGCCGGTGCCGGCCCGGCCGAGGGACCTGCGCAGGCGGAGGTTCTCCCCGTACGTCTCAGCGCAGAAGCGGCAGATGAGCACCCACAGTGGCAGGGAGAGGCCGTCCAGTTCGTCGTGGAGTAGCCGGGCGGCTTCGCCGATGGCGTGCTGGGTGCGGACGATGTCCAACTCCTTGCCGCTACGCCGTGCCCGGTCCAGCCCGCGGCCGGCGTCGAGGATGCGGGTATACCCCTCGTGGCTGATCCTCTCCAGTCGCATCGGGCTGACCGACGTGAACAGGGACGGTACGGGTGGGGCCGGGTCGAAGACCGGCATGCGGTCCGCGCTGTAGCGCGCGGCTCTCAGCTCCACCATGAAGGTGACGGCGATCTGCCACGCGGCCACGTCCCGCTCGCCGGTACGGACTTGGAACGTGGTGATGGCCCGGTCTGCGCTTGCCTCGGCGCTCTCCAGGGCACCGGGGCCGTGGCCGAGCCGGAAGTCCTCCAGTGCCTTGGCGGCCTCCATCACGTGCCCCTGTGCGGACGGGGCGTAGTGGTCAATGCCGCGGCGCATGAGGATGTCGTCGTCCTCCACGACGATCAGCGACCCGGGGGCGGCCGGTTCGCCAGGTTCGGCGGGGAGGTGGGGTCGGGGCGTCATGATCGGTGTGCTCCGTGCGGTCGGGAAACGGGGGACAGGCGGGGCGGGCGGGGCCTGCGCGTTCGGCCGGCCCGATCACGCCCGGGGGCCGCGGTCCAGCTTGAAGAACCAGCGGGTGACGTCCGCAGCGTTCCACTCGCGCGGGTGCGGCCAATCCTTCTCCAGAACGGTGACCACGACGCCGTTCGGACGCTCCTCGACGGCCGTGACCTTGCCCGTGTACCAGATTCCACTGGCGACCCCGTCACGCATCAGCCGGTCACCGACGCCCACCGGGACCATGAGGGTGCCGCCGGTGAAGCGCGTGTACTTGACCAGCACGCGAGGGGTGCCGTCGGGCACGGTGAGCGCGCGCTGCGTCATGGCGGCGGTCAAGTGCTCCTGGACGAGCGGGTACAGCTTCTCGGGCGTGTCCAGACCGAGGGCGACGAAGGAGCGACGCAGCGCCTCGTTGTCCTTCCCGTGTGCGTATCCACGGCGGTCGGCGTGCGCGAGAACCCTCGCGGCCAGCTCGCGGGTGGTGTCGGCGACACTCCGCGGGGCGTTGGGGCCACCGGCGTCGATTGCTGCACAGGTGAGGCAGGACAGCGGGGCGTCGGTGAGGCGGGCGGGGTCGAACTTCTCGTAGGGGTGCACGGCCTGGTAGCGGCCCGCGCCACAGGTGAGATCGATCAGGAAGCCGGTGTAGGAGTTGAACAGGGCCGTGTGAACGGCGCCCTGGCGGTCGGTGACGTGGTGGGTATCGAGCGAGTCGGCCGGGATGGCGATGGCGGAGGTATCTGTGGTGAGCTGCATGGGTTGGGTCTCCTCGTGGTCGATGGCGGGGTGGGGCGGTCAGTGCTTGCGGCGGACGCGGAGGCCCTTCCAGTCCTTCTTCTTCAGACGGGTCTTGTCGCCCAGGGCGTCGGGGACGCAGGCAACGGCTACGAAGGTGGCGCCCTTGCGGTCCACGACGCCTTCCCGCTCGTGCCGTACGAAGCGGCGCTCGTAGTCGTCTTCGGTATCCGTGAAGCCGATGCGGTCGCCGGCCTTCACGTCCTCGAAGGGCACCCAGTCGAGCAGGCCCAGCCACGCGGAGGGGTTGGCGCGCACCGTGAGAGCGGTCTTCCGCTCCTCGGGGGTCTGTGCCTCGTCGCGTGCCAGGGCAGCGGCGAGGGTGACCGTCCGGCCGCTGTAGCGGCACAGGGCCGTGCCCGGCCAGAACGGGTCCTTGAGGGTCGCCGGGCGTCCCTGCCACATGGGCGGGAAGTGGTTGGCCAGCCTGCCGTCCCGGACGCTCGGGGTGTTGTCACACGGGCACTTGGCCACTGGGAGTCCCGAGGAGTTGTCGTGGCGGTTAGGGAGCAGGATGGCGGGGTCGTGGTCGGTGGTACCGGGGGTGAAGAGGGGCATGAGGGGGTTTCTCCGGGGTGATCGGGTGAGGGCGGGCGGGACGTCGTGACCGTTCACGAGGCCGCTTGCTCTATGAAGCGCGCGACCTTGCCGCGCACGCGGGTGCCGATGTGGGCGCCGTCGCGCAGCCGTTCGGCCGCCGAGGCGACGAAGCCCGACTTGGACAAGAGGTTCCTCCTGGATGCTCGCGGGTCGCTCCCTGGCCCTTCGAATGAAGATACACGTAGAAATATAGAATTGCAATAATCAAAATACACGTGAGCTTCGAGCTAGAGTTTGACGCGAGGTGGCGACATCGATACGTTAGATTCGCGTTAGATCGGCGAGTGGAGGAAGACGATGCCCGACCCTGAGGACACGGCGCTTGCGCCCGAGCTGGCCGTGCTCGCGCAGGTCTCCCTGGAAGGGCCTGTGCCGCCGCTGCCGGATCCGGCGGAGCGCACGCGGCTGCGTGAGCAGTGGGGCTGGTCCAAGACCCAGCTCGGCAACGCGCTGGGGGTGTCGCGTGAGACGGTATGGACCTGGGAGAAGGAACCGCCGCGCACCCCGCGCGGCAGAACCGGGCAGCTCTACGCGCGGCTCCTGGCCCACTTCACCACCGAACTCGCCCGCGCCGCCGACATGACACACTCCTCGGCCCCGCTGCCCGAGTCGGCTGCCCCGGAGACGGCCGTCGTCACCCCCGATGAGGAGTCCCAGCCGCAGCTCGACTACGACATCGAGGAGCCGCCCGACATCACGTGGGAGGACTCCCCGGTACCGGAGGCCGTCGCGGAGCCCGAATACGACGCTCCCGGCTCCTGGATGGAGCTGCCCGAGGGCGTTACCCGGCCCTGCGCCCGGTGCGGCCAGCCGACTCCGTACATCGTCGCCGGCCGACCCCGCCACATCTACCTGGAGGTCATGGCCCGCATGGGCATGCCGCGGTGCGGCACCCAACCGGCACCCGCAGCCCCGGCCCCCGCCTCGCCGGTGCCTGCCGCCCCGGCGCCGGTCACGGCGGCCCCCGCCTCCGCTCCGGTAGTCTCCGCCACGCCTGCTCCGGCCCCGACGCAAACTGCCCCGGCCGCCGAGCCCACTCGCGTGGCGGCCCCGCCGCGCCGGCGAACCGCAGCCCCCGCATCCGCGTCCCGCCGCAGGACCACCCCCAAGCCGCCCGTGCACCAGGTGGCACCCGAGCACGCCGACGGTCCGCTCGCCGTCCTCGACATCACTGACGCCACCCTCACCGCCCACCTCGTCGACGGCCGCACCGTCGCCTGCCCGGCCAAGACCCTCCAAGCCCTGGCCACCTGGGCCCTGGACAAGAAGAAGATCCGCCTCGGCTCCGCCAAGCTCCACGACAACGGCTTCGACCAGGACCCGCTGCTCGTGCTCACCGAATCCGCCGTGGCGCACTTCGGCCTGCCCACCCACCTGGACGACCAGGAAGACCTCCGCCTGCCCGCCGACCACAAGGCCGTCAAGAACCTCACCCGCGCCGGATGGGAACTCACCAAGTCCGGCTTCGGCCCCTGGGCAAGGATCTTCAAGCGCCTCGACGGCAAGCGCCACTGCGTCCAGCTCGCACTCGTGCCCTGGAACGCCCTGGAGACCCGTGCCTGGGGCGACGCCGGCGCACTGCCCGCCGCCGAGCTCGCCCGGCTCCTCGGCTCCTTCGCCAACCTGGTCATCACCCCCCGCGGCACGGTCGCCGTCACCGCCGAGGAACTCATGACCGCGCTGCGCCCGCCGACCAAGGCCGTCTGGGACGAGGAGAAGAGCAAGTACGTCTCGGCCCTGGTGCCTGACACCCTGAACGCCGTCGTCGACCCGGCCCCGTGCGAGGCCCCCGACGAGCACCCGCTGGTCGCCGCCGACTACCCCGAGGAGGGAAGCCGGCCCGCCAACGAGGCCATCGACGAGGAGGCATGCATCTGGGTCCGGCCCGTCGATCTGATCACCGACGACGAGCGCGCCCGGCCCAATGTCGTCGCCCTCGACGTCTCCGTCGCCTTCCTCGCGGCCTGCCGCCGCCTCCACGTCGGCACCGGCCCGGCCATCCACCGCCCCCGCAACCCCCACTTCGACCCCGACCTGCCCGGCTCCTGGTACGTCGACCTCTCCCACATTGAGCTCGACCCCCGCCTGCCCAATCCCTTCACCCCCAGCGGCCAGCGCCCCGAAGGCCCTGCCTGGTACGCCACTCCCACCGTCGCCTACGCCGTCGAACTCGGTGCCGAGGTCCGCCCCCTGGAAGCCTGGGTCCGCGAGACTCACAGCCCCTACCTCCAGCCCTGGTACGAGCGACTGCGCGCCGCCTACCTGACCACGATGGCCGGCCTCGGCGTCACCGCCGACCTCAGCGACGAGGAGTTCCTCGCCGCGATGGCCGCCTACAAGGACGGCGATCCGGCTCTGGTGACACTGGCCAACGCCATCAAGTCCACCGCCAAGTCGGGCATCGGCAAGCTCCGCCAGCGCCCCACCGGCCTCGACTACGTCTTCGGCGACCCGTGGCCGGCCCTGCACCGCAAGACCTGGCGGCCCGACATCCGCGCCATGATCCTGTCGAAGGCCCGCATCAACATGCACCGCAAAATGTGGAACCTCGCGAACACCGCGAACCGGTACCCGCTCGCGGTCAACACCGACTGCGTCGTCTACGCCGCCGACGGCCTCTCCCCGCTGCCCATCCTGCTCGGCCCCGACGGCCAGCCCGTACGCGGAGGCTTCCGCCTCGGTGTCACCCCCGGCTCCGTCAAGCACCAGGGCTCCCAGACGATGGCCTGGGCGCTGGACCTGCTCGCCGACAACGTGAACATCGCCAATGAGATCAAGGACGCCAGCCTCGTGCTGGCCGCCTGAGACATAAGGAACCGTGACCCATCGTGGGACTGTTCGAAGACCGCCTGGAGGAAGCCGCGGACACGGCCTTCTCCCAGCCGATCCCCAAGACCCTCGGCGCCCGGATCCGCTTCCTCCTCAAGCAGGAGAAGGACCTCAGCCGCGCCGAGGCCGCCCGCGCCGTCGCCGAGAAGATCGGCAAAAGCCAGCGCACCGTCGAGCGCTACCGCGACAACGAGATCAAAACCGCCAAACCGGAAACCGCCGCCGTCATCGAGGCGGAAGTCAAGAAGCTCTGGCAGCCGCTCGTCCGCGCCCGCCGCCTCCAGGAGGCCATCACCACCAAAGGCATCAAGGTCGACGTCCGCGGAAAGTTCGGCTTCACCTCCCCCCGCGGCACCACCAACGACCCCCGCTACCGGCGCCTGACCCGCCGTCTGGACGCCGACGTCGCACGTCAGCTCTACGAGGCCAAGAACGCCGGTGCCAGCGACGACGACCTCGCTCAGATCGTCGCCGACGGGCTGCGTGACGACTACTTCACCGACGGCGGCACCCGCGCCCAGACCCTGCAGCAGGTCGAGCTCACCGACATCGACCACATCCGCTTCGGCCTGCCCGACTAACCCACCAGCCCACCGCGCCCGAAAGGCTGACGACCACCGTGGCCGCACCCACCACCGCCCACGTCCCGCGCGTGCGGCTGTTCCCGCACCAATCCCGGGCCGTCCACGCCGCCCACACCGCGCTGCGGCACACGGCCCGGACCAGCGTGGTGATGGCCTGCGGCACCGGCAAGACCTACGTTGCCGCGCGCATCGCCGCCCGCGTCGCCCCCCAGAGCACCCGCCTGGTGCTGCTGCCCACCCTCGAGCTGCTCGCCCAAACCATCGACGACTGGCGCATCGCCGGCATGACCAGCCCCGTCCTCGCCCTGTGCTCCAAGCGCCCGAACACCGCCGAGCCAGTTCCGTACACCACCGATCCCGCCGTCCTGACCGCCACCGCCCACCAGCATCCCGACCTCACCGTCTTCGCCACATACCACTCCCTGGGCCGCGTCGTGACCGCCCACCACGACTACGCCCTGCCACCGTGGTCGTGCATCGCCGTCGACGAGGCCCACCGCACCAGCGGTCACCTGGGCAAACGCTGGGCCGCCGTCCACGACGACGCCCTCGTCCCCGCACACAAGAGGCTCTACCTCACCGCCACCCCGCGGATCTGGTCCGCCGGCGAGCCCGGCGAGGACGACGACCCCACCCTCGTCGCCTCCATGGACGACCCCGCCCTCTACGGCGAGACCTGCTATCGCCTCCCCCTCGCCGAAGCCATCGACATGGACCTCCTGGCCGACTACCGCATCGTGGTCACCGAGGTCCACCACACCACCATCCGCACCCGCCTCGGCATCTCCGACCGGGCCACCGAAGCTGAACTGCGCCAGGCCGCCCTCCAGATCGCCGTCCTGCGCGCCATGGCCAAACTCGACCTGCGCCGCGCCGTCTCCTTCCACCACCGCCGCGCCGACGCCCACGCCTTCGCCGCGACCCTCCCCAAGACCGCCGCCCGCCTCTACGCCCTCGATGACACCGGCACCACCTGCCCCGACCCCGGCGAGCTGTGGGCAACCGCGATCGACGGCACCATGGACCCCGCCGTGCGCCGCCACCTCCTCGACCGATTCGACGGCCGACCGGGCGACGGCTCGGAGCCCGCGCACCGCACGCTGATCGCCAACGCCCGCCTCCTCGGCGAAGGCGTCAACATTCCCGCCATCGACACCGTCATCTTCGCGGACCCCAAGGAATCCATCGTCGACACGGTCCAGGCCGTCGGCCGCGCCCTGCGGCAAAAGCCCGGCCAGGGCAAGAAGGCCACCTTGATCGTCCCCGTCTACGTCGCCCCCGGCGAGGACGCCGACGACCTGCTGAACTCCAACCTCTACAAGCCGCTCTGGCGCGTCCTTCAAGCCCTTCGCGCCCACGACGACCGCATCGCCGACCGGCTCGCCGTCCCCCAGCAGCCCGCCCTCACCATCCCCGGCGACGAAGAAATCGAGACCGTCCCGGTCGACGTCGCCTTCGACCGGCCCTTCCCCGCCGACACCATCGCCCAGGCCTTCCGGCTGCGCGTCCTCCACCCGCGCGAGGCATCCTTCCGCCGCGGCCTGGAAGCCGCCACCGCCTACTACGAGACGTACGGCCACCTCGACGTCCCCCAGCTCCACGACGACGAGCACGGCTTCGCCCTGGGCCGCTGGATCAACCGCATGCGCAAGGCGCACGCGGCCGGCACCCTCGAGCCCCGCCAGATCAAGGCCCTCGAACAGATCCACATGATCTGGAACCTCCGCACCCAGGCAGCCGAACGCGGCCTGCTCCACGCCCGCCAGTGGGCCGAGCGCCACGGCCACCTCGCCGTCCCCACCGACGAGACGATCGGCGACTACGCCTTCGGCCGCTGGCTCACCAACCGCCGCCGCACCGCCCGCGAACGCGCCGCACAAGGACTCGCGCCCGACGCCACCGATACCGCTCTCGCCGAGCTCGACCCCTGGTGGAACCCCCCGTGGCCGATCAGCTGGCAACGCCTCTACTACACCGCCCGCACCTACGCCGAGGCGGGGATCACCCTCGACGACCTACCAAGCGACTTCCTCACCGACGACGACGAACCCCTCGGCGAATGGGTCCGCACTCAGAGCCTCACCTTCCACACCCTCCACCCCGAACAGGCACAGCTCATCGCCGAACTCGGCATCACCCCCACCGAACCCGCCCCCGACGAACCCCCGCAGCCCGCCGGCCGCGCCGCCCGCCAGCAACGCCAGCTCGACAAGGGCCTGGCCGGTGTCGAAGCCTTCCGCGCCCGCGAAGGACACGTCCACATCCGCCAGCGCGACACCGTCCTCCTCGACGGCGAGGTGTACAAGGTGGGCCAGTGGCTCAACAACCTCCGCAAACGCTGGGACACCCTGCCCGCCGAACACCTACAAGCCGTCACCGCAGCCGGTCTTACCCGACACGCCCAGCCCGGCGGCGACGCGGGCCAGTGAGCGTCCGGCGTGCGGACACGCACGCACGTGCCGGAGTGACGCCTTCCGCCTGCCCTCACCCGGCCGGGTGGTGGCGGCCGGGGGCTCTTGGCTGGGTGGCGTCTGTGGTTCAGCGGGGTGCCGCTGCCAGGTCCCGGGTGATGTCCCTCGCGATCTCAAGGTGTACGTGGACCGGGTCGGCTCCAGCGGGCCCGCGGGTGCCCCGCAGATCACGGTAGGCGTCATCGGCGCGCCGTAGGTACTCGCTGCCCAGGTCCACGCCCAGGCGCGGGGGCACGTCGCCGAGCACGGAGACGAGGAACCCCATGGCGGCGCGCAGGCTGTCGGCGCTGGCATCGAGCAGGCCGCGGGTCTGCGGGTCATTCTGGTGCTCGCCGGTCAGGTCGGTGAACTCGCTGGTGATCTGACCGACCAGCTCCTGGAGCTGCTCATGGAGTGGGATGTCCTGCTCCTGGTAGTGGTGTTGGGCGCGTTCGAGGCGCGCTGTGCTCTCGGGGGCGCCGCAGGTCACCCGGCAGGTCAGCCCGTAGGCGGCCCAGAGGCAGGCGGCAGCGACGTCCAGCCGCGGGCGGACCTGTGGGTCCTCGAAGTCACTCGCAGCCAACCTGCGGCACAGCTCCCGTACTTCGGCCAGGACCTCGGCGCTCGTGTCCTTCGGCGGCTGCGGCATCCGCTTCTTCTCCTTCGATGGGACCTCAAAGGACAGTACCGGCGGCATGGACCGGCTGGGCAGGATTGCGCAGACCGGACCGGGAGGCGCGGAACCGATGCCCGGGCTCTCAGACCGGCCGCACACCCTCGTCCTCGCGCGGGCCGGCCGCCGGGGTGCTCCCGGGCCGGACCGGACGAGGTCCGGCTGCGGCCTGGTCCGCCGGCGGTGGCTGGGGCCGACTCAGAACCGCATCCTGTGGAAGAAGGCCGAAACCGCACCGCGACGAGCACCGCGACCCTCCGGCACGCTGCCAGCTGTGGTCCACGGCACGCGCCCGGTTATGCGGCACTGTCAGAGGTCAATGACAGGATTACCCGTGACCTGTCCCGCCCGTGGTGCGGTCGGGACGATCCACAGATACGGAGTACCACCCCCATGAACCGCAGTGAGCTGGTGACCGCCCTGGCCGAGCGCGCCGAGGTGACCCGCAAGGACGCCGACGCCGTTCTGGCCGCGCTCGCCGAGACCGTCGGCGAGGTCGTCGCCAAGGGCGACGAGAAGGTCACCATCCCCGGCTTCCTGACCTTCGAGCGCACCCACCGTGCCGCCCGCAGCGCGCGCAACCCGCAGACGGGCGAGCCGATCCAGATCGCTGCCGGTTACAGCGTGAAGGTCTCCGCCGGCTCGAAGCTCAAGGAAGCCGCCAAGGGCAAGTAGCCCTCGTTCCCGGACCGGCGTCCACGGTTCGCCGCGGGCGGAAGGCCGGATGCCCGGGCCACGGCTGGGGTAGAACGGACGCCGGGCGCCCTCCCGTACAGGAGGGCCCCCGCACTCATCCCAGCCGGGCCCGCCCGGCGAGATCGAAGGACATCAGCATGGCCAGCGGCACCGTGAAGTGGTTCAACGCCGAGAAGGGCTTCGGGTTCATCTCCCAGGACAACGGGGGCCCGGACGTCTTCGCCCACTACTCCAACATCACCGGCAACGGATACCGGGAGCTGACCGAGGGCGAGCAGGTCACCTTCGATATCACCCAGGGCCAGAAGGGCCCCCAGGCCGAGAACATCGTCCGCGGCTGAGACCACACCCCCGCAACGCCCTGTACGGACTGCTGTGTAGAGTGGCAGCACCGACGCGGGGTGGAGCAGCTCGGTAGCTCGCTGGGCTCATAACCCAGAGGTCGCAGGTTCAAATCCTGTCCCCGCTACTGAAGAGAGGCCCGGCCCCGGCCGGGTCTTTCCGCATTTCCCCGGCCCTGCGCCACCGTGACACCGCGCAGCCGAACCAGGCCCTGCCGCGCTGGCAGCCATCACTCCAGGGGGACGGCATTGACCGGCGCGCCGTGGCGCAGCTGGATGGCCGCGGCTGTGGCCAGGGCAGCGCCGATCACCTTCGCGCGGCCGCCGATGACGATCCGTGCATCATCCAGGGTGCTCAGCTGGGCATCGATCGTGGCACGGCGGCCGACCACTTCCACCTCGTACCGGTCGTTGGCGCGCTGTCGCACTACGTAGGTCTCCAACCCAAGCTCACATTCCCACAGCCCCGGCGCGGTCTCAGCCAGATCAACGAGCGCACGAACCTGGTCCAGCGGGCTCTCCACCACTGGATGCTCCTCGTCGGCGTGCGCTTCGAACGCCCGCCGTGCGAGCAGCGCGAAGGGGTACCGGCCTACCACGCCACACCGAGGGCACTCGAGCATGAACCGGTCCGGGCCCTCGTTCTCGTCCCTGGTGATCTCCGGCCGCAGCCCGTTCACCACGAGGTCGGGCACCGCACCCCTGCGCGATCGTCGGCTCACCGTACCCGCCCTTCGTGCTGGTGCTGACGGCGTCCGCGTTGCCCCACAATGGGCCGACAGCACGCGCCACAGGATCTGGGGAGCGAAGTGGCGGCCGGGCCTCTAGGCCAGAACGTGACCGAGACCCTCGCCACGTCCCGGCGAGTCTGAGAGCCCCGGCCGGCGTCAGCGCGCGGGATCATCATCTCGAGGCTGCGCGTACGGACCAGGGTGCAGCCCGCGCACCACCCGGTGCTCCCATCCGCGGGCGGTGACGGCCGCGAGGACGGAACCGGTCCGCGGGGTCGTCACGTCTTCCGCGGCCTTGGCGGCCGACCCTGCGAGGTCGGCTGCTGCCTGGGACAGATCCTCGGCCTTCTCCTTGAGGAAGGTCCACTGCCCGCGCTCCAGGGCCTGTGCGGCGCGGGAGACCAGGTCGAGGACTTGGAGATAGTCGGAGGTGAGGCGGGACTCCTCCCCGGTCAGCCCGAGGGGATGCCCGTCGGCGTCCAGTTGCAGTTCGTCCACCCGTGCACGTTACCGGCCCGGCCCGACCCGCAGCGTCGACTTCGTCCGGATGGCGAAGCCTTCGGGAGCCGACCAGCCAATTCCTGAACCAGGAAGGCCGATTCCCCGCGAAGCGGCCCCAGGGTGCGCGCGCCTCCGTGGACCCTGTCGTTACGGCGAGACCGGGGACACCATGAGGGCCATCGGCCTGTCACCAGACCGCTCGATCGGGCGGCCCTGCACCGTTTACGTATGCTCCGCGCCACCCGCTCGCCTCCACGGCCGGCGGTGCACCCGGGCGGCCAGCCTCGGGGCGGAGAACGAAGAACGGGAGGAACGATGCGCGGCACAACGGTGGCCGACCGTTACCGGCTGGTGGACGCGATCGGCAGCGGAGGCATGGGCGAGGTATGGAGCGCCGACGACCTCCAGGAAGGCCACCGGGTCGCACTCAAGATCATCAAACTGGATGAGGGCGGTGCCGTACGCGAGGCCGCCTTCCGCCGGGAAATCGGCGTCGCCCAGCGCCTTTCCCACCCGCACGTTGTCACCGTTCACGACCACGGCGCCGCCGACGTCGGCGGCCGGCGCACCCTCGTCCACGCCAGGGACCGCGTAAACGGCCCGCCCCTGAGCGACCTCACCACCGGCCCGCTCTCCCTCGCGGACACCCTGACCTGGGCCACCCAGATCAGCCAGGCCCTGCTCGCCGCCCACCAGGCCGGAATCGCCCACCGTGACGTCAAGGCCTCCAACATCCTCATCGACCACCGGCGCACCGCACTACTGTGCGACTTCGGCATCGCCCGCCTCACCGACACCACCAGCCACACCCTGACCGTCACCGGCGCCCCCTCGGCACCCCCGCCTACATGGCCCCCGAACAGGTCCGCGGCGACAAGAACGCGGGCGCCCCCAGCGACCTGTACGCGCTGGGCTGCCTGATCCACCAGCTCCTCACCGGCACCGCCCCCTTCACCGGACCCAGCTGGCACATCCTCCACCAGCACCTACACGAAACCCCCACCCCCCTGTCCACCCTGCGCCCCAACGTTCCCCGCGAGCTCGAGCACCTGGTCCTTGAGCTCCTGGACAAGGACCCGGCCCGCCGGCCGACCGCCGCCAACACCCTCGACCGACTCACCCAACTGCACTCCGCCCTCGCTGCGATCGCCGCAGCGCCGACCGCCACACCCCACCGGCCGCACGTACCCACCGTCGTGGACACCCCCCATGCCGCCGGCCGCCGCCGTGGCCTGGGCCCCCGCACCACCGCCCTCTGGGCCGGCGCCGTCACCGCAGCCGCGCTCGCCGGCGAACTCGCCTGGACCACTACCCTGCCCTCCCCGTGGCCGACCACGATCGGCACCCTCGGCGGCATACTCCTGAGCACCCTCTACCTCCTGGACCCGCCCCAGCCGACCCGTCCGGGAGAACTGCGGATCACGACCGCCGGCCTGCTCGCCGCGCTGCTCCTCGCCTCCGGCACAGCCGTAGCCCTCCCACTCCTTCACCCCACGATGTGGTGGGCGGAGATCGCCACGGCTGTCCTGGGCGGCCCCCTGCTCGTCGCCTGCTCCAGCGCCGTACGCCGGACCGTTCAGCACATGCTGCAGCGTCCTTCCTGGCACGCCGACCTGGCTTCGACCGCCGGCGCTCTCCACACGACCACCCTGCTGCTCGCCGCCGGCCACGCCGGCTCCTCCGGGTTCACCATGCTGGCCGCCGGACTCGTGCTCTGGCCCGCCACCGCACTGATCACCGCGATCGCCACCTCCCGCAGGACCCGAGATGGCCACGCCGAACGCGCCGAGCCCGCGCGGCCCGGCCGCACCGCGGCCACCTCCGACGGCGCCCGAACCCGGCGTGTCACCCCTGCCAGACCTGCCGTTATCCAGACATGAAGGATCCCACCACCATCACCGGCGACACCGTGCCCGCAACCGCCATCGACCAGCTCTTGGCCACGGCGGACTGCGACTTCGGGGCGCGCTCGCTCGCGAACACCACTCTCACCGAAGAGGCGGCGTACGCCTACGAGCTCGCACACGGGCTGTCCGGCGGCGGCGACCTCCATGCCGACGCTCACCAGGCCGGCATCAGCAACCTCCTCGGCAAGACAGTCCCCGCAGCCGTCGCCTTCGCACTGCACCACCTCGGAGCACTACTGCCCGACCTGACGGCACCACAGTGGGAACGCATCGACGCAGCCTGCGCCGCCCTGCACCCGCGGATCGCCCGGGATCTCTCCGGAGCCAACGGCACCGACACCGCCACTCTCTCGGCCACGCCCCGCACATCCCCACACTGATATTCCCCGACTCCCCGTAGGCACAGGCCGCACCACGGCCACTGGAAAACTCGTGCGCTCCCACTGTCACACCGCACGCTCTCCGCACACCTGTAGCAGGTGAGAGCGGAAAACCACCCTGGGAGCAGCACGTGACAACCCACCTGACGCCGTACACGCCCCGCCGGCAGCGGGGCCTTCCCACCCTCGACGCAGATCGCGCCGCGCCACGCCAGACCGCCACCGACGCGACCGCGCAGGCCCCGCCTTCGGCCCGCCCCTTCCCCTTCGACCCGGGGACCCTCGTCGTCCTGGTGGGCATCCCCGGCTGCGGAAAATCACGCTTCGCCGCCCGCTACCCGGCCAGCTGGCGGGTGTCCCTAGACGAATACCGCCTGGCTGCGACCGACGACATGACGGACCAGTCCGCCACCCCCGTCGCCGCCCAGATCCAGACCCTGCTCCTTGACGCCCGCCTCGCCCGCCGCCTCACCACCCTGGTCGACGCGACCAACATCTACCCCCACGTCCGCGCCGGCCTGCTGGCCCGCGCCCGCTACTGGCAACGCCCCACCACCGCGATCCTGTTCGACATCCCCCTGGAGACGGCCCAGGCCCAGAACGCCAACCGCGCACGCGTCGTGCCCACGAGCGTGCTGCGCGACCTCCACCCGCAGCTTCCCACGGCCGGACAACTGCGCAGCGAAGGCTTCGACGCTGTGCACCGTGTCGGCGACCTCGCTGCTGTCGACGGGAGGACGCGATGAGCGGGACGCTCGTGAACGACTTCTTCGCCGGCGTCGAGTCGCGCCAAAACGCCTGGCCCGCAGGGCGCGCCGACCTCCACTGGCACCTGCTCTTCGACACCGAGACCGTGCACAAGAAGCTGGTGGCGCCGTACCGGGCGATAACCCACCGGCCCGGGCTGGCCCCCGTGGCCGCGCCGTGGTTGCACTGCACCGTGCTCCACGCCGGCCCGGTCGCCGAATACCGCGAACAGCAGATCGCGGACATCGTCGAGCGGGTCGCCAAGGAGTGCGCAGACGTCGCCGCGTTCGATCTCACCTTCGATCGCCCGGGAGTCGGCACGGTCGCCGTCGAGTGCGCGGCCCGACCCGGCGAGCCCGCGCGCCGCCTGTGGGAAATCACGGCCCGCGTCGACGCCGAAGCCACCGGCGGCCGCTATCCCCTGATCCCCGCCGTCTACTACCCGCACGTCTCCCTCGCCTACGGCACCACCGGAGACGTCCGCGCCGACCGGCGCGAACTGAAGCAGGCCCTGTCCGACCACCCGGGCGAGCCGGTCGTCCTGCGCGCCGATCGCCTGTGCCTGGTCGCCCAGTCCCACGACCGTCGGCACATCACCTGGACCCCGATAGCAGAGGTGACCCTGCAGTGAGATTCCGTCGCGCCAGCAAGCAAGCAACCCCCATAGCCACCCTGCCCCTGCCTTCGGCCGCGGACATACCGGCCGACCTGCACCTGACGATCCTCGTGCTGTCCGACGGCACCGTCCACGGCGCCAACGCCCCCGCGGCCGGGACCGGCGCACTGATGGGCTCAATGCACGCCGCATGGCCGCTGGCCCAGGCCGAGGCCCAGCGGCTGGGCAGGCCGGTGCGGGTGAGCGTCGGACAGCAAGACGGCACGATCACGGCCTACATCGTGTACCCGGACGGACGGCTGGATCCGGCTCCCACTCACCCGCAGCCGGCGATGCCCGACCATTTCGACTCGCGGTGGCTGGACGGCGCGCTCAACCAGCACCCGATGGTGGAGGCGGTCCGCGCCGCCCACTGCGCCACCGACTGGCGCGCCGCGCAGGTCGCCGCAAGCCGGATGGCCGCATACGTACGCGCCGAGCTCGGCGACGACCACCCCCACACCGTCCTGGCGGCAGAATTCGAGGCCTTCTTCGCGCTCCACGCACGCGACTGGACGGCTGCAGTCCGCCTGTACACGGCGGTGGCCGAAGGCCGGCACCGCCTGTCCGCCCCGCCCGGGGACACCCAGCGGGCACTGCACAACGCCGTGGCCGCCTGGCTGAACGCCCGCACCGATCGCCTGAGCGGCGCCCACGGCTACGCCCTGGCGCACCTCCTGATCCGTATAGCCCCGCACGACCACCAGGCGCTCTCCGCCGTCTTGCGGAGCTTGCCGCCCGCGCCCAGCGCGTGAGCACAACCGACTGGACCACCGGCGGCCGCCGCCACGGCAGGGCACCGCACCGCACCACCGCACCTTGTAGAAGGAGACCAGCGTGATGTCCGTTGTCCTGTTCGACATCGCCTTCCTGGAGACGACCAAGCCGCGCCCCTGCCTGTTCTGCGGTGTGCTGGTCGAACACGACCGCCGCCCCTACGTCTGGGGCACCCGTACGGACGGGACACGATCGTTGGTGTGCGGCGAATGCCACGGGCACCAGGTCCCCGAGGCGGTCGACCGCTACTACCGGGCCACCCTGCGTACCGCGGCAGCCGTGGCCGACAACATGCGAGCAGTGGCCGGCGACTACAGCGAGCTCGACGTGCAGAGGCCGCAGTGGCGGGGCCAAGCCGTTTCGCGGGGCCTCCCCGTGGGCCAGGCGGCACGGGAGCTGACCGCGAGGGAAGTACAACAGGCGTTGTTCGACCAGATGGACGCCAGGCAGCAGGCGGCCGGCTATCTGGCGGCCGTGGCCTGAACGCGGTCCCCGGGCCGGGCCGCTGCCGACTATCGAATGTCAGGTACTGCGCCCGGTGCCCTCCGGTTCCAAGAAACCGACTTATCTCTTCATCGATCACCACAATCTAAGGTATGTCCATGTCACGCACACGTATCGCCGCCACCGCCTTCACCGCCGTCCTGGGTCTGACTGCCCTGACCGGCTGCTCCTCCACGGACTCGGAAGACGAAGCGGGCAAGCCCCTCACCAAGCAGTTCGAACAGGGCGAGATCACCCAGGCCCTTCCCGGCGCCGGCGAAGTGCTTCCCCGGTGGGAGCCCTACAAGGGCAAGCGCGTCACCAGCGAGGGGCAGTACTGCACGAAGTCGGAGCAGAAGGGCGCATCTCCCAAGGGATGGATGAGGGGCGGCAGTGCGTGGTTCATCTACGACGGCTCGACCGACAACATGATGGACATCGACATCTGCCAGTTCGACACGCCTGAAGACGCCAAGAGCGCCTACACCGCGTGGAAAGGCACGGAGTCGAACAAGGAACGCGCTCCGAAGAAGCCGGTGGGCGAGGAGTCCGTGTTCGTCATGAACCCCGGGCTGAGCGAGAACGAGATCCACGGCTTCATCCGCTCGGGCACCGTCAATATCCGGATCACGTTGCAGGGCGCCGGGGAGGACACCACCGGCATGCAGGACATGCTGGCCGCCACACTCAAGCGCCTGCAACAGGTCCAGGACGGCAAGCGCGCCACAGCCACAGCGGGAGACGAGGCAGCCAAGAACGCGAACAAGTAAGCCAGCCACCCGACAAGCCCAAGCCCGGCAGCCGCCGTGGCCATCCATGGTGAAACAGCAGCTGATGCACGGGTTCCCACTGGCTGAAGAACGCGGTGACGAGGCCGTCGAGCTCCTGGTTGCCGAGCCGCCTGGTCGCCGTGTGCTCAGGTTCGCACGGGTTGCCCGGCAGCCGCAGGCGATTCCCTCCCGCGGCCCTTCCGGACAGCCTCAGCGCTCAAGATTGCCGGCGCCGCTCAGGTCCAGTCCGGCCCCACAAGCCCCGCCGGCTCGTCAACACCAAGCTGAAAGGTAAGGCGCGCGTGTCCTTGACCCCGAACATACGCCGCCCGTCGCGACGGGCCTTCCTGCTCACCGCAGCAGTCGGCGCCCTTGGCGCCGGCACCTGCACGGGGTGGCAACTCATGCAGGACGAGGACGTCCCGGCCCCTCCACTGCGCACACCACTGTGGACCTTCGAAGCCGACGATGACCTGCGTTCCGACTGGGCTCGCGACGAACACAGATTCTTCGCCTCCACCGAGTACCCTCCCCGCCTCCTCGCCGTGGATGCCGCGAGCGGGCGGGCCGGCTGGAAGGTGCAGCTGGGCAAGGAGTACCGGGAGAGCGGGCCCCTTGCCGTGGCCGATGGCACCGTGTATCAGGTCACCGAAGACGGCGTGGTGCGGGCGCACCGGGCGGAGGACGGGCAGGAGTCGTGGTCTGCCGGGCCGGTTGGGACCGGGACTCCATGGACGCCCGTGGTACTCGGCTCCACCGTCTGTGTCCACCTGATGGCCAGCACCGACGACGACGGGCCTTTCGCGCCCGGCGTCTTGTGCGGCCTGGACGCCGACACCGGGCGCGAGCGCTGGACGGCCCCGCCCTCCAGGATCTTCATGGCACTGCCGAAGCAGCAGCTTCTCCTGGCTCGCACCGGTGAGCTCGCCGGCGGGCAGAGCGACCTCCGCCCCGTCGGGGCTCTGGACCCTCGCACGGGCACGGCACGCTGGAAGGCTCCCGCCTTCGGCCAGGAGGACGCCGTCGCTCTCGCGCCGGACGGTGACACCGTCTACCTGCTCGACGAACAGCACCGGCTGTGCGCCTACAGCACCGAAGCCGGTGAACGCCGGTGGCGGGCGGACGCCATGGACGGGGTGATCACCGCTACGAAGGACGGCAGCACGGTGTACGTCTGCACCTCCCGTGGTGACCTCGCCGCCTACGACGCCGCAAGCGGTGAACAGCGTTGGCGGCGGACCGTCACCAACGACGTCTGCCGCCCCATCCCCGTCCAGCATGACGGGCGCGTCTTCCTCACATCGGGAGAGGGACTCGGTCATGAGAGCGCTGGTGACCTGCTGGGTGAGCTGTTCGGCATGGGGGGCGAGCGTGGCTACGTGCTCGCGCTGTCCGCGGACAGCGGCAAGAAGCTGTGGCGCACCGATCGCCTGGAGACATGCTGGTCGGCCCCCTGTGCAGCCGGCGAGGACGTGATCGTCGCACATGGCTCGGCATGGTGGGCCTACAGTGCCCGCACCGGCAAGCCGACGTGGCGCGTGGCTACCGGTGACTCCTACTCAGGCAGCTTCGAGGTCATATCGGGCGTCATGTATGGCATCGCCGGCAAGGCGATCCAGGCTGTCCATCTGTGAGTCGTCGACACCTGGCGCTTCCAGTGCCCGTGCTGTCCTTGAAAGAGCCCGCGGGCTGCGCCTCCCGGTTGGCTACGCTCTCTTCAGCCCGACCAGGCAGCCTTCAACCTGGGGACGGCCCGACAGCGTAGGGGGGAGCAGATGACCGCTGAGAACACGCCCACCGAGACAGGCTGGGCGCCCGTCGTCGTGAAGCCGGACCACCTGCGAGCCCTCACCACGCTCTCCTCCGACCCCGACTGGGACCGCTCCGTCCTGGTCGCCAACCGTGCCGGCACCTTGAGCGTGGTCACCCCCGATGCCGCCGTGACCGGCTGCCTTGCCGGGACGATGAGGCTGCTGGCCACCCGAGCGGACCTTCTCGACGCGGGCCTGCGCGAGTCCTGGAAGGCGGGGCGGCTCACCGGCCCCGTCCTCGACGTGTGCACGGCCGAGGCCGCCTCCCTCAACGCTGTCGAGCAAGGCGCCGCATGAGCATCAACCAGCCCAGACGCAATATGCAGACCAGGAGAGGGAACACGATGAAGCGAACCGTGCGGCCCGGACAGCTCTACCGGGACCTCGCGCGCGACATGGTTGACCGGGACCGCCAGCTGCGCGTGCTGGCCATCGGCGACGACGGCCGCGCCGAGTGTCTGGTCGAGCACGACCACCACGGCACGACCGGAGGCAAGAGGTTCATCAAGACCGAAGCCCTGGCTTCCCCATCCAAATACGAGCTCCTCGAAGAGGCGGACGAAGTCACCGCCGACCCTCGGTACACGGCCATACTGGCCGCGATCACCGCGATCCACCACCCGCAAACCACTGCGGCGGAATACGCCCGCGCCGCGTGGTACGCCCTGCCCTCTCCCCTCCAGGCAGCGCAGTGCCCCAAACCCGCAGGCCCTGGAGATGCTGCACACCGGCACGCGGAACCGGCCGGAGCCGCCTGACGGCCCAGCTCTACGGCAGCAACGCCAAGATGGCCATCCCCGACGGCGTCGAGCCCGCCTGTCCGGCCTTGTCCACAGTCCCGGCCGCAGCCAAGGACACGGACGCGTCGCCCCGATGCAGCACCGTTGACCACTCCACCCATGGCGAGGCACACAAGGCCGACGGGACCAACTAGCCAGGCTCGCCCACCGAGCCTTCCGCAGCGGGCCGACGCGGCGCCACCGGGCCGCCCGGTGCGCCCAGCTGGGCAGCGCCCGGTGCCGGCGGCGACGAGCGGCCCACACGGCGGATGCCCAGCCAGTGGCGGCCACGCTACTGGGGCGCTCCGAGGTCCAGGCCGAGCTCGGTGGTGACCTCGCGGACGTACGCCGCGCCCTGGTCAGTGAACCGCCCGGGTTCCGCCAGCATCCTCTCGACCCGGACGACGACGTCGTCGATGAGGTGGGTCAGCAAGACCAGGAACCCGGGCCCGTCACGCCAGGCCACGTCCTCGGTGCCCAGCCGCCACTGCCGCAGTCGGCCGGTTTCGACGGCCTCCCACACCGGCTGCCAGGCGGCCTGCCCCTCGAGCGCCACACGCCCGTAGAGGTAGTCGTTGAGGCGCTCCGGCGGGGTGGCCCGACTGGGCTCAAGGGGCGCCCGGCGCCCCTTGAGCGCTTCCATCCACAGCAGGACCCATGCCCAGCTCGGCTTGACCACGTCTTCGTCCGGGGACGGCAGGGACAAGAGCTGACGGCACACCTCGTGTGCGACGTCGTCGCCGAGAAAGCGGGAGTCGCCCATGCGGCGGTAGGTGACTTCGATCCACCCGGTGGGCATGCGGTAGGCGTTGACGTACTGCCCCGACCGCGACAGCACGATGGCGTTCGGCCATCCCCCGATCTCGCCTTCCGGCTTGTCGGGGTGCGGAGGGCGTTCCTGCGGGCGGAGGAACAGCAGCGCCAGGACCGACGGGCCCATGCGCGCGCCGGCGGTCCGTGCCCATAGCTCCTCGGGGGAGTCGAACCCGAAGAGCTCATCACCGTTGGGCATCCGCCGGGCCGGCGGCGCTGCGAAGAGAGCCGGGTCGGTCCGATCGGTGAAGTCGACCGGCACCACCCACGCACGGGCCGTCTCCCGCTCCTGCTCGGTATACCCGGCCACCGGCACAAGATGCCGACTGGAGGTCATGCGCAGGTAGTCTCCGGACTCCGCGGCGAGGGGCATCTCGCACAGTCGTCCGTCCCGCTCGCTGATCACCGCCTCCACGTCAGGACGCAGCGCCGACGTCGTCTCGGCCGGCAGTTGCCGGGGGTCGACGAGTGCGAACAGCTCACCACCCGCCGGACCGACGGCGTCCAGATGCGCGGCCCGCTCCAGCGCCGAACGCGCAACTTCCTGCAGCAGCCCCCGCTCCAGGACGCTCCCCTCATCCTGCTCGAGCGGCCCGGCCGACGCAGCATCGTCCGCCTCGTCCGCGGACAACAGCTCGACCGGAGTCTGGGCACCGCTCCACGGCCGCAGGGCCGCACCCGAACTGTCCACCACCGCCTCAAAACGGCGCTGGTCCAGGCAGACGCGCAGCTCCTGATCCCTGAGCGTGGCGACGCGCCGGAACAGGGCCGACAGGTAGCCGGCGTAGCCGCCCAGCTGCTCCTCGTCCGCGTCCTGGGCGTCGAGTTCGTCCGGGGTCCAGTCATCCGAATCGGTGAACAGCAGGCGGGACCGGGGCGGCACGCCCTTCTCCAGGCGTTCCAGGGCTTTCGCCCACGCCGGTTGTGGCACCGGGGCGAGAACGATGCGGCCGCACAGCCCGGGCTGCCGGAGCATGAGCCGGCGGCGTTCGTAGCGGCATCGGAGCCCGGGCACCCCGTACGACGCCATGACCGGGCTGTTGTGCCCCGCCAGCACCCCCAGCACATCGGGCAGTGCCTCCGGATCAACCCGGACCTCCAGCTCATTGGGCCGGGGAGAGACATGGCGCAGGCCGAACCGGCCGACGGCGGAGACCGAGGCGGGTACGAGGCCGCCGAACGCCCGGACCAACCGCGCGAAGACCTGAGCCTCGAACAGCGCCTGCTGAGGATCGGCAGCCGGCGGAATCACCGGCGCGTTCGCATCGAAGGCCCGCAGTTCGGACTTGGCGGTGGCATGCGGCTCGCCGGTGGACTGGATCCGCAGGCGCGCGCGGTCCCTGAACACGTCGTTCGGCACAAGAAGTCCTTCCGCTACAGCATCCGGCCCTGCGCAGCGAAGGAAGTCGAAGAAAACGAGCACCGTCATGTCGCCAGATGTGCTTCCACCTGTTACTGCGGCGTGGCCGTGCCCCGTTTTGCCGCGATGTCGACGTCACCGGGCCGGCGGCAACGTGTACGGCATGGCTCTCCGAAAACCGCCAGGATCGTCCCACGCACGCATCGGCCCGCGCAACGCCGAGCCATCCCTCCCACGGCACCTGGACCCGGGCGGCTACTCCTCTTCTTCCTCTTCGGCGTCGCCGATGGCCACGCGCAGGTCGTGCATGCCCTCCAGGACCGTGATGAGCGCCGTCTCCGTCCGGCCCAGAGCGCGCCGGACACCTTCGACATCACCCTGCTGGAAGTTCAGCTCGGCGCTCAGCGCATCCACCGCGGCCACCACACACGCCCAGGCCGCCACCCGGCCGGCAGGTGTCTCCTCATCCTCGCCGCGGCCCACGATCTGCACCGCCGTGCGCTGCAAGCGGTTGAGCAGCACATTGGTCGCTAGAGCGCCCTCGGTCCCGACTTGGTCCAGCCAGCCGAAGACCGCATCGGCGAGATCGTCGAGCTCCTGGTCGCCGAGCCGGATGGCCGCGGTGAGCTCGAGCTCGACCTTCGCCAGGAGACTGCCCAGCAGCCGCACGCGATCCTCATCCTGCGGTCCTTCCGGCCACATCTCTGGGTCAAGGACCGGCGCTGCGCCCAGGGCGGCCAGCGCCGCACAGATCGCGTCCGGCCCCACAGGGTGCTCGCTCCTGATCGTCACACCCCAAGCTTCCGCGTCCGCACCCGGGCCCCTGCGTCTGGGCACGGCCCTCGGCGCGTCTGGCCCAGCGAACGGGCCGGTGCCCATGCCCCGCGCCGCGAGGGTGGCGCGAGGTGACGGTCGACCCGGCGCGTGTGTCGAGACTGGCGGGGGCTGGGCGCTTTCGAGCGTTCCGCCCTACGGCCAGGTGGCGCCGGTGACGGGGAGTCTTACCCGCACCAGTGTTCACGCTGCGTCGCCAGACGGTCGCGTGTAGCATCCACCTCGTGTGACACCCGCGATGTGCCTGTCCGGGACGCTCGCAGCCGGTCGGCCGCCCCTTGCGGCGAGCCCGACTGGGGCGCGGCCCTGGCACGCCGGAGCGGCCGCGCCCATGGCCGGGCTCTCCAGCCGGAGGCCCGACCACCGTGGGCGTACGCCCACCCGGAAGAACGGCGCGATCATGGGCCGTCACGCACAAAGGAAGGAAAGCCGTGCCCGCCTCACTAGGGCCGGCCTCCGCTGGCTTCTCCGGTTGATCATCGCCATTGCGGCGGCGGTCGCCGGGGCAGTGGCTAAGTGGTGGCTGGAGGTGGGGCACACACTGTGAGTGCCCCGCCGGGATACATCCGGCGGGGGACCACGAGGTAGAACTTCCTGAAGCCCGGCGCCACGCCCATGGTGTCGGGCTTCGCTGCGCCACCGAGGTGGTGCCGCAACGTCTGGCACCACCATAGCCGGGCCTGTCGGGCCGCGCGAGAACGACGACCCGGCCGGCCACGGCCCAGGCTGGTCACTGACTTCCATGGTCGGCCGAACGAGTGAACTGGGGCCCGCCGCTCTTGGCGCAGGCTGCGGCGCATACCGGGCCGCCCGGCGAAGGCGGCTGGCTTGAGGGCCCCGGGGCCGAAGCGCGCGCGAGCGCAGTCGGCCACATCCTCGATGGCGCGGGCGCGGTCGTCGTCCGGGCCGAACAGATCTGGGGGAGGGGAAGACGCCCGCGAAGGGCAGGCCCGGCGCGAGGCCGGGCGGCAGCGCGCTTGCCCCGGGCCGGGACCCCCTAGCCGGATGGGAGGCCGGTTAGCGTGAGAAGCCCCTGGACGTGTTGGCGCAAGCCTGGGGGAGAGGAGCCGTGCGCTAGTCGGCCTGGACGGCCCAGCCGAAGAAGAGCCAGGTCGGCTTGGCCATGGGGTCGTCCAATAGCAGCGCTCCGGCGGTACCGGAGATTCGGCGGTCGTCGTCCTCAATGAGCCGGTCCGCCAGCCAGTCGGCGTCCTCCTCCTTGAGCGGACCGCCGTCGGCGCCTTCGAACGCGGTGTAGGAATCGCCGAAGTAGCCCGCCTCGATGGCGCGGAGCGGCGCCCGGTCCGCGACGACCACGACACCCTTGACCTTCGTGAGGTCCGCCCGGCGGTGGAAGGGGTCACGGGGCCGGGCAGCGTCCTCGGCGGCGAAGGCGGCGAACGCGCTTTCCGGCGTGGGGCCGCTCGCAATGAAGCGGTACAGCATGGGATACATGGCAGTCCTCGGTGCTGGCGGAGGCCGCCGGGCTCGCTGCCCGGCGGCCAGAGGGCGGAGAGTGGTCAGGCGGGCTGGCCGGGGAAGACACGGACCCGGCGGCGCATGGCGTGCATGATGCGGGACAGGGCGGCGGGAATGACGCCTTGCATCTCCGTGGAGTTGCCGCCGCGCTGACCGGCGGCGTGCACCTGGGGCTGCTCGCCCCGGTTGCGCACGATGTGGAAGGTGCGCTGGTTGAGATCGACGGCGTGCACGAGCCGGACTTCCTGGCTGCTGGGCAGCATGTGGTTCACGCGCGCGCCCCGCTGCGCGAGCTGTGCCAGCGGCTCGGGCAGTTCCGTGTCGGCGCGCCTGCTCCAGCCCTCGAACATGAACCCGATCGCGCTGACGCGCGCCCCGTATACGTCGCCGGGCAGGACGATGGGCGGGACAGGCGGAAGCGCGCCCGCTCGTCGCCACAGAGCATCGGCGGGGTTGTCGTCACCGGGGTTCCACAGGCGCTCGGGGACGAATGCCGCCTCCACGCGCCCGCCGGGCAGTGCGCGCAGTGTGAACAACCGCGCGGGGCGGTCCCATCCCTGACGCTCGCCCAGCTCGTCTTCGATCGCCGTCAGTGCGGCAGCGAGGGTGTTGGTGGCGGGGTCGTCCGTCAGGAGGGTGGGGGCGGAGATGGTGAAGCTGTGAGTTTCCCAGGGCATGACAAGTTCGCCTTTCCGTGCAGCCGCAAGCGGGCAGCCGTGATGAGGGGGAGTGCCGGAGTGTCCGGCTCGATAGGATTAAAGTACGCGTGAAAATAGAGAAATGCAACGCAGGGAGTGGGGGTATCCTCCCTGAATCAGAGCCCTGCCGGTGAGCCTCGCCACGGATTCCTGTGTGGCTGCTCGGGCTGACGCACGTTCAAGCGACAATGAAAAACGGTATCGACGGCATCCGGTCCCCGGGGGAGTTCTCTTTGTCCATCGACCGTCTCCAGCACGTCATCACCCCCACCTCGCGCGCCACCCGCACGCAAGGACCCGGCATCCCGCACTCCCGTACCGGCCAGAGCGCTGTCGGTTCATCCTTGGAGGTGCTGGATACCGACGCCTTCCACCGCACCCTGCAGCGGGCCACTGCCCACAACGCCTCGGGCCCCCTGGTCGCTCTGGTCGCCGACGAAGCCGGTCGCCGTCTCGCCCGCGGCCACCTCGCGGTCCCCGACCTGCGGCTGCTGCTGGCCACCTCGGACACCGGCGCGTGGGCCGCCCTCCGGAGGGCCGCGCTGTCCGCCGTCACCGCCAGCCCGGCCCTGGCGCCCAGCATCATCTCCATGCACGCCCAAGTCCTGCGCCTGCCCTCAGCAACGGTCCGCGAAGGGCAGGACACCACGGGCGAGCCGTCCTTCGCCGCTCAGGCCACGTTCGCCTCCGACGGCCGCGAGACGAGCGGCAGCATCCAGCGGTCCCGCACCCGCAAAGGCGCCCGGCAGCAGGCCATGGCGTCGCTCATCGCCGCGCTCGCCGACCTGCCCGACCCACTCGCCGAGCACGCCGCCGAGACGTGGAACGGGTTCCACGACCCGGATCTCCCGCCCCTGGCGCCGCCCACAGGCACCGCCCCTGGCGCGGCGCTCGCAGGCGGCCGTAATCCCCTCATGGTCCTCAACGAATACGCCCAGGCCGGCCACATCACCCGGCCGGACTTCCGCGTCACCGTGAGCGCCCCCGCCCGCTTCACCGCGACGGTCACCGCCGTCCACCGCCAGCAGCAGCTCACCGGCACGGGGGATGCGCCGAGCAAGCAGGGCGCCCGCGCCCTCGCTGCCGACCGCCTCTTGAAGAAGCTGCAGCAGCATCTGGCCACCGACGACACCCCCACTGCCGCGCCCTCGCCCTCCGAGCCGGCCGCAAGCCCCAAGCCCCCCGCTCCGGCCGTCATACCGCTGACCGGCTCCGCCCCCGCGCTGGAGCAGGAGCTCCCACCACCGCCCATGGCCAGCGCTCCCGAGCTGTTCCGCGCGCGGGGAATCCTGGAGCAGGCGCTCGACCAGGGTGCGGCCTTGGCCCTGCTGCCCTCCCGCCACCCTGCCCGCACGACCTGGATGGTCTTCAAGGCCGACGGCGCCCCGCTCCCCGACACCGGACCCCTGCCCCCGCCGCTCCAGCCGGTCACCCGGGCCCTCGCCCTGCCCGGCCCCAGCGGCATCATGCCGCGCCGCGCCACGGTGACCGGCATCGCCGTCCCCCTCGGCCTCGCCCTGCCGGCCCTCCTCGCACCGGGCGCGAACGAGCACGCGTCCGTGACCGGATGGCGGCACGCCCTCCGCCTCGCCCTGCAGTGCGTTGCCCAGCAACGCGTTCACCCCGCTCTGACCGCCGACGGCCAGGACTGCTGGCGCGCCGGCCCGATCACCGAGCCGCTGCGCCAGGCCGTCGCCGCCGTCGCCGCCCAGCTCGCCCCCGAAGGCCACTGCCTTCTGACCGGCAGCACTCCCCTGCGCGTGACCGCTCCCGAGCCGGCCGTGTGGACGCTGCTCGACGCCGTCGCCGACACCATGCTCCGCACCCCCGGCGCGACCGTCGTTCTCGGCCCCGGCCCCTACAGCGGCCCCGCCGGCCAGCACACTCCGCCGCGACCGGAGATGTGGGCGTGGGCGGACGCGATCGAGGACACCACCGACCCCCACCCCGTCCCCGGCCTCGTGCTGCGCATCAAACAGCCCGACGCCGACAACCCGGTCCCCGCCGCGCCGGTCACCCTGCACCTCGCCACCGGCGGCGAAGACGAGACCGTCCCGGCGATCAGCATCTGGGACGGCACGTCCCCCCACCGCGACCTCACCCCCGCGCTCCTGCCCGGCGTACGCCGCGCGCTGCGCCGCGCCGCCCGCCTCTTCCCGCCGCTCGAGGACCTCGCCGCGCAGGAACGCCCCCACCGCACCACCCTGACGGCAAAGGACCTGGCCGAGCTCCACCTGACCGCAGCCGCCCCGCTCGCCAACGCGGGCATCACCCTCCACTGGCCCGACTCCCTCCTCGGAGCCTTCACCACCACAGCCGTCATCGGCACCCACGAGAACCAGACCGCACCGACGCCCGGCAGCGCCCTGGGCCTGAAGCGGCTGGTGGACTGCCGCTGGCACGTCAACCTCGACGGCCAGCCACTGACCGAGCAGGAGATGACCGCGCTCGCCGAGACCGCCTGGCCGCTGATCCAGCTGCGCGGCCGCTGGCTGCTCATCGACCCCGCCACCGCCCGCCGCGCCCGCAACCGCACCCTGGCGCCCCTGCCCTCCCTCGACGCCCTCGCCGCCGCCCTGTCCGGCACCCTCACCCTCGACGGCGAAACCCTCGAAGCCCGGCCCGCCGGCACCCTCGCCACCCTCGTCGACGCACTGCGCCACGCCCCCGACAGCCCCCAGCCCGTCCCCCCACCGGCCGCCCTGAAAGCGACGCTGCGCCACTACCAAGCGCGCGCCCTCACCTGGCTCGCCCACACCCTTCACCTGGGCTTCGGAGCGCTGCTCGCCGACGACATGGGGCTCGGCAAGACGCTGACGGCCATCGCCCTGCACCTCCACCGCGCCGAGACCATGGCCGGTGACGCCGGGCCGACCCTGGTGGTGTGCCCGGCATCCCTCATGACGAACTGGCAACGCGAGATCGCCCGCTTCGCCCCCACCACCACCGTCGTCCGCTACCACGGCACCGACCGGGCCCTCGACGCCGACACCCTCGGCCCGGACACCGTCATCGTCACCACCTACGGCACCCTGCGCCGCGACACCACCACCCTGGCCGGCATTGACTGGGGCCTCGTCATTGCCGACGAGGCCCAGCACATCAAGAACCCGGCATCGGCCACCGCCAAGACGCTGCGCCGGCTGCCCACCACGGCCCGACTCGCCGTCACCGGCACGCCCGCGGAGAACAACCTCACCGAGCTGTGGGCCATCCTCGACTGGACCAACCCCGGGCTCTTCGGCACCCGAGCCGCCTTCCGCGCCCGCTACGGCGCCGTCGAGAAAGACCCCGCCTCACCGGCCGCCGCCCAGCTCGCCCGGCTTATCGGTCCGTTCATGATGCGGCGGCGCAAGTCGGACCCCGGCATCGCCCCGGAGCTCCCCGGCAAGGTCCACCACCACCGGATCGTCGCCCTCACCGACGAGCAGACCGGCCTGTACGAGGCGACCGTCCGCACCACCATGGATCAGATCGCCACCAGCACCGGCATCGCCCGCCGCGGCCTGGTCCTCAAGCTCCTCCAGGCCCTGCGCCAGATCTGCAACACCCCAGCCCTCTACCTCAAGGAACCCCTGGACAACACCGATCCGGCCGCCCTCGCACGCCGCTCGGGCAAGCTCGCCGCCCTGGACGACCTCCTGCCCACCCTGACCAGCCGCGGCGAAGCCGCCCTGATCTTCACCGGCTACGTGCAGATGGGACGCATCCTCGAGCACCACCTGCGCGCCCGCGGCCACTCCGTCTACTTCCTCCACGGAGGCACACCACCGGCCCGCCGCCAGGACCTCGTCGACGCCTTCCAGCACGACCCCGACCCGGCCCCGCTGTTCATCCTGTCCGTCAAGGCCGCCGGCACCGGGCTCAACCTCACCCGGGCCGAGCACGTCGTCCACTTCGACCGCCCGTTCAATCCCGCCATCGAGGACCAGGCGACCGACCGCGCGCACCGCATCGGCCAGCAGCGCACCGTCCAGGTCCACCACCTGGTCACCGAAGGCACCGTGGAAGACCACATCGCCGAACTCCTCGACCGCAAGCGGGCCCTGACCGAAGCCGTCCTCACCTCCGGTGAAAGCGCCTTCGCCGACCTCGACGACACCGAGCTCGCCGCCCTCGTCACCCTGCAGGGGACCCGATGACCAGCCCCAGCAACACCCGCAGCATGAGCCCCCTCGTCGCCGCGTGGAAGCAGAACTTCCACCTCGCCACCGGCGGATCCGGCTCCTACACCAAAGGCCTCAACCTCCACCGCAACGGCGCCGTCGGCCAGATCCACGCCGCCCCCGGCCAGCTCGCCGCCGCCATCGGCGCGAAGAAAGCCACGCACAAGGCTGTCCTGGCCCTGCCTGAACTCACCGACGCGCAATGGCACACCCTGGCCGACCGGCTCGCCGACATCCCCCAAGCCGTCGCCGACCTCCTCGCCAACCGCGTCCCCGCCGCCATCGCCGACCCCGGCCACGCCGGCGGCATGGCCATCGTCCCCAGCGCCGACGAGATCTCCTTCTCCTGCTCCTGCCCCACCGGCCGAACCGGCCGCGTCTGCGACCACAGCGCAGCCCTCGGCCACGCCATCGCGGAACGCCTGGCCGGCACCGCATCTGTCCTGCTCGCCGCACGCGGCATGCCCACCCGGTCCTTCGCCGCCCTCGTGCGCGACCGCCTGACCGACACCGACCCCGGCTCCCTCCCCGCAGACGCGAGCGGAACCGTCCGCGCCGACCAGCTCTACTCCCTATGGGCCAACCGCCCCCCACAGCAGCCCACGCCCGAGCCCGACCTCGACACCGTCGCCCCGATCACCGACACCCTGGACGACCCGCCCGCCCCCTGCCCCTCAGCCCAGGACCTGGCGTGGATGACCAAAGACGCCGCCGACCGCGCCCGCGCGCTCCTGACAGGCGCCGGCGCCACAGGACAGCCCCACGATCCCCTCGCTGACGCCGTACGCATCCTGGCCACTCCTGAGGGAATCCGCCGACTCCCCGACGTCGCCCACACCACCGGCCATACCGAATCCACCCTGCGCACGATGATGATCGGCTACCGCCACGGCGGACCAGCCGGCGCCCACGCTGCCCACGCCCCGACCCCGACACCCACCACCACCCTGGAACACGCGCGCGAAGCGATCCGGGCCTCGCGCCTGCTCGCCCTCAGCAGCATCGACATCATCGACGGCACGCTGACCGACACCACCGCCGGCATCCAGCTGCGCCCAGGGCCCGACGGCGCGTGGTTTCCCTTCACCTCCTTCAACGAAGAATGGCGTCCTGCCGCTGGATGTTCCGCCGATCCGGTCGCGGCGTACCAGGCTGCCCGCCGGGCCCGCACGGCCCGACCAGCAGCGAGATGACCTGACCGAGTGCTGCGGTCGCCGCATCCCTCCTGCGGGATGAACACATCAGCCCCGACGAGGGGACCGGTGCCCGAGCAGCGACTGGGGTCGGTATCGGCGTCCTCCGCGATCGGGACGCTGACCGCTGGCCGCCCGCCCGACGCCGGCCCCCGGGAACGCCACGGAGAGAATGTGCGCAACGCCAGGCGGTACAGTCGTCGCCCGCCCAGACAGCGAGGGAGAACCGTGGATCTGCAGACCGGCGTACGGGTCTACACGTTCGTGCGTGACCGCCAGGACGAGCAACGGGACGAGCAGCACCCACAGGGCCATCACGCCTACGTCGAGTCATGGCACGAGGCCCACGACCTCAGCCAGAACTACGCCAGCGCCGTCCAAGCCGGCGACTCCGAAGAAGCCGGCCGCTTCCTCGGCCAGCTGATGGACATGGCCGACCAGTGGAAGAGCCACCCCGGCTACTCGGTCGTCTCCGCCGGCATCCCAAGACACTGACCCGGGTGCCGACCATCTGTCTTCCGGACCGGACACGAGAGCGCTTCCACGCGCCCTGGACCTCGCACACGCCGATGGCTCACGGCGGGGGGATCAAGCGAACGACGGTCACGGTGAGAATTCCCGCCGAGACTACGTAGCGCAAGATCACCCCGGAAACAGTGGCCTCGCGACGATCCCTGTCCGACCCGACCTGGCTCGATGCCTGCCCGTACGGGTCCGCCCCGATCGTGGCCTCCACACGCGCCCGGAACGCCTTCGGTTCAGGCAGCTTGCCCAAGGCCTCCTCGGCGAGCGGTGCGTAGGCGACGCGATATTTCACGCGGCGGCCGCCGGAGCAACGCTGGCCTGACGCTCGGCCTGCAGCAGAATGTCCACACGGTCCAGCTCGTCACCGGGAATCAGTTCGAGCGCCCACTTGCGGATGACCGAGCCCACCCTGCCTGGCCCAGCAGCGGAAAACTCCTCGTCGAACACGAGCTGCCGCTCGGAGTCGAGCGCTGCCCGGACGTCCTTCGCCGTGAGGGGAACCTCAAAATCCTCTCCGCCGAAACGGACGCGGACCGGGCCACTGATGCGGTACTCGCGCTGCTCCCTGTCCAGCTCGGCGAAGGCTGCCTTCTGGGCAGTGATCCTCCGGACGACGGCTTCCTCGTCCAGGTCGTGCGGAAGGCCGGTCATGACTCCTCCTCCATGTCGCTCTGCGATAACGCTACCGGCGGCTGCCCGCCGCCGTCCCCGACAGTGCCGAACGTCCGCAGCACCTGACGGGCCCCTCCAGGGCCGGCCCGAGCCGGGTTCGCTCATGCGAGGTGCCGTGCAGAGGGTCAGAGGAACAACGGCGACCGGCGCGGTGGGGCATGACGCACGTCCGAGGACCGCCGCGAACCCCGGGTGGCGAGCACCAGGCGACACACTCGGCTGGGCGATACCGAGCAGCGTGCAAGAGCGGCTGGCCGTATGGTCGCGGTACCCGCGACAGACAGGACGCGCGGGCACAGGCGGCCCCGTGGCCCATTCGCACGTCGTTGCGGGGCCGCCACACCTCCTACGCCTGCCCGGTGCCCAGCTGCTGCTGCCGCTCGTACTCGCGGAGCATCGCGTCACGGGCGCGCCTTTGCGCTCGCAGATCTCGGACCAGGGCCAGCCCGGAGGCACGTATCCGATCGTAAGCCTCCGGCGAGATCGCACCACCTCCGCCGGTTCCGGCATAGACGCGGTCGAGTGCCTCCTGCCCTTGCTCGGTAGACGCCAGGAAGAGTTCCAATCCCGGGTCCTTCTGCAGAAGCCGCGCCAGATGTTCTCGGCCGGAGTCCGTCGAGGCCAGGTCCCGGTACTGCTCGGGGTCGCTGCCCATACGACGATGGAAGTCCGCGGAGACCTCGGGGTCCTGCTTGATCACGCGCGCAGCGCTTTCAAGGAAGGCCGCCATACGCATGATGCTGGCCGAATCCGGGTCGTACGGACGCGGCCCCGCGTCGCCCGGCTGCCAGTTCCGCGACGCAGTGATCTGCTCCTCAATGTCCACACGCTTACCTTACGAGCCGTGTGATTCCTAGAGTGCTTACCCCAGGGACCATGGGTTCGTAGGCGCCGCCCCGCGTCGGCGCCTACGAAAGCTGGGGCAAGCCGCCACTCGACACGTGTCCATCGCTCCTGTGCACATCGGAAAGCAGGCGCAGGCGGCGGGTCGGCCACGTACACACATCCAGCGGTCGGCCGGCTCCCCCTGCACCAGCGGCATGAAGCCTGGGAAGCCACTGCCGGCGGCCCCTTCCACCCCCGCCATCCATTCACGCCGCATACAGACGTACTGAGCCGTCGGGCTGGGACCAGCTGGGACCACCGGTCTGCACCAGGACCTCCGGACCTCCGCGCAAAGTGCGTCGTCCACGATGACCAGCTCGACAGGACGACGGTCTCCAGCAATACAGGCCCGGGTCACGGCCCTCCAGCACCCGCCGTACGTCTCAGCTGCCCGAGTGTTTCTGGCCAGCGCGCCGTGACTCAACGACGGTGACGCCAGTGCTGATGCGCCCGCAAGACCTCGACCCCCCACGCAGCCCGCTGCTGCGCCGGGGTTTGCCCGGTAGACAAGCCGAGCTGTTCAGCGATCGCCGGAAAACGGGGATGCATCTGCCGGTCTCCGACGGTGACGAGGGCTGCGAGGAGCGGCTCGCCGTCGCGGCGCTCCTCATCGACCAGCCACAGAACGACACTCTCGTCGTCGCGATGCAGACGAGGCAGGGCCGGAAGGCGCTTTCGAATCGCAGGCCAGCTCGTCATGGTCCCGGCCTGCGCGACCTGCTCCAGAAAGGACCGCAACTGAGTGGCGATCTCCCACAGCGCACCGGACTCCAGCAGCGCCGGCTCCAGCCCCTGCGTTGACCGCCGCGAGGCAGTGGCCGCGGGGTCGGTCCGCGCTGCTGGCCGCCGTCGTGAACCGCGGCTCGACGGCATGGACTGCTCCGGCACCCTGCCCGAAGACCACACCACCGCCGGGCGCCCCGAAGTTGGCTTGGCCGACGGACGCGGTCGGCGCACCGTACGGGGCTCCTGCTCCAGCACCGGCTGAGACGACTGATCCGCAGCCTGCCGACGCTCCTCTTCCTGCCAGCGACGAGAAGAGAGGATCTCCTTGTACTCCGCCAACCGAGCGCGCTGCTGCCGAGTCTCGCTCGGCGGTGCCTGCGCGGCCTGCTGCCAGGCCAGGGCATAGAGGTCAGCCGCCCGCGCCACGGCGAGCTTGTCGACCGCCCGCCCCAGCTCCGTCAGAGTGTGATTCAAATCCCGCCGGATCGTCGCGATCTCCATAGCGGACCGCACCGGACGCCCTGTCGTACGGCGCCGGAAATCGGTTTGCCAAGACGACCCGCCACTCAACCGCACACGCCCGCTGGACAACTACCGTCCCCTCCCCGTGGACCCCAACATCCGGTGAAAGCACCGACGTTGCGGTGCTGGATTCCCGCAACCGAACCCACCTAAGCGCATAACCCGCACTCATGCCGGGTGATTGGCCGAATACCGCGATTCCAAACCGCACAGCGAGGCCCCTACTGCTCTCGACAGGACAGCTCGTCCGCAACCCCGTAGTAGTCGCCGAGAGCGATGACACCCCGCTCGCCCTCCAACTGCGCCAGCAGACAAGCCGCGGCAACACCACTGGCCAGGTCGCCGGCCGTGCGTGCGACCCGCCACTGCGCCCGGCCATTGCGAGGCCGACCGTCGGCGAACTGCAGGACATCGCCCGAAGTGCCCACGCTCACCCCGGCACGTTGCGCCTCGCCCTGGAGCCAAGTCGCAGCCTGGTCCCGCGAGTGCCCCCATCGCCGGAGGTTGTGAGCCATTTCGGCGGAACGTAGCGGCACCGCGAACGCGAGGAAATCCCGCAACTCATCGATTGTGTTTCGTGGCTCAGGTTTACTCATGGAAGTTTTCCTCTGGAGTCCCGTCGGTAGTGAAGACCAACGCAATAGATACTGAACTGAAACGCTGAGCGTGAGCTAGAAAAGTGGCTGAGTTTCCAGCGAAAGTGAACAAGCGGGCTCCGTCGGGAAAACCCCGTAGCGGTCAGGCCACACTACTTGCCAGAACGGCACAGCGACCTCTGCCCCGTACACCGCCCGCAACATGGAGAATTCGTCCAACGAATCGACCCGCCGCATGAGCAGCTGATAATCGTTGGGAAGAAGGCCATCCAACGGCGCGTCAGGAGTTGGCTCCGTGGCACTGAGTTTGTCAACAACGGAATGGATGATGCTCTGAAGGGTTCTAACGTCGAGACCTGTCATCACGACTTCATAGCCGCGCGACTTGTGCAGCCCAATGGTGTAGCAGAAGGGAGCCGAATCTCCATCACCGAGAACCGCTTGCACAGCAAACCCGTGTTTGAAAATCACGCGTCGCAGTCGAGCGACATAATTCACCATGAACTCACCGAACATTACTCATCGCCTCTGACCGTCAGCGCGCACGGGCTCGGCACGGAAGACATGCTGATACACATCCGGGTGGTAGACCGCGATTCCGTCACCGACTGTCCGCACGTCATAGACGTCGGGGTCGCGCGGAAGGTCCCTGAGTTCGGGAACCGTCTCCAGAGCATCGAAGAAGAGCGTGACGAGTTGCTCTTGCGCGCTGTTGGCGCCGTCGGGAAGGGCGGTCCGTGACCAGCCGTGTCCGAGGGGGCGCACGCGAAAGGTGGCCATGATCAATCCTCCAGAGAGGTCATCGAGTGATAGGTGAGGCCCATCCGACCTGCATGCGCGAGGGCTGGGCGTCATCGGAAGACGTCGTAGGTGTGGCCGGATCGCTTCTCCGGCTTTGGGAATAGGACTCAGGCCTGCGGGGAGAACCCCTCAGGGCGCAATATCGTCGTTCTCGGCGCAATCGGGACAGTCATCTGGACAGCGGTCCAGCGTGCCGAGGCTGTGTACCTGACAACGCAGACAAGGTGCGACCGAGGCGACGTAACCACAGCCTTCGTCGCGAGTCGGCCCTGTCCAGTCATCAACCAGTACGCCCGTTGGTTCGTTGCACAACCCGCAGTTGACTTCGCCGGGTCGGTAGATGGCCATCAGAATTGCTCCGTCTCTCCAGGGCCAGGTGTCTTCCGGCCAGTGGGGGCTTCGGCTGAGGTTTGGCCCGTGAGGGTGGGGCCGGCTTGTGGCGTGGGGCCCGGCCCGCGGGTGGGGATGTTGCCCCGGGGCCGAGGGTTTGGGGGTGTGGAGGGTGTCCTCCGGCCGGTCCGCGATGGGTCCCGGACCGGAGCCCTCCGCCCCTGGTTGCATGGGGGCGTTAGGGCTGTCTGGCTGGTGCTCCTGACGGGATTCGAACCCGTGCCGAGTAGGTGGGCTTGGACAACGCGCTTCCCTGCCGGGGGTTCGAGACCGCTGGACGGTCTCTCGTTGAGGTTCCCCAACCCTGGTGCTTTTGGCTGGCCAGGGCCCGGTCCCGGTGCATCCGCAACCGTCCCACCATGACGCCGTTCCGTTTTACGGCCGCTCTGTCCCTGCCTGAGCTACAGGAGCCTGGTCGTGGCCGGGGTCTGGGGTCACAGTCCCGGCGGGGTGTTGGTGTTGGGTGTGTTCGAAGCTACGCGGTGTCGTTCTTGGGTGTTCCGCAGTATGCGCAGTGCGGGGTCTGGATCTCGGGGAAGGGGCGGGTGGTCCAGCGGTGGCCGAAGGGGCGGTTCGGGCACAGCCACGAGGACGTGTCCATTGCTGCTCCTGGGGTTGGCTGGGCGCTGGGGCCCCTGCCCGGGGGATGCTCGGCCCGGGGGCTGCCTGGTTCCGGGGGCTGGGCCGCCCCGGGGGCCGCCGGTGCCGGTGTGGGGGGTGCCCGGGGCCGGGTTGGAGGGGGGTGGGGTTCCCGGCCCCGGGCGGTTT